>CAYSCH010000014.1:21824-50938 GCA_964429355.1 uncultured Planctomycetaceae bacterium | reverse complement strand
ACGCGGGAACTGGGCAAGATGATCCGCAGTGCGGGTCTGGATTTTGCCAGCCTGCCCGATGAAGAAATGGACGCGCCCCTGGGATTATCGACAGGTGCGGCCGACATATTTGCCAATACGGGCGGTGTGATGGAGGCGGCACTGAGGACGGCGTACGAGATAGTTACCGGCCGCGAATTGCCGATGGAGAACCTGCACGTTGAGCCGGTTGCGGGGCTGAATGGGCTGAAAGAGGCATCGCTGACGGTGGAGGACGTGCTTCCCGACTGGGCGTTCCTGGAAGGGGCCACCCTGAACGTGGCGGTGGCCCATGGGTTGGGAAATGCCGAGAAGTTGCTGAACCTGATCGCCACGGGGCAGAAGAACTACCATTTCGTGGAAGTGATGACCTGCCCCGGGGGATGTATCGGCGGAGGCGGGCAGCCGCGGTTCACGACCAATGTAGTCCGCGAGGCGCGAATTGCGGCGATCTATCGCGAGGACGAGGGCAAGAAGCTCCGCAAGTCGCACGACAATCCGGACGTGGCCCGTCTTTATGAGGAATTCCTGGGCAAGCCGCTAGGGGAGCGATCCCACAAGTTGCTGCACACGAAATACACGGACCGAAGCTCCTTGTGATTAAACTTCGAATCGGGGGCAATTGTGCAATCCGCACTTGTCGAGTAACTTATGGGTTAGGGAGCATTTACAGACGGGAATCATCGCGGGCGAGGCATGTCTCGCCCGGGATCAGTCGTGCGCTGGGTCAGCCCGGCGGGTACCGCTCCACTTTCCCTGAATCAAAGGAACGATTTTTCTCCTGCGATGGCCATTCGGGCAGACAGGCCGTGTGAAAGAGAGCCATAGCTTACCGATGATTCTCTCCGGCGATCGAACTGCCCGCCTGGCAGCGGTTGATTGCCGCGTTGACGCCGTGCCGGAGTTTACGGCAAGCATCCTGCAGCCTTTCCATCGCACCGCCGTTTCTTTGCCCTCGCCCTGGGCGAGTATATCCAGTTTTCAGACACCGAGACGATAGTTGGCATTCTGATCGAGAAAGTCCGCTCCGCTATGCTTGAGAAATTGCTCAGCCCGGATACCATTGCCGTGATCGGCGCGTCGCGAGCGCCCGGTAAAGTGGGCCACGAAATTCTGGCCAATCTTGTCAACCAGGGATTTGGAGGAACGATCGTTCCGATCAACCCGACCACCGACGAAATACTCGGTTTGAAGTGTTATCCGTCTTTGAAAGAGAGCGGGATCAAGATTGACCTGGCCGTGATTGCGGTGGCGAATGCACGAGTTTCGGAAGCGATTGCCGACTCTCTGGGTGCCGGTGCCGGGGCGATCTGCGTGATCACGGCGGGATTCAAGGAAACGGGCAAGGAAGGGGCCGAGAAAGAAAGGCAGATTGCCAAGCAGGTTCGCGACGGCGGCGCCCGTCTGCTCGGACCGAACTGCCTGGGACTCCTCAATACGCACCGGCGGATGAACGCGTCGTTTGCCAAGGAGATGCCGCCCCCGGGTGGGATCTCCGTGATGTCGCAGTCGGGGGCCTTGTGCACGGCGATCCTCGACTTGGCGATCGCACGCAACATGGGGCTTTCGAAGCTCATCAGCATCGGCAACAAGGCCGATCTGGACGAGACGGCGTTCGTCGAAGCGTTGGCGGCCGACCCGGAGACGCGGGTGATCGTGGCGTACCTGGAGAGCATCGAGTCGGGCAAGGATTTTGTGCGAACGGCGGCTGAGGCAGCCCGCACCAAGCCGGTGGTCGTGTTCAAGTCGGGCACGAGTTCGGCCGGTGCAAAGGCGGCCTCGTCGCACACGGGGAGTCTGGCCGGTGCCGACATCGCCTACGGTGCCGCCTTCAAGCGGTCGGGTATTCTGCGGGCGCCGACGTTCGAATCGATGTTCGACTACGCCACGGCCCTGGCCATGCAGCCACTACCGAAGGGAAAGCGGGTGGCGATCATTACCAACGCGGGCGGTCCGGGTATCATGGCCGCCGACGCCGTGGAGCACTCGGGGCTTCGAGTCGCCACGCTCGATAAGGCGCTCATGAGCGAACTGGCCAAGCGCCTGCCCGACGCTGCGAGCGTCGCCAACCCGATCGACGTGCTGGGCGACGCCCAGGCGGATCGCTATGCCGCGGCGGTTGCGGCGGCCCAGCAGGACCCGAATGTCGACGCGATTATCGTGCTGTTGACGCCCCAGGCGATGACGCAATTCGTGGAGACGGCGCGGGCCATTTCCGAGAACCGGGGGACAAAGCCGATTCTGGTGGCGTTCATGGGGGGCAAGGTTGTCATGCCCGGGCGGGAAGAGCTGCTCGAACTGGGCATTCCCGAGTATCCGTCGCCCGAGCGTGCCGTGGCCGCCCTGCGAGCCATGGTCGAGTATGCCGAGTGGAAGGAAATGCCGCCGCGAGTGGTGGCCCGGTTCCCGGTCAACCGCCGCCGGGCGGAACGGGTGTTGCACCGATGCGTGCGGACGGGCCAGTACCAGGTCGGCGAGGCAGCGGCCAAAGACGTGATGCGGGCCTACAACTTCAACGTGCCGCCGGGGCGGATCGCCGCTACGGCCGACGATGCCGCCGACGTGGCGGTCAAGATCGGCCTGCCAGTGGCCATGAAGATCGTATCTCCGGACATCGTCCACAAATCGGACCTGGGGGGCGTGAAGCTCAACCTGTCGACGCCGGACGAAGTGCGGGACGCGTTCGATCTGATGATGCTGCGGATCGGCAAGAAGATGCCCGATGCTCGCTTGCAGGGCGCCTACATCGAGAAGATGTCGACCCGCGGTCGCGAGGTGATTCTGGGCATGACCCGAGATCCCCAGTTTGGCCCGATGTTGATGTTTGGACTGGGCGGGATTTTTGTCGAGATCATGAAGGACGTCACCTTCCATCTGGCGCCGGTCACCGCGCAGGAAGCTCTGGAGATGCTGCGCAACACGAAGTCGTACGCCCTGCTGGAAGGGGCGCGCGGCCGGGGTCGGGTCGACATCGATGCGATCGCCAATTGCCTGCAGCGTCTGAGCCAACTGGTGACCGATTTTCCGCAGATCCAGGAGATGGATATCAACCCGCTGATTGTGGGTGAAGTAGGCACGGATCCGGTCGTTGCCGACGCCCGCATCACCCTGTCCAAGACAAGCTGAGCGCGGCTCAGCCCTTTTGCGAATGCAAGATCCCGCACATATCACGAGGAAATATTGATGTCCACGACCGCCTATGATCCCAACTGGCAGACGGAGTATCTGGAGATGGTCATGACTCCGGAAGCCGCCGTTGCCGAAATCCATCCCGGCAAACGAATCTTCATCGGAACCGGGTGCGCCCAGCCTCTGCAACTGGTCAGAGCGCTCACTGCCCGGGCGAAGAAGCTGCCCGACACGGAGATCGTCCACCTGCTCACGCGCGGTGAAGCTCCCTATGCCGAGAAGGGAATTGCCGCCAACTTTCGCATCAACAGCTTCTTCATCGCGGAAAACGTTCGCGATCTCATCCAGGAAGGGCTCGGCGACTGCACGCCGATTTTCCTGTCGGATATTCCGCGTTTGTTCTCCAGCGGCCAGTTGCCCCTGGACGTCGCGTTGGTGCAGATCACCCCTCCCGACGATCGCGGCATGTGCAGTCTGGGAGTCTCGGTGGATATCGTCAAGAGCGCCATGGAGAATGCCGGGCTGGTGATTGCCCAGGTGAATCCCCGCATGCCGCGGACGATGGGCGATTCGTGCGTCCACATCCAGGATCTCGACATCCTCGTGCCGGTGGACGAACCGATCATCGAGATCCAACCGACGGAGATCGACGACATCACTCGCCAGATCGGCTCGAATATTGCCGCCCTGATCGACAACGGTTCGACTGTCGAGTTCGGAATCGGGCGGATTCCACAGGCCGTCGTCGAATTCCTCAAGGGGAAGAAGGACCTGGGGATCCACACCGAGATGTTCAGCGACTCGATCATCGACCTGATCGAGTCGGGGGCGGTCAGCGGGCGTCGCAAGGCGGTCGATCGCGGCCGGGTGACGGCCAGTTTCTGCATGGGCACCCAGAAGCTCTACGATTACATTGACGGCAACGAGACTTTTGCGTTCTATCCGACCGAGTACGTCAACGACCCCTTCGTGATCAGCAAGCACCCGAAAATGGTGGCGATCAACGTGGCCCTGGAGGTGGATCTCACCGGCCAGGTCTGTTCCGACTCGCTCGGAACCCGATTCTATTCGGGAATCGGCGGACAGGTCGACTTCAATCGCGGAGCGTCGCGATCTCCCGGCGGCCGGGCGATCATCGCCCTCCCCTCGACGACCCATGACGGCAAGTCGCGAATTTCGGCCCAGCTCAGTCCCGGGGCCGGCGTCGTGACCACGCGGGGCGACGTCCACTACGTGGCCACCGAGTACGGCGTGGCTTACCTTCACGGCAAGAGTGTTCAGGAACGGGCGATCGCCCTGATCTCGATCGCCCATCCCGATCATCGGGCGGAGCTGCTTCGCAAGGCGATCGAATACAAGTACGTCCGCTCCGAGATGCAGGAGGTCGAAGGCCGGATCGTTGTCGGCCCGCCGGAACTGAAGACCAGCATGCTGTTGGACGACGGCACGCAGGTCAATTTCCGCCCGGTCCATCCCACGGACGTGCCGGGCATGAAGGACTTGGTCTACACCTTGTCTCAGGAGACGCTCTACTACCGCTTCATGGCCCCCATGAAGCAGTTCTCGGAAAAGCAGATCCAGGACTTCGTCTACATCGACCACCGCAGCGAGGTGGCGATCGTCGGCACCCTGCCGGAGGCCCACGGCGAGGAGATCATCGCGGTCGGCCGCTACTTCCTTAACCCGAAGACGAACCGGGCGGAAGTGGCGTTTGTGGTCCGCGACGTCTGGCAGAACCGGGGCATCGGCCGTTTCCTGTTGAAGTACCTCAGCGGCATCGCCAAGCGCCACGGCATCAGCGGCTTCACCGCCGAGGTGCTCCGCGAAAACAAGCCGATGCAGGCGGTCTTCAACCGAGCCGACGGGCAGGTGAACAGCAAGCTGCGGCAGGACGTGTACAGCTACACGATCGATTTCGCCTAGTACGGTTCGGGCTTCTGCCCGCTGCCGGCATGATTCACGAGCGGGCGACCCCGGCCTCAGGCGCCGAGGTCGCCCGGTTCGCATCGCAGGTGTTTGATGGCCTGGTTGTTGGTCGCACAGATGGCTGCCATCCTCGTTGCCGTGGTCATCGCGGTGATTGAGATCGAGAGTATCATCTTATCCGGGCCATTGCTGAGCATCTCGGGTCTGTTCATCGCCTTTTTATCGTTTCGGCGCGATCGCCTGCTGGGGCTTCTGTTCGGCTTGTCTGCCCCGACGGTGGCCGCCTTCTGCCTGTTCGTCATCGCCACACTGGAGTGGGGGCCGGCGGAGGCATATTGGCCGGTGGCCGCCCTGCTGGTTCTGTACGGGTTTCTCAGCATACCGGCCGGGGTGTTGGCTGCACTGGACCGGCCGACTCCAGCCAGCGAGCGTCGCCGGGCGAGTTTTCAGTTCAGCATTGCCGCGATGCTCGTGCTGATGTTCTTGCTTGCTGTGGTGCTGGGTTTCGCGCAAGCCGCAGGGGACAAGGGGCTTGCCGCGGGGATTTCGTTGGCGTATCTCGTGGTCCTCTTATACGTTTTGAATAAGTTCTTTCGTAATCGCCGACTTAAGAAACTGGCAGCCGTGACTTCCATGTTCGCGCCCAAGGAGGCTCCGCCCGATTCATTCTTCGACGATTGAGATCTCGTTCGAAGAACCGGTGCTTGGATGCGCGACTCATGACTGGCCCCGGTTTCGCGCTCGTGGTCGAATCAGCCTCGACACCGTGGCCAGTGCCCGAATGTGGTCGGAAGGATGATCGACCGGCGACAGCAAGAGAACGATCAGGTGAACGGGCCGGCCGTCAACGCTGTCGAAATCGACGCCGCCGGCCGACCAGGCAATGGTTCCGACTTCGCGTGTGACCGCCGGATGTTTGGTATGGGGGAGCGCCACGCCTTCACCAATTCCCGTCGTGCCCAACTCCTCTCGCCGCAGAAGCGTAGCGACGATGCTGTGCGTGGCGGCTGCGGGAAGGGCCCCGGAATCGACAAGGCTTTCCACAATTTCAAAAATTGCGGCGTTTTTGTGGGAAGCTTTCAAATCGGGGAGCACCGCGTCCGCTTCGAGGAAAGGCAGTTGGCCGAGGCCAATTGCCCTCAGCAGCCGCGACAGGACCCCGCACTCGGGGCATCCGGCCGGACCGTCGTCGGACAGACTGGTCGAGTTCAACCGTTTTCCGCAGGTGTGACAGTACTCTTGCGCGTCCACGACATGCCCATCGGTGGTGTGGCTTGCGACGTCCAAGTGGTTTGCCATGTTCCATTTCCTGTATCATGCAGATTGAGTAACTCTCATTGCTCCTGAACTCGCACGTGGAGCAAGAAAGCGAGAACGATTCCTCAGAATTTTTTCATTTCCTTTTTCCCTCAATTTCGATCCGAAGACCGATTGGCTGCGAGTATATCTAATACTGCCGTCCGGTTTCGGTACCGCCAAGCGGGTGAAAGTGCGGGCGTGCGGGGAGCCTGCGAAATCAAGATCGCTTGCGGCATCAAGGCGGAGTGACATGAGCGAGCACTCAGGACCGGCCGATTTCAGCCGCTGGCTGGATCAGGCCCATCGGCAGAAAATCTGCCATCAGCTGCGTCAGAAGTATGTGAGCCTTTCGGAAGCAGACATCGAAGACGTTTGGGCCGAAGCCCAGAAGGCCCTGTTCGCCAAGTGGCCGTCGGGCAATGGGTTCAGCGCCGAAGAGTCGTTCGACGGACTGTTGTTCACCATCGCGGACCGGCGAGCCAAAGATCTGGTCCGGCGAACCGATGCCCGGGGACGGATGCTGAAGAGATGCTTTGAGAAGGCAAAAGCGGAAGCATTGGACGGAGCGGCGGATGCTCCGAGAGTCGACGAACGATTGGAGTATGAGGAACTCCATGGTCATGTCATCGAAGCGTTTGACCTGCTTGACGACGACCAATGGATGGTGCTCTCCGTGTATTGTGACGAATATCCCAGGTTGAAAGGCCCCAAGCGACTGCTCAAAGCACTCACGGAAGAATTCCCAGACGTCGCGAGAAGAGGTTGGACTCCGGCGGTCGTGCGCGGGTTGTTGAATCAGGCCAGAGCAATTGTGCGAAAACACCTTTGCGAAAAGGGTTATGACCGTGACTTCGAATGAAGAAGCCGTTCAAAAGGATGAGCAGGAAGAACTGACGGATCCCATCGACAGGTTGATCGTTGCGGCCTATCGCTCGGTCTTGCCGAATCGGACCACCGATTCCACGCTGGTGCAAGCCCGCGATCCGAGTCAGGACACGCCTCCCTCGCAAAGTTGCACGGGCGCTGCCAGTGCGGAGCTCAATGATCTGGAAGAACGCTACGCTGAGCTCATATCCGGCGACGGCAAGATGGAGGCGGCGGGGTTCCGGCTCCGGCATCGGCTCGGAGAGGGCGGGCAGGGGGTCGTTTATCTTGCCGAGTGTGTGGGTGTGGACGGATTCGTGAACCGGGACGTGGCACTCAAGCTGTTTTCGCCACGGCACTACCCGACACTGGCCTGTTACGAGAAGGACATGCAGCGGATCGCCCAGGTTGCATCCATCATCGCTGGCATCGATCAAGGCAACTTGCTCGATATTCATGGCTTTCAGATCTGCGACGGTATTCGCATGATGATCATGAAGAGAATCATGGGCCACGATTTGCAGAGCCTGATGAACCTCAATATGCTGGAGCACCTGAAGCAGCGAGATCCGGCGTTGGCCGCCGACTTGACGAAGATCGTGGCGGCTCCCGGTCCGCAGTACACGAAATTCAAACCTGGGGCAGCGGTCGCCATTATTCGATCCTGCCTGGAGGCCCTGGACAGGCTGCATTCCCGCGGAATGGTGCACGGCGACGTGAAACCCTCGAACATCATGATAACCCCGGAGGGAGACGTGAAGCTCGTCGACAGCGGATCGGCTTTCCTGTGGCAGAAGTCGCCGAAACCGTATTTCTGCACGCCCCGCTATGCGGCACTGGAGGTGCTCGAGCGGGGGGAATGCACGCCGCGAAGCGACTTGGCCAGCCTGGGATATGTCCTGATCGAGCTGCTGACGGGGGCGCCGGTTTTTCCTGATGGGCGGCCACCGACGCCGCGCGAGGCCCTCATGCCCCAGGAGGCGTCTACGGGAATTCGACCCGAAAGCGATCCTGAGCTTGCCCGTGAAAAACGCGAATTTCCGAAGCAGCTTGACCCGCTCTTCGGACGTTACAGCATCCTCTTCCGCCAGCTTTGCCGGAAGCTGATCGATCCGGATCCGCAATTACGTTTCGAGGACGCCTGCACCGCCGAACTCCACGGGTTCAAGTTCATCCAGGAACTTGAAAAGGCCGGATTGGCATGCCATTTCCATCACGAATTCCGGCGCTGGATCAAAGCTCTCCAGCCGGTCGCCGAGGATGGTTGATGGAATCACAGGCAACCTGGCTTTCTCAAGAATGCTGACCAAAACGGCGAAGTTTCCTGCGGGCATCGTATCCCGCGGTTCTCTCGACGTCCCCCAAACGGCCTTCCGCTCGGCGGGAGAGCCGTTTTCTCGTCTCAAGGCCCTTGATGAGAGCCGCTGATAGAACCGCCGATCGTGCCGATCCATGCCCGTGGGCGGCTCCCCACGTTTTGTCAGGCCTGCAAAGGTCAGGGCTCCGCTGGCCGCCAAGGATCCCAGTTCCGGCGCGGTTTCGGGGGGAACTGTACCACTAACCTCAAAGATCGTGACGTTTTTCACAAAGACTCGCGACCATCGGGAGCAGACCATCTCAGTTCGAGCGGTAGCTCGTATTGGTTGGCGGCCCTGCCGCCCTGTGATATTCGGCCCCCGGAAACGCCTGATTCTCTGCCAGCGGCGCCCAGGTCGGAATCCGGCTTCCATTTCACCGCAACCTGTGGACAATATCTACCGGAGCCATCTGGATCCCCCCTGGCAAGACCACTGATTTCCCGACTCCCGACAATACCCAAAGCCCTGCTGCTCACGGCGGCTGGAATTTCCTCCAGTAAGTGTCCTGCTGCCGGTGTGGACATCGGCAGCCGCTGATGAATGGCCATTGATCCCCGAACCCTGACAGTCTTCCATGCACCGTTTCTTCTGGAATATCCTCCGCTGGATGTTTGGTCTGCGATACCACGTACGGGTTACTGGGCTGGAGCAACTGGCCGGCCTTGAAGGCCCAACTCTGGTGATGCCCAACCACCCTGGCTACATCGATCCGCCGCTGGTGCTCTCCCACGTCAGGCTCAGTCGTCCCGTGCGGCCGATTGTCTTTGCGGGCATCTATCGCAGTCCCGTGCTCTATCCGATCATGCGGATGGTCGACGCCCTGGAGGTGCCCGATCTGGCCGAACACAGCCAGGCCGCCCACGAGCGGACCCTGGCCATGATCGATTCGGTCGTGGAAGGACTCCAGCGTGGTGAGAACTTCCTGATCTACCCCTCGGGCCGATTGCGACGCCAGCAGGGAGAGGTGATCGGTGCCGCCAGGGCGACCCATGAGATTCTTCGGCGAGTTCCGCAGGCCAATGTCGTTCTTGTGCGAACGCTCGGCGTCTGGGGGAGCATGTTCAGCTACGCGCGAACCGGCGAGCCGCCGCCGCTCGGCCTGCGAATGGTGCAGTCGATCCTTTGGATGACGGCCAACCTGATCTTTCTTGCGCCGCGGCGCAACATCCATATCCACATCGAAGTCGTGCCTCGCGATCAGCTTCCCAGCCAGGATCGCGACCAACTCAACCGCTACCTCGAACGGTGGTACGACAAGGACGGCGCAGAGCAGCCGACGTTCGTGCCCCGCCATTTCCTGTTCGGGTCGCGTCACTACCAGTTCCCGGAGCTGAAGAGTACATTCGAAATTGACCTGAATCGGATCAGTGCGAAGACGCGACTGGCCGTCAACGAGATGATCGAAGAGCACCTGGGGCGCGCCCTCACAGCGCAGGAGAAGGAGCCCGATGCCACGCTCGATCTGCTCGGGTTCGACAGTCTCGAACGGATGGAAATCGCCCTGGCGATTGAAGACCGGTTCGGATTTCGTTCCGATCGTGTGGCCAGCAACGTGGGCGAGCTGTGGGCCCTTGCGGAAGGGCAGATGACCGGCTCGGATGAGCAGCTTGTCGCTCCTGCTCTGTGGACGAAGACCCGGCAGCCGGTCGGGCCGGCCGAAGTTCTGGCCGACACCATGGCCGAAGCCTTCGTTCGCCGCGCCCTGGCCAGCGCCGACGACGTGGTGACCGCCGACGCGACGAGCGGCGTGCTCAGCTATCGGCGGATGCTCGTCGGCACGACGATCATGGGCCGGCGTTTTGCCGAACTCCCGGGTGAGGCGATTGGCGTCATGTTGCCCGCGTCGGTCGCGGCCGACCTGGTGTATTTCGGCTTGCACAGCGCCGGCAAGTTGCCCGTGATGCTCAACTGGACCACGGGACCGGCCAATCTCTCGCACGCCATCCGCACGCTCAAGATCCAGCGGGTGATCACGTCGCGGCGATTCATCGACCGCCTCCGCATCGAGATTCGCGACGCGGAATTCGTCTTCCTGGAAGACCTTCGCAAGGGAATCGGTAAGTGGGAACAGATCCGCACCCTGGCGGCAACCTACCTGGCGCCGGGGCGATTCCTCAAGTCGCTCCCGCAGCAGGATCCGAACGATCCGGCGGTGGTACTCTTCACGTCGGGATCGGAAAACGCCCCCAAGGCCGTTCCGCTCAGCCATCGAAACCTGCTGGTGAACGTGGCCGCCACCGTTTCCAGCATGGTCTTGCGCCGGGAAGACGCCATGCTCGGCGCCCTGCCGCCGTTCCATAGCTTCGGCCTGTTGGCAAATATGATTGCGCCGATCACCTCGGGATTCCGGGTTGTCCATCATCCCGATCCGACCGATGCGGCAGGCCTGGTCCGTATGGCGGCTGCCTACAGGCCCGCGATCACGGCAACCACGCCGACGTTCCTCGGCTACATCTTCGCCACGGCCCGGCCGGAGGAACTCAGTTCGCTCACTCTCGTCGCCACCGGCGCGGAAAAGTGCCCCGACGCCCTGTTCGCCAAGGCGAAGGCAGTGACTCCAGGTGCTCTCATTCTTGAAGGCTAGTGTATCCCCGAGTGTTCGCCGATCGTTGCGGCCAACCGCCGCGACAACATCAAGGCGGGTACCGTCGGCATACCGGTCGAAGGTGTCGAAGTCTGTGTCGTCCATCCCGAAACGGGCGAACCTCTCCCCGTGGGAGAAACGGGCATGTTGCTGGTCCGCGGACCTTCGATCTTTGGCGGGTACCTCCACTACGACGGCCCCGATCCGTTCATGACGATCGATTCGCAGCGCTGGTACAAGACGGGCGATCTGGTGGCGCTCGACGAAGAGCGGTTCATTCACTTCCGCGGACGGCTCAAACGTTTCATCAAGGCCGGCGGCGAGATGATCTCGTTGCCCGCCCTGGAGGAACCATTCCTTCAGTGTTTTCCTCCGACCGAAGACGGCCCTCAGGTGGCCGTCGAAGGTGTGGAAATGCCCACCGGCCGGCACATCACCCTGTTCACCACGCGGGAAATGACACTTCGCGAAGCGAACCTGATCCTGGCAGAGGCTGGTTTTCGCGGTGTCATGCGGCTCGATGAAGTCCGCCAGGTCGATTCGATTCCTGTGCTCGGGACCGGCAAAACCGACTACAAGGCCCTTCGCAAAGCCGTCCTGGAATCCGCCGTTTCGTAACGGCCGTGGATTCGGCCTGGCGATCCCGGCTCGGGAAGTGCCCGGCTGCAGGGGACCCCACCGGGTGGGTAGTTTCCTGCCCAGGCCCGGATTACTCTGGAAGACTGGGGTGTCTTGCGAGATTTGCACAGGTTTCATGATGCTCTTGGCGAGGAGGATCACCATGTCAGAAAATGAGCAAGCTACCGACGAGAGACCTGCGGCCGAACCGGAAGAGCAGCCGGAGGTCAAGGCGGCAGCCGAGGCCGTGCGGCGAGCCCGGGAAGAATTCGAGAAGGCCTGCGAAACGTACAAAGTCCTTCGGGAAGAAGCGGCCAGCCAGGTCCGCAAGTTGCAGGAAAGCACGGTGGGCGATGTGGTCAAGGGATCGCTGGAAATGGTCCGCAAGCACCCGGCAGTGGGCGTCGGACTGGCGGCCATGGTCGGTTTCGTTCTCGGCCGGCTGTTCCGCCGGTAGTCGTTCATGGCCAAATCCACGAATCTGCAGCACGAAGCCGAAAAACGGCGGTTGCGTTCGGCAATCGCACGATCCCGGCGGAGAATCGACCGGCGGCTGCGTGGTTCGAGCAAGGCCGCCGGCCGGTTGACGTCGTGGACAACGTATGCCAGGCGATGGCCCGGGCTGGCATTGGCCGTCGGCTTGGGAGCGGGATGGATTCTCGCCGCAGGCCTGCGCCCGCGATTCCTGGTCGGGTTGCTGGGCGCCCGGCTGATGCGCGAGATGGGGGGGCGGGCCACGGACTTGTTCGCCCGCGAACTAAAGACCTTCTGGAACGTTGCGGCGTCTCCTCGCGGGGAAGAAGGCACCGAAGGAGATGGCCATGACTGATGCCGACCGCCCGCTTCTCGGAGAACTCCGCCAAGAGCTCGCCGGCATGGCCGACGAGGTAACGCATCTGGCCGCACTGCGCTGGCGGCTGGCGGAGCTCGAACTCCGCCAATCGGCGCAGACAGCCAAGCGATTCTCGATCTGGGCGATCGTTGCCGCGGCTCTGCTCATCACGTCGCTGCCGGTGTTCGTCGTTGCCCTCTCGGCCTGGCTGCTGCCCAATTTGGCCTGGTGCTGGATTCCCGCCCTGCTGCTGGCGATTGCAGGGGTGGCGATCGGTTGGCTTGCGTGGCGCCGGTTTCGCCGCGAATTTCGCGGAATGGAGCAGTCGATCGAAGAACTTCGCGAGGACTTGGTTTGGGCAAAGGAGTGGTCAGACCGGGGGGAGCGGTGACGTACGGGGTCTGAGCCGTTTGACTACCGCCTGTGGTCTCGCTTCCACTTGACGTAACCGGCCACCTGCGGATGCTTGAGCAGCTTGGCCCGAGTGTTGTAGTGGCGTCCGAGTTCCTTCTCGTCGGGAACGAGATCGTGGATCGCCTGATGGCAAAGCTTGCAGACGTTGAGCCCCTCGCGCATCTCTTCCCGGCTGTACCGTTTCTTGAACCACTTGTTGGAATGGTTCGTTCGCGGAATCAGGTGGTGGAAATTGTGGGCTTCTTCGACACCACAAACCTCACACAGCATCCATGACACTCCCATAGTATGGCAACAGATTTCCATTAGAATCAAGAGACCCCTGAAACGCAAACTTGTTCGATCCAGATCCCGGAGACATCCATGAACATCAGTGAACGAGAAGTGAATCGATTCGAGTCCGGCTGGTCCCACCGCCGGACTGCAATTCTCCTTGTCGGTGTTCTGTGTACGGCGACCTGTTTCGCGGATACCAGCGCCGGTCCGCTCCGGCTCACGCTGCCCCCGGCGATGTATGCCGTGCCGGGCGTCGAAATGAGCCTCTATTACGACAACGTCGTGCTCACCGAAACCCCCGAGGTGTTTCGGTTCGAGGTAGCCTGCGACCTGGGCAAAGCAGACGAAAAACGCTGGACCGTACTTCCGAAAGACACCGATGTGGGCGATCATCCCTTGACAGTGACTGTAACCGACCCGTCGGGCACGGAACTCGGTCGAGCCACCACCGTGCTGAAGGTGGTGCCCGCCGATGCCGGAACCGGCCGATCGATCCGCCTGCTGATCGTGGGCGACAGCCTGACCCACGCTACGATTTATGTGAACGAAATCGCCCGACTTCTGTCGTTGCCCGGCAACCCGGCCTGGACGATGCTTGGCACCCACAAGCCACCCCAGGCTGCGGAGGGTGTGGCCCACGAAGGCTACGGCGGCTGGACCTGGAGTCGCTTCACCTCGCATTACGAACCGAATCCGGACGGGACGTATCTGAGACGGAGCAGCCCCTTCGTCTATCTGGGCGAAGAAGGAAAGCCCGTTCTGGATCTTGAACGCTATTTTAAGGAACAGTGCGGCGGGCAGCGGCCCGATTTCATCACGATCCTGCTGGGGATCAACGATTGCTTCGGCGCGGATCCTGATGATATGGCCAGAATGGACGCCACCATCGATGCCATGTTCTCCCACGCCGACACCTTGCTGGCGGCATTTCGCCAGGCTGCCCCGAATGCCGAATTGGGCATCTGCCTGGCGCCACCGCCCAATTCACGTGAGGAAGCATTCGTGGCCAACTACGAGGGGAAGTATCATCGTTGGGGATGGAAGCGGATCCAGCATCGGCTCGTCCAGCGCGAACTGACCCACTTCGCCGATCGGGAGAAGGTGTTCATCGCGCCCATCGAGTTGACTCTCGATCCGGTGAATGGTTATCCGGCGAACAACGGCGTGCATCCCAACGAAGCCGGCTACAAGCAGATCGGGGCGTCGATCTACGCCTGGCTGAAGGCCAGAATCGAGGCCCAATCGCAGCCATAGGCCCGCAAGACACGGCGCAAGATGCCCGAACAAGGCGCAAGAGAGGGGCGCTAGCGGAACATCGCGTAGAGAATCAGCATGGTCACGGCGAGCAATGCAGCCAAGACCTTGTAGTTGCCCAGCCCGGCCCAGGCCTCGCCCTCCAAAGATGCCCATGGACTGGCCCAGACCAGCCGCTGGCTCTCCGCGGTGTGTTTGTGGGGCCAGATGAGGGAAAGGAGTACGTAGAGAACCGAGCAGGTGCAGAAGAGGTAGAACGCCGACATCATGAACAGCACACTCCACGGTCCGCCCAGCCCGGCAGCGGTCATCCGCTCGCTCAAACCACTCATTCCAGCGGAGGCCAAAGCTTGGGAGATGTCGACCTTGAAGAAGTCGAGCAGGAAGACACCAAGTCCGAGTGCCGAACCGACGTAGAGCGTCAACCGGGCGGCCGGTGCCGAGCCTCGCCGCCAGAGTACGCCCCAAAGAAACACGGTGGTGATGGGCGGGGCGATATAGCAGATCATCGAATTGATTCCCTGGAACACGCTGCCAAAACGTTCCAGAAACGGGGACCAGAGAATGGCCACAATCATCGCCACGAAGGTGACGATTCGGCCGGTGAGAACGAGCGTGCGGTCGCCGGTTTGCGGGCGCCAGCGTTTGAGCAGATCGTAGCTGAACAGGGTCGCCACCGAGTTGAGAGCTCCCGAAACGGTGCTCATCAGCGCCGCCAGCAGGGCAGCCGCAACCACGCCCCGCAGGCCCGTCGGCAGCATCTCTCGGATCATGAAGCCGTAGGTGTCGAGTGTATCCTTGACGGGCATCCCGCCGACATAGAGCACGCCGCTGTCGACATGCGCATCGGTATCTTCGATATCGAACGTCTTGCCGTTGACAGCAAGGGTCTTCCCCTCCAGTTCGACCCGATCGCCGGCCACCGCAACCGGTTGGCCGTCAACGACGACCTCCGCACCGATCGACATGTTCTCCATCTTGCTGCCGTCGAGCGTACCCTGGCGGACGAGTGCCAGGCAAATCAGGCCGGGCAGCACAAAAATGAACACTGGCAGGATCTTGATGAATCCTGCAAACAGCGGGCCGACCCGAGCATGGTTCTCGTCCTTCGCACCGAGTACTCGCTGCACGATGGTCTGGTCCGCGCACCAGTACCAGATGCCGATCACCGGGTAGCCGAGCAACACGGAATACCAGGGCAGGTTCGACGGGTCGCCTTTGGGGCGGAGCACGGTCAGCTTGATCGGATCGACCGATTCGCTCAGCCCCGACCATCCGCCGACCTGGTGATAGCCGATTGCCGTGATACAGATGGCGCCCAGTAACAAAACGATCGTTTGGATCGACTCGGTAACCACGACGGCCGTCAGCCCGCCGATGATCGTGTAGACTCCGGTCAATACGGCGGTGATGACGATGCTCGAAAGCAGGGGCATCCCGAACAAGCCTTCCAGAACCTTGGCTCCGGTAAGGAGTGAAAACCCGATGTGCAGAAAAATGGCCGAGAAGATCGAGAGCACGGCGAGCCAGTCGCGGCAGGCCCGGTCGTAGCGTTGCTCCAGGAAGTCGGGCAGCGTGGCCACTTTCGAGCGGATATAGAAGGGCGCGAAGAAGAGCGAGAGAACGATCAGCGTGAATGGGGCCATCCACTCGAAGTTGCCGTAGGCCAGCCCGTTGTCGTAGCCTTCCTGGGCGAGCGAGACAAGGTGGATGGTGGAAATGTTCGTCGAGAAGAGGGCCAGGCCAATCACCGGCCAGGTCAGAGTCCCGCCGGCGAGGAAGTAATCCTTTCCCGAACCCTGATTCTTGTGGCGGCGCAGGCCGACCCAACAGCCAAGTCCCACGATTCCAGCCAGGTAGGCGAGGATAATGGCCAGGTCGATCGGCCCGATCTTGACTTCCAAGGGTCTGCTCCAGACAAAGAAACTGAGAGGCACTGACGAAACCACGGGCCGTGCACAT
Organism: uncultured Planctomycetaceae bacterium; assembly: GCA_964429355.1. Taxonomy (GTDB): domain Bacteria; phylum Planctomycetota; class Planctomycetia; order Pirellulales; family Thermoguttaceae; genus JAAYAY01. The sequence goes on along the minus strand of CAYSCH010000014.1, from coordinate 34,404 downwards.
CGAATTCCGTGGGAAATTCAGTTGTCCTGTTTGGATCTCCCACGCGGCCCAACGATATCCCGACCATGCTAACGTGGCCGGCTGGAGGAGGCAATCAAGCCACGGGAATTGGGTCTGGCCAGCCGATCGCCGAGCAGGCCGGGCGGCTGCCGAACGATTCGGTGGCTCATTCTTTTCCGCCGATTGGACCCGGCAGCCGGCAGCGGTTAGAATCGGCGCTGAGAAGTACCGGCTTGCTGAACCCCCTTCCCGGGCTGTCCGCCCGCTTGCCCCATGGCCGAGAGGAATCCGAGATGACCAAACGTATTTCGCGCCGAAATGTGTTGAAGGCGGCCGCCGTGGCGGTCCCCATGTTCGTATCTGCCAAGGCCCTGGGGCTCCAGGGACCGGGCGCCAACGAGCGTGTGATTGTGGGACTGATCGGCCTGGGCGGACGCTGCCACGGGCTCTCGCAGGAGTGCCTGCTCGTTCCCGAGATGCAGGTGGTTGCCGCGTGCGATATCTTCAAGCCCCGCGTCGATGAGTTTCTGTCGACCGCCGGAAAGGACCAGAACTGGAAGGGCTATACCGAGTTTCGCGAGATGCTCGAAAAGGAGAAACTCGATGGCGTGATGGTGGAAACGACCACGCACGCCCGAGCCTGGATCGCCTGCCACGCCATGGCCGCCGGCATGGATGCCTACATCGAAAAGCCGATGTGCCTGACGATCGCCGAAGGCCGTGCCATGGTCAATCTCGCCCGCAAATACCAGCGAGTCACCCAGGTTGGCACCCAACAGCGCTCCATTCCGCTGAACAACTGGGCCAGCGACCTGGTCAAGAACGGTGCTCTCGGCAAGATCAAGACCGTGCTGGCGCCGAACTTCGTCGGACCGGTCAAGTGGACCGGCGCCGAACCGCAGGAACTCCCGGCCGGCGGCAGCGACAACTGGTGGGATATCTGGACCAACCAGGCCGAGATGCGGCCCTATCACCAGCAACTCCATTACGGCTGGAGCAGTTGGTGGGACTACGACGGCGGCGGACGCTGCTTCGGAGTGACCGGATGGGGCACGCACAGCTACGACCAGATCCAGCGCGGCCTGGGCACGGACGAGACCGGTCCGATCGAAATTCTTCTGGAGGAAGCGGCCACCGACCAGGACTGCGGCAAGTTCGACCCTCGCAAGCCGACTGACGACGAGACCGGCGCTCAATACTACGGAATGACGAAGAACGTGATCGGTCCCCGGGCCAAGATGCGGATGAAGTATGCCAATGGGACCGAACTGCGTCTGCACCTCGACGGCGATTGGGGGCCTGGCCTGGGGTGCATCTTCGTGGGCGAGGAGGGCAAGATCGAGATCAACCGCGACAAGATCACCACCAACCCCAAGGAACTGATCCAGAGCGACGGCAACCCGGGCCCCCTCACAACGCCCGAAGACGTGCCTCACCTGACGAATTGGGTGCAGTGTATCAAGAGCCGCGCGCGGGCCAACGCCGACATCGAATATGGCCAGCGCAGCTCATCGCTCTGCTATCTGGTCAATATCGCCCGCGAGGTCGGCCAGGTGGGCAAGATTCTCAACTGGGATCCGGCGACCGAGCGGTTCACCAACTGCGACGAAGGCAACAAGCTCCTCAGCCGGCCGCGGCGAGCGGGCTATGAGTTGCCGACCTGAATAGCCTGACGCATTCTCCTTTGCATCGCAGCGCCTCCGCGCGAGACTTGTCTTCTCGCGCTGTACCACTAACCTCAAAGATCGTGAAGTTTTTCACAAAGATCCGCAACCAACGGGAGCAGGCCATTCAAGCCGAGCGGTAGCTCGTATTGGCTCACCGGCCCTGCCGCCCTGTGCACAAATCCAACATTCCTCTCTTGCTCGGAGATCCCGATGAAACCTTCGTCTGTTCTGGCATCCATGCTCGTTTTCGCGGCTCTTCTCGGCGCAGCCCAGTCCGCCGAGGACGAGAAGGGCTTTGTTTCCATGTTCAACGGCAAGGACCTCGCCGGCTGGGAGGGAAAGCCGGGTGGCTGGTGGGTAGAAGACGGTACGCTCGCTTCGGAGAGCACCGCCGAGAATCCTTGCGTCAAACATCACTACCTTTATTGGAAAGGCGGTGAACCGGCCGATTTCGTCCTCCGATTCCAGTACAAGCTGGTGGGTGGCAATTCGGGAGTCCAAATCCGCAGTCAGACACGACCCGATTGGGACACCTGGGGCTACCAGGCCGACATGGAGGCCGGCACGCAGTGGACCGGTTGCCTGTTCCAGCACGATCGCGGCGGGGTGGTGATGCGGGGCAAGAAGGCCGTCATCGCCGAAGACGGCACTCGCACCGAAGAAGAGTTTGCCGCGGGGGAAGAACTCCAGAAGAAGATCAAGGCTGACGATTGGAACGATTACGAAATCGTCGCCAAAGGGAGCAAGATTGTGCTCAAAATCAACGGGCAGTTGATGTGCGAGGTCGACGACCGCGATGCCAAACTTGCTTGCCGGAAAGGCATCATAGCCCTCCAAATGCACCCTGGACCGCCGATGAAAGTGCAGTTCCGCAATATGCGAATTCAGGTCCTGGATTAGCGCCTTGGCGCCCAGAGTAGGTTGAAGGCGATCTCCGGTTCGGCCACCGCCGAGGCACCTTCCTGGCGTACGGTCACCTGGCGTTGGCCCTCTGTTCGGAGAAATCGGATTCATCGGACGCGGGGCCGGCGGCTTTGGCCGTTGATCGAGGGTGTTTCTTCGACTCGCTCCGTCCCGAGATTTCTCCTTTCTGCACGTGGAAGGTAGACTTAGGAGAGCGTCGAAGGGTTTGCCTGAAAAACGACTTCAGAACTTCGTCGGGAGCTTCCCACCGGCAGGAATTGTGGGAATCGCCGCAGGTTCTGGAATCGGCGCTGAACGTCTCCACGGGAGAGTCGCCTTGTACCGGGTCGCGACAGCCAGATCGAGAACCTATCTCCGAACCACCAACCAGGTGCCCCACGGGCAGATGAGTACGGCGCCGCCAGTAGTTCTGAGGGCGGTTCCAAAACCTCGAAAGTGGGGCAATCGGTCGGCCCTCGTTGCTCTGGCGGTGGCTCTATGGCTGTCGGTCGGCACTGCGGACTCCCGCGGGGCGGAAGACTTCCTCCCGACGGCCTTGAAACTCACCGATGAGTTCCGCGTCAAGCTGGGCGAGCTTGCCGGCTGGTGCGACGAGAAGAAGCTCGCCCCACAGGCTACGGAGACTCGCAACTGGGTCAAGCCCCGCGATCCCACGCGGCTGTACGTTTCGGTGCTCCCAGAGGCAATCGGTCCCCCCGAGCCGGCGGAAGACGCGTCGCCCGACGTGGTCGCGTGGCACAAGCAGTTCTACCAGCTCCGCAGCGAGCAGGCCGGCAACTATTACTCGCTGGCACGCAAGGCGGTCAAGGCGGGGCAGGCATCGCTGGCCTTCGATCTCATTATGGCGGCCCTTCGCGAAGATCCCGACCACAAAGCGATCCGCGAAATGCTTGGGTTCCGGCAGTCTCGCGGACAATGGCTCACCAACTACGAGATGAAACGGGCGCAGGACGGCTACCTCTGGCATGAGCGCTTCGGCTGGATCAAACGCAATCATGTCCAGCAATACGAAGAAGGCAAGCGGCCCAACGACAAGGGCTGGATCACGGCCGAGGAAGACGCCCGGCTTCACGCCGACATTCGCAATGGTTGGGTGATCCAGACGGAGCACTACAACATCCTCACCAATCGCAGCATCGAGGAGGCCGTCTCGCTCGGCGCCAGGCTGGAGGGGCTGTACCGCGTCTGGAAACAGCTCTTCATTCGCTTCTATGCGTCCGAGGCCCAGGTGGCCGGGCTGTTTGAAGGCCGGGCCGCGAGGCTCCAGTTGCCCCAGCACAACGTCGTTTATTTTCGCGATCGTCAGGAGTACGTTGCCGCCTTGCGCCCCAATACCCCCTCGATCGACCTCTCCCTGGGAATCTACATTCACGGAGCGACCACGATTTCGAAGAAATCCGCCATGTACTTCTTCGCCGGGGAAGATTCCGACGAGCCCACGCTGTTTCACGAGGCAACCCACCAGTTGTTTCACGAATCGCGGCAAGTTTCCCAGATGGTGGGGCAAAGCGGCAACTTCTGGGTGATCGAAGGCGTTGCCATGTACTTCGAGTCGCTCAAGGAACAGGACGGGTTCCATGTGCTCGGCGGGTTCGACGCCGAACGCAACGAAATGGCTCGTATCCGGCTGCTGGAACCGGAGCACCACTTCTACGAACCCCTGGCCGAGTTCTGCGAGCTGAACATCACCGACATCCAGAGCGACCAGGACCGCATTCCCATGCGCTACACGCAGGCGGCGGGTATCTTCTTCTTCCTCATGCACTGCGATAATGGCCGCTACCGCGATGCCGTCGTTGCCTACCTCAACGCCGTCTACAGCGGACGCGACAACGTCCAGACTCTCAGCCGGCTCACCGGCAAGTCCTACCCGGCACTCGATCAGGAATACAAGGCGTTCATGGAGGAAGGGGTTAAAACACAATGACGAATGACGAAATTCGAATGGCGAACAAATGACGAAGCACGAACAAGAGAGTTGCTCCAATTCGTGCTTCGAGACTTCGGACTTCTGTCGTCATTCGACATTCGTCATTACTTCTCTTGGGCCTTCGAGACCAGCTTCTCAAAACACTCCCGCTGCTCGATCATGGCCGCAATGCGATCTTCGGGCTTCCCGCGACCTTCCAGCAGGATCCAGCCCGCGTAGTCCATGGCTACAAACAGGTTCATGAGATCCTGGTACGGATAGCCCTCCTCGTTGAGCTCGCGCACGTGGGCCGTCGCGCCGAATCGGTCCTTGACGAGGTTGAAATTGTGCTCGAGCCCCTCGCCTTTGAGATCCTCATTATTGCAGTTCCAGCAGACACCCACATTCTTCTGATCCACGTAGTCCATGATCTGCTTGATGACCGGCAGCTCGGCGCACGTGCCGTGAACCTCCAGCCGGATCTCCTGGCCGTAGTCGGCCGCGAAGGCGCCGACCAGGTTGAGCGACTTGCCGATCTGCTCGATCGTCACTTCGCGCGGCACCTCCTTGTGGAAGCTGTTCGGCTTGACCTTCACACCGCTGCCGCCACAGTCGTGGCTGAGGATAATGAACGCCTTGGTCCCTTCGATCGAAGCCTTGAGCTTCTCAGGCTCCGGATCATCGTACTGCTGGTTGGTGCCGGGCCCCAGAAGCTTGACCGGCGAATCGGCAAAACGCTTCTTCACTTCCTTGCGCTGGTCCGCTGTCAGCGTGGGCTCCACGCCGTGGGCGTGCTGCGTCCGCGTTTCCACACCCAGATAGCCCGCCTTCTTGCAGTTGGCGATCAGCGTCGGCAGGTCCCAGTCCTGACCCCACAGGTATGTCACAAGGCCCATCTGCATCTTCGAGCCCGGCTTGTCGGCCCCGAAGGCGGACGAAACGGCCAGGGGCCCCGCAGACAGGGCAGCGGCGGCAACGGTCGAGGTCTTCAGAAACTCGCGGCGGGTCCAGGTGGTCATAGCAGTGGGTCCTCGGTAGGTTTCGGGCTATTGTTCGCAAATGTGAAGTGCGTCTCAACGCACCGGATTTTTCGAGCTGTCACCCATTTTCGCCACCGAGAGCCTGTGATGCAAGCAAATGCAGAATCCGCCTCGGCGTCTTGACACGAGTTGCAGCATAGCTGGAATCGAGCCGCAAGCGTCAGCCTCCAATAGCCTCGGGCGAGCGGCCGCGGTTCCGCCGCGAAATGTTACCCTGGGTACGCTACAATGAGGTATCCTGCCAAAATGAAAGACTCCGTTCATGCTCCCCCTTCGCCCCCAATCCGCCGTCCGGCCCCGGTCGATCCGCGTCCTCCTGGCCACGGCAGGCTGGCCCAGCGGGATCCTGGAAATTGGCTCCTGGGCCGCCCGTCAGCCGGATGTTGAGGTGGTCATCCTTCAGATTTCCGCAGACCAGGACGGAATCTTGATCGACAGACTCCAGTCCTGGCGGCCCCAGGTCGTTGGGTTTCGTGTGGAGGGCGAACCCTTCGAGCCGATCCTCCGGTGGATTCGCACAGTGCGCGAGGTGTCGAATGCAGAGATCGTTCTCGGCGGTCCGACGGCCACCAGCCATCCGATCGACCTGCTGGAGTGGTCGGAAGCCGACTACGTCTTCGCCGGTGAGGCGGAAGAGACGTTCGCCCAGTACCTCCAGTTCGCCCGCCGACCGAACTCCCGCGACCTGCTCCCGGAGATCCCCGGTGCCGCCTACCGCTATGGCGGTCGCACGTTCCACAATACGTTGCCGACCGACGGATACGGCCGGTCGATTCTGGAAAAGGGCACGTCTTGCCCCGAAACCCCGGTGAGCGATTCGAACAGAACCGCGATGTCCTCACTTTCCGTCGTATGCCTTCCGAGCGCGGTCCGGCCCATTGCCTCCCAAGAGATGCTTGCGGCCAACCGCCTCGACTGGTCGCTCCTGGATGGCTTCCAGCAGCCCTTCGACAGTCTCTACTTTACCTGTGGCCGCGGGTGTCCCGGAGCGTGCACCTTCTGCGCGAAGCTCCATGGCGCCCAGGTCCGCCTCAAGAGCGCCCAGCAGCTTCTGGAAGAGATCCACGAGGCCGACGCCTGCGTCGCCACAGGCCGCCTCCACCTCACCCGCTGGCCGCTCTTTGCGCACGTCCACGACGACCATCTCCGTTCTCGTCAGGCCTCCTGGGCAGCCGTCTACGACGAAGACTTCTTTCTCCACCGCCAACGGGCGATCGAATTCTTCGAACTCTGGAGCCGCAGCCCCTTGAACCAACGTTACCGCCTCAGCCTGCAGACGAACCCCTGTTCCCTGCTCTCGAAAAAGGAGACATTCTCAGTCTCCTCCGCACGGGGACAAGATACTGGCCGCATGAGCTTAACCGGCCCGAAGGGTGCTTTGCACGAAGCAGACCTGTCTTCCTGGATATTCCACCCCGAACTGCTCCACTGGATCGACCGGATGAAACCCATGGTCCAACTCGGTGCGGAGTCGTTCAATCCGGTCCTGCTCAACCGCTGGCGGAAGCGTCACACCATGGCCCAGCTCAACTGCGTACTCGACGCTCTCGACTCAACCCGCCAGGACTACACGGTCTTCCAGCTCCTCACCGACTTCGACACGACCGCCGAAGAGTTGATCGAAACGCTCCGCCTGCTGATCCTGGCCGCCCTGACCCGTCCCCGGATGCGGATCGCTTCGAACCCCTACACGATTCCGCTCTACGACAGCGATATCCGCAAGTCCCTGGAATTCTCCGGCCGGTTGCCGGATGCGAGAAGGGGGATGGATGCCGTTTGTGGGTTGCGTTCTCCGGCGAGGAAAGAGGGGACGGTTCCACTTGGCCCACCGAGACCGAAGGCAACTTGGCACAGATTGGACCTGACCGCTCTTGCCAGCCCGGCCTGCGTACGCGACTTTCGCGACTACGAGCGGCCCCATCCGGAGTGGATGAACCCGCTGGTCGCCGACCTGGCCGACCTGGCCGACGAGCAACTCCACTGGGCCCTCAATCCCGAAACTCGCAGCGGAGCCCTGTCAGAAACCATGCCCCTGGTGATCGAACATCTGCGGCAGCTTTCGCGGGCTGATCATCCGAATCGGGACGAGCTGCTCGCTCAGGCCCAAACGGCTGCCGAGCAGATTGCCGCGGCACGCTTTCAGCCTCCCAGGTGACCTGCGTTCTGTATTCCCGAGCAAGTGGATCCTGAGTTGGAAGTTGCCCCGGATCACGGTATCCCGTCTGCAAGTGCCGCGTCCACCAGACTGTCCCAATTCAGAACGATCCCCGGTGAACCACCCGGATCGCCGACACTCCAATTGTCCGCGTTGTTGATCTCCCCCAGAACGGCCCGTTCCAACGTGTAGCCGCCACCGTCGGCCTCGGTTGGCCATTCTCCCTCATCGTCGTACCAGCAATCGACGATCGCCGCGTGGACTGCATCGACGATGGTGAGCTGCTCGCCCCCGTTGTTCAGTTTGCCACTGAACTGACCGGCAACGGCCAAGTCCGTTCCATAGCGTGCCTCGAAGGCGGCCTGGTTGCCGACCACGAGCAGCGTCTCGCCGGAGCGCAGCGTGGTGATGTCGGACTCCGCGAAATCGAACACGATTCCGTTGGTGAAGGACAGTTCCGTGAGTCCGATCGTCGCGTTGCTCACGTTGGCCAGTTCGACAAACTCGAAATCGTCCGCGTCGAAACCGGCGTGGATCAGCAGTTCGGCCGCGGTCGGCGCGGCAGGATTGTAGTTGATCTCGGTAATCACCAGTCCTTCCACAGCGTCGCCCTGAATGGCCCCGGCCGCATCGGGGTCATCGGCAGCCGGCTGCACCTCGATCGTCGCCGAAGCGGTGCCGGAGGCAAGCACCGGGTCGGTGGAGGTAGCGGCAAGGCTGTCGCTACTGGCGGCCTGAACCGCATTCTCTTCCTCAAAGCGGATGTCACCATCCCGGATGGTATCGGCCAGATCCGCATAGCCGGCAAGCTCCTCGGCGCGAATGATCGAGTCGAGAAGGCACTCCTCCGGACTCGGTGACGAAGCGAGGAACATGGAGATCGATATGTATTCGATGTAGAGACCGGATTCACCGAAGTTGTTTTCCGAGGAGACGCCGCCTTCAAGAACGATATTCGAAATGGTGTCGTCGGCAAGGGTAGCCCCGGAGACTGTCGTGGAGTCCTGCCCGTCGCCCATGGCGCTCGGTTGACGTTCGGCCAACTCATAAGTGCCGGGCGCCAATTCGTCGAACGAATAGGAACCGTTGCCTTGAGTCAATACGTTGCGATTCACGGCGATTCCAGAACGATCGCTGCCGGTCAGCGTGATCTGAACACCTGGAACGCCGCATTCACGGCTATCGCGCACTCCATCACCGTCGCTGTCGATATACACGTGCCCCGACAGGCTGCCGGTGCCTGACCCGCCCGTGTCGTCTTCGCCGCCGACGATCGTAATCAGTCCGTCGGTGCTGTCCTTGCCGGGCTGCGGCTGCGGATCGACGGTAATCTCACTTTCGTTTATGACGACTTCCGCCAGGTCCACGGCGCTGGTACTGCCCACAACAGCATCGCTGCTGAGGGTGAACGCAATCTCCACCAGACTCCCGCTGCCGGAATCCAGGCCCTCGGCAGCGAAGACCCAGACCACGACAGTACCCGTCTGGTCGTCGACACTGGCGACGACCTGGGCGCTTCCCGCCGTCCAGACGGAGCCGGCGGTGACACTGTCGCTGTCGGCGTCCAACAGTTCGGTGTCGTAGTTGATCTCGATCTCCGCGGCGCGGACTCCTTCGGTCTCGGTGATCTCGACGGGCACGACCACCTGGTCCGACGGCTCACCGCTGAGATCGGCCGGTATGCTGACGGCGCAGAACACACGTCGAGTCTCGAGGGTTTCGAAGGCGAAGCGGCGCTGGCGATGAAACATGATTGTCGCTGACTGGACCCTGACGGAAGTGGATGAGAGCTGGCGACATCGTCGCGGAGCCGGATTCAGTTCTGAGGCCCCACCCTATTCGTCCCAACCCTCGAGATACAGATCGAACGAATAATCGCCGACGTCGCTGGTGTCGTCACCTCCAGAACTGCTGAAGGCCTTGACGCGGTCGAAACCGCTGGCTTCGTAGAGCAGGTTGAGTTCCGTGCCGCTGAGGCCATAGAGCTTCGCAGTGTCGCCGGCCACCTCGAGATAGTCGTCTCCCGAGGTATCGTAGATTCGGGCGACATTGAACCCTTCGCCGCTGGCCGTGGCGTGGACCTCGTCGTACAGCCGGACCGTCACCTTGATGCTCTCACTGCTGAGAACCGTCTTGTGGCTCCTGAAGTAGAAGACGTTGTCGCCGTCCGGAACGTCCGTGAGGCTGGCCAGGTCGCCGCCGTCGCTTCCGCCGCGGGCGATAATCGAGCTGAAGCCGATCGCCGTGTCGTCGCGGTCCGTGGCTTGGACTCGTGCCGAGCTTTTGCTGCCACTGTAGGTGAACGTCTCCGCGCCGTCGCTACCGTTGAACACGGCCAGATCGGAGCCGCTGGAACCCGAGTCGCAGACAACCGTATCGAACCTCTTGGCGCGCAAAGTGTAACTGGAGTTCATGGCACGGAGCCGCACGGAGTCTTCGTAACTCTTCAACTTGTCGGCCCCTTCCGATCCGTGAAAGACCGCAGAATCGGTGCCGCCCGATGTCGCGTAGGCGAGCAGGTCCTCGATTCCCGACACGCCCACGAGGTAATCCGGCACGGAGTCGTTTGCGCCGTTAACCAGCGTGGCCTGGTCGGGCCCCGCTTCCAGGCTCTCGTCGCCGGCGGAATCGTAGAGCCAAACGACGTCCCGCCCGTCGCCCCCCTCGAAGTCAATGGTCGATACCTCCGTATCTTCGTAGGAGTAGGCCACGCCGTTGATCGTGATCGTGCGCAACGGGGAACTGGTGAAAACGAACACGTCGGCCTCGTCGGTTCCGTAGACGGTAACCGCGGTGTCGGTCTCGTGAACCAGGTTTGCCACGAGCAGGCTAGCGTCCGAGGCGGCTCCCTTCACCTGGATCAGATAGGTCTCACCTTGTTGGGCCTCGAAGTCGAGCCTTGGCTTTTCGTCCTGCAGCGAGGAAGAGGCAACCGGCACGTCGAGGTTCGTCGTTTCATAAAGAGAGAACGCCAGTTCGCCGGCCGTCGACGTTTCGACCGCCTGCACGGTGAGCCAGGCGTCGTATGCGGCCTCCAGGCTGAACCAGAGTTCCCCGGCAGATGGATCGATCGATTCCAGGGTCGTGAAGTCAACCTGCCCAAGCTCCAGCACAGTGCTGGGCTCGTCTTCTGCGTCGATGGTAATCCGCCCGTCCGTGCTGTCGTTGCCGGATTGCGGTTCGGGATCGATTGGAATCGCACCACCGTTGATGACGACTTCCGCCAGGTCGATCTCGGTGGCACTGCCCGCGATGCAGTCGCTGCTGAGCGTGAACGCGACCTCGACCAGACTCCCGCCGCCGGAATCCAGCCCCTCGGCGGCGAAGACCCAGACCACGATGGTGCCCGCCTCATCGTCGACGCTGGCGACCACCTCGGCGCTTCCTGCGGTCCAGACGGAGCCGGCGGTGACGCTGTCGCTGCCGGCATCGAGGAGTTCCGTGTCGTAGTCGATCGCGATTTCCACGCCGCGTACGCCTTCCGCGTCGCTGATCTCGACGGGCACAACCACCTGCTCCGACGGTTCACCGGTGAGATCGACGGGAATGTTGACGGCAGTGAGCGCGCGCCGAGTTTCAAGGGATTCAAAGGCGAGGCAGCGATGACTCCGGCGAGGATCGCCCGGCAGGGCGGAACCGATTCGGATCGATCCGGTTATCAGATTCATCATATGCTTCGCCATTTTCCCAGGAGCAACTCGAGCCGGATGGAGTATTGCAGAAAGGTCAGATTGGTTCAGACTAGGAGAGCGTGATGCTGCCTGCCTTCGTGCCCGCCGTATACGTTCCGCCGGAATACAAGCCGTCCTTGACCGTGCCGGTTGAACTCCCTCCGTAGTAAACGATATAGGTCGTGCCTGCCTCCAAGTCCGGCGAACACAGAACGACGGACTGGTAGGCCTTCGCCGGCACAAATGTGAGGATCTCTTGGCCGTCTTCTGTTTCAATGTGAACCATGGTGCCCGCCGACTGGGCCGATTTGTAGGTCAGCGACAGCGACTCCTGCGTGGACGACGCGCTGGGAGCCTGGGCCATTCCGGAACTGCCGACGGCCACCAGATAACCGCCGCTCATCACGAACGTTCCGTCATAGTCCAAGGGGCCGTTCATATTGGCGGTGGGGCCGTGGATGATGAGAGTACCTGCGGTCATGGTCACCGAGCCGTTCACGTCAATACCGTCGCCCACGGCGTTGACCGCAATGTATCCGCCATTGATCGCCAGGATGTTGTCGCTGGAACTGCTGAAATCATTCTGACCCGGTCTGCCGCTGGTGGAGGAACCGTCGACGCCGCCCGCAATGTTGATGCCGTCGTCGCTGCTGACCAGATGGATATTCCCGTCATTGATCGTGATCGCGGCGCTTTCGATACCCTCGTAGCATTTCGAGAGGACGATATCCCCACCGTTGATCGTGATGCTGGAATCGGCGTGGATGCCGTCGTCGCCGGAAGTCACCGTGATGGTTCCACCGCTGATTGTGATGCTGTCGTTCGAGTGGATCGCATCGTCGGCAGAGTTGATGGTGATCGTCCCGCCCTCGATGTTGGTCTCCATGTCGGCTTTGAGGGCTTTGGCGCTGTCGGTCGAGGCTATGGTCTTGGAGCTGCCGCCGCCGGTGGTGATGTTGATCGTGCCGCCGCCGATGAGAAGCTCCGCCTCGGCCTGAATGCCGTCCGCTCCGGCAGTCACCGTGATCGTGCCGCCGTAGATCGACACGAACGAGGAGGAGCCGTCGACGCTGGCGGCGCTGATGCCGTCGTTGGTGGAGACAACCTCAATCGTCGCGTCGTCGATGGTGATGGCCGGGCTATCGAGTCCCTCATAGGATGTGGTAATCTCGATATCCCCGCCGGTGATCGCCAGGGTGGACTCCGCATGGATG
>CAYSCH010000014.1:0-21814 GCA_964429355.1 uncultured Planctomycetaceae bacterium | reverse complement strand
CGGAGGCCAGCGTGATGCTGCCGCCGCTGATTGCGATGCTCCCGTCCGAGTGGATGGCATCGTCGGCAGAGTCCACGTGGAGGACTCCGCCGGTGATGGTGATGTCCGTGACGGCTTTGATCCCCTTGGCGCTGTCGGTGGCCGTGATGCTGCTGCCTCCGCCGGAGGTGATGGTTACGTTACCGCCGCTGATGAGGACGGCCGTTTCGGCCTGAATCCCGTCCGCAGCGGCAGTGATATTCACGGTTCCGCCTTTGACGTCGACGTAGCCCTGGGTCGCATCCTCATCGTTGGTAGATTTCAGGCCGTCGTTGCCGGCGTTGACCGTGATCGTGCCGCCCTCGATCTCAAGGGAGTCCTTTCCCTTGATGCCGTCACCGACCGCGCTGACCGTGTTATTGCCGCCGGTGATATCGAGAGAGTCCTTGCCGGTTATGCCGTCGTTGTAGTTGGCATCGACCGTCAGCGAGCCGTTGCCGTTGATCGTGAGATCGTCGTCGCTGAAGATCGCCGCGTCAGGTTCGTCGGTGCCGGTCTCGTAGGTGTAAGCACTGCCGTCGGTGATGTAGTTCTCGGTATCGTCTGCCAAGGTGATCACAGCGTCCTCGGCGCTGACCACATAGATGGGAGCGCTGCTGGAACAGGTGATGTCCGCGCCGTTGAGGAGGAGTGTCACCGGATCCACGTCGTCGGTATCGACGATCACCTGGCCGTCGTTCAAGGTGCCGGCGATGCTGTACGTGCCGGCAGACGTGATCGTCACAACGCAGCCGTCGACCGTGACGCCGCTCCCGTCCACGTCGATCGAATCGCCCTGCAGGTCGATGTAGGTCACGTCGGAGCTGGTGGAGCCGTTGAGGGTTACGGTGACCGTGCCCGTCACCGCCACTCCGGAATGACCGTCGGTGAGCGTGTAGGTGAAGCTATCGGTCGTGGCGGTCTCCAGGGCTGCGAGCGTGTCCGATGCTGTCGGGTCGTAGTGCAGTGTGCCGTCGGCATTCAACGTGATCGCAGCCCCTTGCTCGCTCGTCGCCTCAAACGAATCGATGGAAAGGGCGTCGCTCGTGTCCGGATCGGTGTCGTTGGCCAATACGTCGATGTCTGTGGCCTCGGTGGAATCCGTCGTCGCCGTGTCGGTGTTCGCCGTGGGTTCGTCGTTCTGGCCCGCCACGGTCACGGTCACGGTCGCGGTATCCGTACCGCCTTGACCGTCGCTGACGGTATACTCGAACGTGTCGGTGGCCGACTCGCTTTCGGCCAGGGCATTCAACGTGTCGGAAGAGGTCGCGTTGTAGGTCAGGACGCCGTCTGAGTTGACTGTGATTGTGGCACCTTTGCTGCTGGTCGCATCGACGCTGTCCACAGTGAGCGTGTCGTTCAGGTCGGAATCCTCGTCGTTGTCCAGCACGTCAATCACGATCGTGGCATTCTCGTTGGTCGACGCGCTGTCGCCGGCTGCCGTCGGTGCCGAGTTCTTGACATAGGTCACGGTTGCCGTGGCGTCGTCGGCCAATGCGTTGCCGGAGTTATCCTCAATCCCGGACCCGCTTGCTGCCAGCGTGAGAGTGACCTTCTCCGCCCGCGACATGCCGGTTACCTCAACCGTGCAGGCCATCGTGGACACCGCGGTGAAGTCCGAGAGCGTCAGCTCGCTGCCGAGCGAGCCGGTCGCCGACAGATCGCCGATGTCGACCCCTTGGACCTCCTCGTCGAACGTAATCGTGAAGAGGATCGTATCGCTGCTGACATTCGTGCCATTGGGCGCAATCGACGCCGTCGGCGCCAACAGGTCCGGGATCGCGGGAATATTGGGCGTTTCCAGGCCGGTGACACACCGCAAAATGTCGCTGGCGTCCAGCGCGCTGAGGCCTTCCTTGCCGGTCACGTCGCCGACGATCTTCGGGTCGATGGCCGGGAACAGAACCTCGTAGTCGTCGGAAAGCGGCAGGCAGGGCTGATCGACGGCAAAGCCCGAATCGAGCCCCATGCCCACGCGGGCAATCAGCCGGGCGTCCTCGGTATCGTAGACACAGTTGCCGTTGGCGTCGCCGACAAAGACCACGGCATGAACCGCATCGTCGGCGGTCGCCTCGATCGCACCGGCGTTGATCTCCACTTCGGAGATATCGAGGACCTGAACCGCTCCGTAGGGGGCGTCCGCGGGAACTTCGGCGATGATCTCGATGAGGTTCGCCGCCCCGCTCCCCAGGGGATCGCCGGGAATCGCGAAGGAGATCACGGCCACACCCGACTCGGTCAGATTCGTCTCGACCAGCATATCCGAGGGTGCGTCCGGACCGGCCTGGACCGCGGTGATTGTCAACAGGTCGGGATTGTAGGTGATCTTCAAGGTGCCCGAGGTCACTCCCTCGGCATCGCTGAACTGGAGCAGCAAACCATCCGGCAGGTCTTCGCTGCTGCCTGCGGCAGGGGCCTCGACGGCCTGCCCGGGCCCGCGGGCGAAGTCGGAGAGGCTGACCACCAACGGCTCGGGAGCCCCGACGGAGAAGCTGTAGACAAAGTCGCCGCCGGCCGTTCCGTCGCCCGATGGCAACGCGGCCGAGTACTCCCCGTCGAGCAATTGGCCAAGCGCCTCGTCCACGATCGCATCCGAAGCGCTTCGAAGAGTGACTGTGTACGTATCCGCGGCCAGCGGGCCACCCGTCGCAGCGAACGTCAGTTCCTTGCCTTCGATCATCAGCGATCCGGAGACCGCTCCAGACGTGGCCCCCCGGAGCGTGACGTCGGCCTGGCCGAGTGCCTCGTTTTCGGCATCGTAGAGGTTGAGCGAACCGGCCTGGATTTGATCGCTGAATTCCACGACGAACCCGCTCGTTGTGGGAGTCAGGGCCTCGACCGTGATCGCCAGAAGCTGCCGCTGTTCCAGCGGTTCGCAGCGCAGCGTTCGCTGAGCGCGAAAGGCTGAACACGCGCCGGAAGCATGACTGTGATGGCGAAACCGCTGTCCAACTGCGCGCAAGAAATCAAGACCTCGACCCATGTTTGGACCCTTTCCGGGATCGCCCCCGGTAGATTGGAGCTTCACACCTTGCAGAAATGGGGATTGCCAACGTACAGCCGCCACTCTCCAGACTAGGGCGCAAGCGCGCAGGCTTTGTCACACATGAAGCCACCAAATGGCCTTGCGCGAATCGCGGAAGGGGGGCCGTCATCCAGATAGCCCCGTGGGCTTGCCCCTCGCGTGGCTGCGTTCGTGTCCCAGGTGCAAACTCCGGCTGCCCCGGCCCTTCGAGTTTTTCCAGCGCCTTGGCGCAGTTTCTTCCGGGAATCACGCAAAGCCATTGAGCACGGGCCATCCGACGGAAATCCGCCGACCCGCGGGCCCGTTTCATCATGGCGAGACGACGTCGCTCGATTCCTGGACGGAGTCGCACACCCCTGCCTCCGCGATATGTGACATCCCTGATCAGGGTTCGTCCTAGAGACGGAAGACGTCAGGAAACGAGAATCGCGGCCCATTCGGAGTCAATCCTCGGATCCGATGAAAATCGGCCGGACGGCATGATTCGACTGGGCTGGGGCAACTGCTCGGAGGCGGCACTGACAACGGGCGTTGCGCCGGCCAATCGACGAGGGGACACGAGCGACTTCGAAAACGTGGTGTTGGGGAATGAAGAATTGTCACACAGCGATCATTTGCAGACCAACCGGTTTGAACTGAAATACGTTATCGACGAACAACGTGCCGGCGCCGTCCGCCATTTCATCAGCAGTTACCTCGAACCCGACGAGCACGCCCGCGGCAACTCAGCGTGTTCGTATCCAGTTTACAGTCTCTACATGGACGCACCGACCCTCGTGCTCTATCGGCAAACGACCGAGGGGCTGAAGAACCGCTTCAAGCTGCGGATCCGATTCTACGACGGCCAGCCCACTTCGCCGGTATTCCTGGAAATCAAGCGCCGCCTCTCGGGAGTCATCTGCAAGGAGCGAGCCGCCCTTCGCCGGGAAGGGGCCGAGATTCTGCTCAACGGTGCGCGGCCCGGCTTGTCGCACCTGATCCAATCCCACGGAAGTCGCCGCGGACAATCGGCGCTGGATCGATTCTGCGACCTGTGCGAAGAACTCGGTGCCGTGGGTGTCGCCTATGTTGCCTACATGCGTGAAGCTTATGTCCAGCCCAACAGCGACAACCTGCGTGTGACCTTCGATCGGCAGTTGTACGGGCAGGAATTCGATGTCCGGGAGGGGCTGGTGGTGCCGACTCGAGGTGTCTCGCCGAACGTCGACGGGGTCATTCTCGAACTCAAGTTCGTCGATCGCTTCCCGTGCTGGATGCGAGACATGGTCCGGGCACTCGATCTCGATCGCTGCTCGATGGCCAAGTACGTTCATTGCGTGGAGACACTGGACTTGCATTCCTCGCATGGTTGCTGCCCACAAAGCCGGTGAAGGTCGGCGGAAGGAGTCTCTCGGATGACTGACTGGGTCCAACTTTTCCTGGGGAGCGACTACGGCTGCGCCTTGGGCGGTCCGGAGACTGGTTTGTTTGTTATTGTCCTGGCGTTTGTGGTCGGGCAGTTCATCGGCTGGATCTACATGGGGACGCACCATGGACTCTCCTATTCCCAGACCTTCGTGGTCTCCCTGGTGATCGTTCCGGTTCTGGTTGCCTTGATGATGCTGTTGATGGCCGGCAACGTCGTCTTTGCCTTCGGGCTCCTGGCCGTGTTCGCGGTCGTCCGCTTTCGCAACATTCTCAAAGACACCCGGGACACCACCTTCATCCTCTGGGCAATCCTGGAGGGACTTGGTATCGGGACGATGCGCTATTCCACGTCCCTGCTTGCCGCGGCGGGAGTCGCCATGGTGCTCGTCTACCTGAAGGCGACGGAGTTCGGCAGCCGGCACCGTTTCGATGCCGTTCTCAACCTGCGTGTGACCGGCGATCGCGAGGCAGCAACCTCGGTGCTGCGAAGCATCCTGAGGCGCCACAGCCTTCGCGCATTGCTGACGAACCAGCGGCACTTCGAAGGTGCTGCGGTCAACCTGTCATATCGGCTGCTGCTTCGCGATCCAGGGCGGAATGATGAGTTGAGGAGGGAGCTCGAGCAGGCCGAAGGTTTCGAACAGATTTCGCTCTTCCTGAGAGATGACGAATCCGAGATATGACACTGAACCGAGAACAACGCATTCCAATTCCCCTGGGACACCGTCTGCAACGGCTGCGATATACCGCCCTGCCCGTGGCGGGCTTCATCGGCTGCGTTGCCCTGACCGGCTGGCTGTGGCAGCGTCAGGGGCAGCTACCCAACAGCGTCGGCGAAGTGGAAGCCGTGCGTATCGACGTCGTCCCGGGGGGAGATGGTATCATGATTCCGCTGCCTCGCGGCCAGTGGGCGCTGTTCGAGCGGGTCGAGGCCAACGACTTGCTCGCGCGTCTGGACGATCGGTTCGTCCGGGCCGAAATGGCCACGCGGAAGGCCGAGTTGATTCGACTTCGCGGCGATCTGGCGGCTGCGGCAGAGCAAGTCGAACTCGACGAGACACAACGCCGGCATGACCATGGGCGCGAGTCGCGCCGTTTGATCTGGCAGACGGAGCAACAACGATTGGACGTTCTGGATCGCCGAGCCGCCATCGAAGCCGATCGGATCGAAGAAATGCGACTCAGTTCGCAACTAGCGCT
Source organism: uncultured Planctomycetaceae bacterium (assembly GCA_964429355.1). Classification (GTDB taxonomy): domain Bacteria; phylum Planctomycetota; class Planctomycetia; order Pirellulales; family Thermoguttaceae; genus JAAYAY01. Next base: position 16,164 of record CAYSCH010000014.1, on the reverse strand, counting down.
CCTCGAACCGCTGCAGAGCCAGGACGCGGTTTCGATCATGGAAATCACCGATCTGCGTCTCCAACGAGACGAGGTTCGCAAGCGGATCGAAGAGAACCAGCGCGGTCTGGCTGAATCTCAGGCACAACTCGAACGTTCCTTGACATCTCTTCAAGACTACCCCCAACTGCGTACCGCTCAGACCGCCAGTTTGCTCGAGCCGCTTCAAGCCGCGATTTCCGTGGGAGAGCGGCAAATCGACGAGTTGCAGGTACAGATCGACGGACTGGAAATCCGGGCTCCCATCAGCGGCACGATCTGCGAAATCCACAGTTGGCCCGGCCAGAGTCTGCGAGCGGGCGATCCCGTCGTCACAGTGGCTGCCGATCAAGGTCGCTACATCATCAGCTACGTCCGCCAGGAGCAACGGGTGCGGCCGGCGGTCGGGATGCCCGTGTGGGTGCGCGTCCATGGTTCCGGCGGGAGCCTGGTCCGGTCGGCGGTCGAGCGGATCGGGCCTCAGGTCGAGCCGGTACCGGTTCATCTGCAGCGCGACCCCAAGGTTGAAGAATGGGGACAGCCGGTCTGCATCCGCCCGCCGGCAAGCCTCGAATTATGCCCCGGCCAACTGATCGATATCCGATTCGACACGTGGCTCATTTCCAACTCGGGTTGAATGCGGCCGTCTTTTGGCGATGAACTGGCAGGCCGCCGATCCCCACTGCCCGGCAGAAGTCAAGACAGCCGCATCCCGAGGAGAGGCCGCGCGGTGCGGCTGTTCTTGTTGGTTTGAGTTGCCAACCTGGCGGTGTGGGGCAGAGGAAACGTGGACTTCGCGTAGTTCTGACACTCATCATGTGTTCTCGGCAACAAATCTCGAAAACCGTGCAGCCGAAAAATCGCGACAAATCCCCTCTGACGGGGTGTAGCAGCCGCTTCCCAAGCCACAAATTAGATTAGAATGGGCGTGACACGAGCTGACGCGGCATCCTTGGGGCCTGTCCGCCGCAGCTCCTCGCTCTTCCATAAAGGCCAGTGCTGTGGGAACAACACTCGTCCTTGTCTTGTCGGTTGCATGCCAGGCTGCAGCGGCATTTCTGGCACTCCGGTTGATCTGGGTCTCTGGAAAGCGATGGGCGTGGGGCCTGGTCGCCGCTGCGATCCTGTTGATGGTCGCCCGCCGGGGCATGCCGCTGTACTGGGCGATCGGCGCAGAGGCCTCGCCCGAGTCTGGAATGGCCTTTGAGTTGACCGGGCTGGTAATCTCCGTATTGATGCTGACGGGCATTGCGGGGATGTTTCCCATTTTTCGCTGGCTGCAGGATTCGGAACGCTCCCTTCGCGAAAGCCGGCGGCGGCTGGAACGGCTGAACTCGGTTCTGCGCGGTATCAGCAACACGGGCCAGATCATCGCCAAGGAGAAGGACCTGGGCCGGCTGATCGAACAGGTGTGTGCAAGTCTTGTTGCCAGTGGCGGATACTGCCATGCATGGATTGCGACCTGGCGCAACTCCCAGTCGCAATGGGCGGTTGCTGAAGCCGGCCTGGGAGAGTCTTTTGCGCCGCTGCGGAAAAGCCTGGATGGAGGGGAAATACCTTCCTGCATGAAGCAGGTCCTTTCGCAGGCGGACGTGAGCATTCTGGGGGCCGAGATTTCCCAGTGCGGGGACTGCGCCATCTGCAGGTTGCACTGCGACGGGCGCACAATGGCGGTTCGGCTGGCGAAAGGGGAGGAATCGTACGGGATATTGCTGGCTTCGGTGCCGGCGGATGTGGAGATCGACCAGGAGCATCGCAGTCTGTTCCGCGAGGTGGCGGAAGACGTGTCCTTTGCCCTGCATGGCCTGAAATTGGAGCAACGGCGGCAGGACGCGGAAAAGAGGCTACGTCTGGACGAATCGCGTCTCGAGGCGCTGTTGAAATTGAACCAGATGTCGGAGGCCTCCTTCCAGGAGATCACCGATTTTGCCCTGGAAGAGGCGGTCCGGCTGACCGAGAGCACGCTCGGCTATCTGGCGTTCATGAACGCCGACGAGACCGAGCTCACGATGCACGCCTGGTCGAAGACGGCGATGGACCAGTGCCGGGTGATCAACAAACCGATCGTCTACCGGGTCGACGAGACGGGGCTGTGGGGTGAAGCCGTCCGCCAGCGCAAGTGCGTCATTACCAACGACTATGCCGCCCCCAATCCGGCAAAGAAAGGCTGCCCCGAAGGCCACGTCCGGGTAACGCGGCACATGAATGTTCCGGTGTTCGACGGCAGCCGGATCGTGGCTCTGGCGGGGGTGGGGAACAAGGAAGAGCCCTATGGCGATCCTGACATTCGCCAATTGACGTTGCTGATGCAGGGAATGTGGCAGCTCATCCAACGCCGCCGTGCCCAGGAGGAGCTTCGCAGCGCCCACGATGAGCTGGAACTCCGTGTCCGACAGCGGACCTCCGAGCTGGCCCGGGCGAACGAGGAACTGACGCACGAGCGGTATCTCCTCCACACCCTGATGGACAACCTGCCCCATTCGATCTTCTTCAAGGATACCGAAAGCCGGTTTCTGCGGATCAACAAGGCCCTGGCCCAGCGATTCGGCCTGGCGAACCTTGCGGACGCCGAAGGCAAGACCGACCTGGACTTCTTCGATTCCGAGCATGCAAGGCAAGCCCTGGCCGACGAGCAGGAGATCCTGCGGACGGGTCGTGCCATGCTGGACAAGGAGGAGAAGATATCGTGGCTCGACGGTCATGCCACCTGGGCCAGTACGACCAAAATGCCGCTTTACTCGGATTCGGGTGAGATCGCAGGGACTTTCGGGATTTCGCGCGACATCACCGAGCAGAAACTGGCCCAGGAGGCATTGCGAACGAGTGAAACGAAATTCCGCACCCTCTTCGATTCGTCGCGGGACGCGATCATGATGATTGTGCCCGACGGCAGCTTTATCAGCGGAAATCCAGCCGCCGTAGCCTTGTACGGCTGCCGGAGCGAGGAGGAATTCACGTCGCTGACGCCTGCGGACCTTTCGCCCGAGTACCAGCCCGACCAGATGCTGTCGTCTGCCAAGGCAAAACAGATGATGGACATAGCGCTCCAGCAGGGTTCTCATTATTTCGAGTGGACCCACAAACGGCAGGACGGGTGCGAGTTCATGGCTTCGGTCCTCTTGACGCGGATGGAACTCGAGGGCCGCACGATGTTGCAGGCGACCGTTCGCGACATCACCGCGGAGAAACGTTCGGCGGAAGCCCTCCGCGCAGCGAAAGAGGCGGCGGAGGCGGCCAACCGGGCGAAGAGCACTTTTCTGGCCAACATGAGCCACGAGATCCGCACTCCGATGAACGCTATCATCGGAATGACGGAACTGGTGCTGGACACTACCCTTTCGCCTCACCAGCGCGAGTTCCTGGCCACCGTCAAGGATTCGGGAGAAGCCTTGCTCGCGGTGATCAACGACATTCTCGATTTTTCGAGGATCGAGGCGGGAAGGCTGGTGCTGGAACGGATCCCCTTCGAACTTCGGGAAGTCGTCGGCGACACCATGAGATCGCTCGGCCTGCGGGCCCACCGGCAGGGCCTCGAGCTTGCTTGTCACATCCACCCCGACGTGCCCCGATTCGTCACGGGAGACCCCAGCCGGATCCGCCAGATCCTGGTTAACCTGGTAGGCAACTCGCTGAAGTTCACGGAGCGAGGCGAAATTGTCGTCGACGTGGATATTCAGGCCCGAGATGAAGAGCAGGCGACGCTTCATTTCTCGGTCCGCGACACGGGGATCGGTATTCCCGAAGAGAAGCAAAACACGGTCTTCCAGTCTTTCGAACAAGTCGATGGCACGCTCACTCGGCGCCATGGCGGCAGCGGGCTGGGTTTGGCGATCTGCTCCCGGCTGTTGGAGCAGATGGGGGGCCGCATCTGGCTGGATAGCCGGGTGGGCGAGGGGAGCACCTTCCACTTCGCGGCACCCTTCCGCGTTGTGGAAGGCGAACCCGGCGCCATCGGGCGAGCCGAGCTGACCTCCGTCCGCGACCTGCGGATCCTGGTCGTCGACGACAACGCCACGAACCGGTATATCTTGCAGGAAATGCTGGCCAGTTGGGGCATGCTTCCCACAATAGCCTCCGGCGCTCGCGAGGGCCTGGAACGACTGCGGGAGGCTCAACGCACGGGCAGACCGTTCCGAGTCGTGCTCAGCGATGCCCATATGCCGGAGATGGACGGGTTCATGCTTGCCGAAAAGATCAGGCAAGACCCCGAGATCGCCCGTGCGGCCATCATCATGCTCACTTCCGGCGATCGCCCGGAGGATGCCACCCAGTGCGAAGAGCGGGGAATCGCCGCCTATCTGCTCAAACCGGTCAAACAGTCGGAACTGTTCGATGCCATGGTTCGTACGCTGGATCTCACCACGGACGGAGAAGATGCAGCGGTTGTAGCCAGCCCCCACGCAGGCCTTCCTGCTCATCTCCAGATCCTCCTGGCCGAAGACAGCCTGGTGAATCAGAAGCTGGCAGTGGCTCTCCTGGAGCGGCAGGGGCATTCGGTGACCGTGGCCCGCAACGGCCGGGAGGCAATTGCGGCAATGGAATCTCGGACTTTCGACCTGGTTCTGATGGACGTACAGATGCCCGAGATGGACGGGCTGGAGGCAACAAGCACAATCCGCCTCCGCGAGAAGGAGAGCGGCGGCCATATTCCGATCATCGCCATGACCGCCCACGCGCTCAAGGGCGACCGCGAGTTGTGCCTGGCCGCAGGGATGGACGACTATCTTTCCAAACCGATCCGCACGGAAGAACTGTTCAAAAAGCTGGCCGTGCTGTTCCCCACGCCGCCGCATGGGCCGGCGGAACAGAAGCCGTAACGGGCAAAGAACTCAGAGCCTGCGCAGGTAGATGTCCTTGAACTGCACAACCATCGGCTCGCCCACATGGACCTGCAAGGCAAGCCAACCGTGAACAAGCTGTTTCGGATCGCGGTCTTCCAGCTCGCACATCGTCACACCGTTGATCTTGAGCACCACACGGCCGCCTTGGGCGACCACGGTGTAATCGTTCCACTCGCCGGGCCTGGCGACCTTGAGTAATTCGGCCGGGTCGCCGACGGAGCCCGTCACTTGCCTCTTGCCGTTCTCATCGATCGTCACCTTTTGCCCCCGTTCGGCCAATACGTCGCGGAGCAGGTACTCCATGATCACGCCGGTCCAGCGGCCAGTGGAATCGAAGTCGGCCTGGGTTCCGATGAGCGGGTCCCCATCGACTTGTCTCTCGGGCCGTTTGCTGGCCCGGTAGTAGATCCCCGAATTGCCTCCTTCGAGCCGGAATTTGAGCCGCAGCTCAAAATTCTCCACCTGGTCCTTCCAGACCAGGAAGTTGTTTTCCTTGAGCCTGGTTTCCGCCGTGGTTCGGCCGGTGATGGCGCCCTCCTCAACGGTCCAGATCGTGCGGTTCCCCGACCAGCCGTCCAGCGTCTTGCCGTCGAAAAGCGAGAAGAAACCGGGCTCCAGCCCCGGAGCGGGCTGAGTGCCGGGTACCGGCATCCGCACCGGCAGACCCTCGCGCGGCGTCATCGGCACTTCAAGATCCCCGGCGGCGAACTGGATCGCGTCGAGATAGAACTGCAGGATCTGGGGATTCCAGTAGAGGTTCGACATGTGCCCAAAAGACGTATTGAAGACCCGCCCCTTGCCGTAGGGCTTCACCCAGGTGAGGGCAAAATCGGTCTGCTTGCGATTGATCCAACGAGGGCCCATGTTCGTGGTTGCCGGATCGATCGACATCAGCACCCGCAGCTTCGCTCGGTCGTAAGGCGGTCCGTACTGGTAGATCTCGTCGGTGATGCGGAAGTTCTTGCCACCGAAGGCCGCAACCAGCGGGTGCCCCGGTTCCTCCACGGCGACGCCGACTTCCTCGGTCCAGGGATGTCCCGTGAACGTCGCACCAAACAGTTCGGCGAACTCCGGCCAGTGCCGGTTGGCCGCGATGGCATAGTGCAGCGACACCAGTCCGCCGCCGCCTGCCACATACTCCAGGAAACTCTTGCGGAGTACGGCCTCGATCTGGTCGGCGTCGGCCCCCAGCTTCTTCAGCGGTTCTTTTGTCAGGTCCCCGGCCGTGGGCGTGATCCAGGCCCCTGAGGCGTTGTTGAGCACGATGGCGTCGAACTGCCTGAGGTTCTCGGGCGCCAGTACGGCCAGGTCGTCGCTGACGACCGGCCTGAACGCCCCGGTTGCCTCGCCGATCGCCTTAAGACCTTCCTCCCCATAAGGAATGCAGTATCCCTTGTGCGGGTCCTTGTCCATCAGGTGAGGCGGCGTGTTCCAGATCAGCACCGTCCGCGGCCTTCTGGGCGCAACGCTTGGCTTGACCTGCTGTGCCGCCTGGCGGATCTGCCTGGCTTGGTCCGGATGGACCTGGGCCCTCGCCGAGGCCGCCATGAGCACGATTCCCGAACAGACGACGAGCCCAACGGAAAGAGCAATTCGTTTCATAGGGGATGCTCCGATGAATAAGAGGCCCTCACAAAACCTACGAGTTTCCCACGGGCATGGATGTGCACAGCCGGTGGTTTTGTTAGCGGCTCTAAGAGTCACAGCGACCAGCCCTGGCGGTACTCGCGGCGCAGGGCCGCGTCGGCTTCGGCATGGTTGACGACCTTGCACGCCAGCGGATCAAACTCCAGCGCCTCGCCAAACTGGGTAATCACGTTGGCCAGAAGAAGAAACTCGACCAACGGGCCCGCATAGTCGAAGTTCGACATCGTCTTCGGCCCTCCCTTGCAGGCCCCGGTGAACTCCCGCTCGTGGCTCCCCGACCGGGGAAGAGTCTGGGGCGGACCTTCAAACCCCGCAGACTTGTCCTCGGGCAGAAGCGTGAATGATGAGTTGTGCTCGGTCGACTTGATCATTCCCTCCGTCCCCACCACCAGGCAGCCGCCGTGCTCCGTCCACTTCTTCTCGCCGGCGTCGCCCCAATCCAGGCGACGGCCGAGATGTTCCTCCACTTTCTTCCGCCCCTCGGGCGAGCCGTAATGATGGTTCAGTTCGATCGCAGGCAGATCGCCCCGCGCCGGGATCTCGTACCGGATCGAGGCCCATCGGGGGAACCCGATCCGTTCTTTCTCCGACATCTCCACGTGCACGCGGATCTGCGGCCTGGCCGCCGGATCGGCGTACCACAGCGAGTCGATTTCCATCGCCTTGAAAGGCAGGTTGGCGCTGTGCGGTCCCCAGTTGCCCGCGTTGCCCGTGGCAAAGTCTCGCCAACCGTGCCACTCGAGCCATTCTGAATGGAATGGTCGTTCCGTGGCCGGTCCCAGCCATAAATCCCAATCCAGCCCCTCGGGTACCGGCTGACTTCCTTCGGGCGGCGTGCGGGGGCCACTGCCGCCCCCATCCCACACGTGGATCTCCCGGATCCTGCCGATCGAGCCGGCCTGGATCAATTCCACCGCCCGGCGAAAGGCCTCCGTGGCGGTTCCCTGGTTTCCCATCTGGGTAACAACTCCTTCCTTCCGCGCAATCTCCCGCAGCGCCCGTGCCTCGGCAACGTCGTGCGTCAGCGGCTTCTCGCAATAAACGTGCTTCCCCGCGTGCATCGCCGCCGCCGAAATCACCGCATGGGTGTTGTCGGGCGTGGCCACGAACACGGCGTCGATCTCCTTCCCCCTTTCCTCCAGCATCTTGCGGAAGTCCTTGTACTGCGGCACTCCGGGGAATTTTTCGAATGCCTGGGCGGCCCGTTTCTGGTTCACGTCGCACAGGGCCACAACGTCTTCGCCGATGCGGGGCACCGTCTCCACGAACCACTGCCCCCGACCGGACAGCCCCACCAGGGCCACCCCCAGCTTCTCGTTGGCAAAATACCCCCGGGCGGAGCGGCTGTCCCGCAACACGGTCAGCGAGCCACCCGCAACGGCCGCCGCCCTTAACCACTGGCGACGATTGATTCGAGAATGCATGCAATTGGTCCTTTCTATTCTATTGGCGGAGCGCCTGCAGGAATTGCCGTCGTCGATAGACAGTCTTCCGCAGTAGCCGAAGTCGCCAGACTTTGGTGATCGATGGAGTCGGCCAGATTCTGGCAAATTCGGCCACAACAGGATCGGATCCTTCGCCAGTCAGGTTGGGAGCCACCATGGCATTGGTACGCTGCCTGTCAAGAATCACAAGTTGACCCCGTATCCCGCAGGAAGCTTGCTTTGCGTCAACATAGGGGACCTCGCAGCACGATTCAATGGAACGGTCGTGCTTCATAAGTGCCAGGGGGCACGGAGGGAGCGGTTCAGCTTCTGATTGGCCTCGGGATCGTCGACAAAGTGCTCCTTCTCCGGGTCCCAACGGAGCTTGCGTTGCAGATGAAACGCACACCAGGCGAGTTGACAGACCGTATCGGACCGGACGGCGACGTCGATATTGCAGATGGTCTTCTGTCGCGTGCGGACGCACTCCAGGAAGTTGGCTTGATGGAATTGGCTGACAGGCAGGCGGATTTCGTCGGGGCCGAACTGTTCCTTCAGCAGCGATTTCGGCTCGGCGTCGATCGCCCCGCGGTTCACCCAGACCCAGCCGTCCGTCCCTTCGAAGGTTATGCCGTGCCGAACGCCGCCGAAGCCCGGCCCCGAGCCGGTGAAGATCAGACTGACGCCGTTGGCGTACTTCATCCGCGTGTCCCAACTGAGCGGGTTGTCGCAGAGGGCGTCTTCATCCGGGAACCGGGCGGTGCCTTCAATCTCGACCGGCCCGGTGAGTTCCGTGCCGTTGCCCCACTGGGCGATGTCGATGTGGTGAATCCCCCAACCGGAGACGTAGCCCAGCGAGTAGTCGCTGATGTGGAACCAGTGCGGATACGTCAGCCGCGCGGTCGTATACGGCGACCAGCGGGCCGGGCCGAGCCAGAGATCGTAGTCCAGCCAATCGGGCACCGGTTCGGGCGTGTAGGTTCTCAGGCCTGAGCGTTCATCGGCCCCGGCATGAACGCCGACCTTGATCGCGTGCACCTTGCCCAAGCGGCCATTGAGGACGATTTCGCAGGCCCGGCGGAACTCCTGGCTCGACCGCTGCTGCGTGCCGAATTGGAACACGCGACCGTAGCGATGGACAGCGGCTCGCAGGGCTTTGATTTCGTTGATGCTCATGCCGAGCGGTTTTTCCACGTACAGATCCTTGCCGGCACGGACGGCAGCCAGGGCGTGCAGGACGTGCCAGGAGTCGAGCGAGGCGATGTTCACCGCGTCGATATCGCTGCGGTCGAGGAGTTCCCGGAAGTCGTTGTACGTCGCACAGTTCACGTTGCCGTAGTGGGTGTCGACCAGTTGCCTGGCCTGGTCGCGCATCGTGCGTTTCACGTCGCACACGGCCACGACCTGCGCGTCGGGAATCGTCATCAGGGCGTTCATGTCGGCCGTGCCCATGTTGCCCAGGCCGATGCAACCGAGGAGGATCCGCTCGCTCGGCGCAATCCGGCCGGCGCGTCCCAAGGCCGCCGCCGGCACAAGGATCGGGATCGCCAGAGACGCCGCCCGGGCTGCGGTCCGGAGAAACTGGCGCCGGTTGTGTTTGCGTGTCATGAGCCTTTCTCCGTTGCTCGCGGTACGTTGCTCGCCGTTGCGTTGGGGGGAAAATTGCCGAAGATCTGCAGTTCGTGAATCGCCGGGCTGACCAGGCCGTTCTTGCCGGGGATCGATAGTTCCACAGACGTGCAACGGACGGTCGGAAAGGCCACGAACATCTCGTGTTCCACGCAGGCAGCCTCGCGTACTTCGGCCACGACCTTGCCGTCGCACAGAACTTCCAAGTTTCTGGCTTGGTGCTGCTGGTACGGATGCCAGAGGATATTGATCGACGACACGTCCTTGGGTTCACGGAAAGTGACCTGCAGACGATACAGATCGGCGTTGTCGGCCTCATCCCAGTAGGTGTTCGGATTGTCGTCGATGGCCGCCTGATCGCCGCCGGAAGCTCCGTCCGGCTCCAGGCCATCGGGGCTGCTGGCGGTGGCGGCGAGGGCCAGGTTCACGGGCTGCAGGATGTCTTTCAGCACCTTCAGGGCTCGCGCGTAGACTGCTGCATCCGGGTTGGCCGCCATGACTTGCTGCAAGGCCGCCACGGCATCCGCACGATGCGTCGCCCGGATGGCGTCCGCGATCTGAGTCACCGCCAGGCCGGCTTCGATCGCCAGTTCGGGCTGATCGAGAAACTGGCGGGCGAGCTGCAGCGCGTCGGGCGTCGGGCATTGGCCCAATCTGGCCAGTACGGCCTTGCGCTCAGCCGGTTCGCGGGCCAACTGCAGGAGTTCGCCGACGAGTTTCGTTGCCTGCTCCGGCGTGCTGCCGGTCACGTGACTCGACAGGCGAATCGCACCTCGCAATGCCAGGACGCGGTGGACGGATTCCGGGGCGGATCGAGCGATGTTCACCAAGTCCTCGAACGACGCGGGCGTCGGCCACGCCGCCAAGCCGCGGATGGCTGCGTCGCGGACAGAAGGATCACCCGACTGGACACCCTTGCGCAGCGCCGGCAATCCGCGGTCGTCGCCAACCGCGCCGAGGATTCGCAACAGCGAGCTTTGAGCCGCCGGTGCCCCGACAGCATCCAGTTGTTCGAGCACGGGGCTCACGTCGGGCTGAACCGCCTTCTTCAGGACGGCCGCCACGGCCCTTTCTGCTTCCTCGCGATCGACCTCTTGAACACCGAGGAGCCGTTCCAACAGCCGTTTCACGTCCGCCGCCCGCGACAAGCTGCCCAGCGCCTTCCACGATTCCGTTCGCACGGATGCGTCAGCGTCCGCGGTCATCTTTTCGAGTTCCCCGACGACCTCGCTGGCCTGACGAGCCGCCAGGAGGCGGACCAGTTCCGGCTTGTCGCCCAAGGTCTGTTGCGAGAGCATCCCGGCCAGGGCCTCGTTGACGCGCGGGGCCCGCAGTCGCAACAGGCTGCCCCGGGCAGCGTCGCCTTCCGGCGTTCCGGCATCGGCCAGGGTTCGTTCAACCAACAGCTTCACCGTGGACTCGTTCCCAAGCGATCCGAGCGCCTTCAGAGCGGCCAACCGCACGGCCGCGTCCGGACTTGACGCCGCGGCCTCGACGGCCCCGCACGCCCCCGCGTCGCGTCGAAGGGCCAGCGCACCGATCAACAGCGTCTGGATCGGCGGGCTGGCCTTGCCAAGGCACTCGGCAAACTGCGACGTGGCCGCCGATCCTCCCGCAGCTTCCGGCACCAGTTGCAACGCCACGCTTTCCCGTCCGGCGTCGCCGCTGATCAACGCCTGGCAGATCATTTGCGCGGCTTGGTCAGGCTTCGACAGAACGGTTCCACGCCACGCCGCCATGCGGACCTGTTCCGTTTCACCGGAGCCGGAAAGATGCCCGTACAAGGCCGCCGCCGATTCGTGCTTGCCTTCGCTCAGCAGCCTTTCCGCGCAGACCAGACAGGCATCGGCAACGGCCGCTCGCAGGCGGTCCTGAGCATTTGCCAGCGCCCCCTGCAACGCCGCCACGGCCGTGTCGCCGCCGATCTTGCCGAGCGCCCCCGCCGCCGCGCAGGCCAGCGGCTCGTCGGCCCCTGCCAGCAGCTTGCCGAGCGCCTCCGCAGCCGCGAGGTCGCCACGTTCTCCGAGCGCATTGGCCACTCCGATCTTCAGGTTGCCGGAAGACTTTTCGAGTGCCTCCCGCAGAATCTGATCGACAGACGCCCCCGGAATCAAGGCCAGCCCCCGCAGGGCCGGGTCCGCCAGGTCCTTGTCCGCCAGCAGTGCCGCCAAAGCGGGAGCCTGCTGTTCGGTTGCCACCGCCGGGAGCTGGCCGCACACGAAGGCCTTGGCGGCGGGCGTCGCCTCGGATGAAGCCAGCATCGCCGCCATCCGCTTGGCCAGTTTGCCCCGTAGATCGCCGGCGGCATCGGTCTTTTCGCCACCGGCATAGAGGAGCAGTTGCTGCAATCCGTCGAGCGGCTTCCGCTCGTTGCCCTCGGCGTACTGAGAGACAGCCTCGAAGGTTGCGTCGATGTCGACGTCGGCCGCCCCCATGGCGGCGGCGGTTGCCGGCCAGATCGCAGGCGGCGGGATGGTCACGTTGCCCGTCGCCGCCCATTCCGCACTTCGCAGCAGCAGGGTTTTGAACCCTGCCCCCATCGCCGCCACGTCATGCCCCAGGACGAGATTGACGCCTCGTCCGCGCCCGATTTCGGTGCAGACGACAACCGGCTCATACTTGTCCGTTCCGGCTTGTTCCTTGGCCGAGAAGGCTTTGAACACAACCTGCTGCGGATGGTCCGTGAGCGACACCAGGTTGTGATACAGTTCGTCGGTCGTCAGAAAATCGGCCAGCCCGCTGGCGATAGGATGCGTCGGGGCCTCGATGGAGACCTGGAACGTGTGATAGGCCCCGTGCGCTGTGTAGTTTTCCTTCCAGGTCAGCGCGATCAGTTGCTGGAATTCCGGCCAGACTTGAAACGTGCACGCGGCGGCGTGGATCACGACGAAGCCCCCGCCGCGGCGGACGAAATCCAGAAAGGCCGCTTCCGTCTCCGGCCGCCACGTGCGACGGGTATCGGGGTAGGGCGTCCAATTGCTTACGATCACGTCATAGGCCGACAATTTGCCCGCGTCGAGATCTGCCGGAGTTTCCGTCACGTCCACCGTCCCGAAGCGGCCGCAGTCTCGCAGCATCTTCTCGATAACTGGCGCCGTGCTGCGCCAATCGTGGTTGTTCATCCCGCTGAAGATCAGCACGCGAAGCTTCACCCCCTCCTCGGTCCCAGCAGACCCGGCCGGTTGCGTCGCCAGCAGGCAGGTCATCAGCCCCAACGCGAAAGCGAGAAGGAATCGACCGTATTCTGTGGACTGCAGTGTTGCGGCCATCTCATTCCCCTTTGCTCGATCAGGTAGTTCTTGGCAATCGATACGTCGCTCTTCAGAATCTTGCCGTGCCTCGAAGGCCCTGGCGGGAAAGCAAGTCGCGCAGGATGGGGCCGAGTGTGTCCTATGTCTACCATGCTCTCGGTCCAGGTTCAACCTCGGGCACGGGCCGATTGTGCTAAGTGGGTCGTCAAGAGTTTTTTGACACTATCGAAACAGCCGGAGGTTGCCGGATCACACGCCAGCCCTGACAAGCTTTGGGTGACAAGGCGTAGATGTAGGATTGGAATCGCTGTCCAACAACAATACCCACCAGACGCTTCCGATCGGAACAGCCCTCTTCCCCCTCGGACTGCCACGTCCTATTGTTCCGTCGTCCTTCATCCTCCTCCGCCCTCTGCGCGAGCCCTCCCGCTCTTCGTCGCAGCGCTCAAAGAGAACTCCAGATCTCATGAAACAGCCAGCGGCTGCCCGTTGATCTGCCCTCTCCGTGTCCTCCGTGCTCTCTGTGGTCGCCTTCTCTTCTTCAGAACTCGTTACAGCATAATCCGTTCTGCCCAATTCAAAACGATTCCGATGAATCTCTGTCCCTGGGTCCCACGGAAACCTTTGCTGCTGAAGGACCACCGCATTCCTGACTTTTTCTCCTCATTTTCCTTTCCCCCAGTTTTCTTTATCACGCGCGACCGCGAGCGTTGTCTGGCGGCCGGGATGGACGCCTTGTCCAAGCCGGTTCCAGGTTACGAATCGCCCGCCATCGAAGCCCGGATGAAGTCGATCTCCACTCCCCCTGCGGTCACTCCTCGCACCGGATCGAGACGCAATCCGGTCAGCGTCTGCCCCTTCCACTTCGGATGGGCGGAGACGTCCAGCGTGTACGTGTGGAAGTTGCCGTCTGCATTCACCTCGAAGTTGATCAGGCGATCGGTCCAGACGTTGGGATACTCTTCCGTGGCAAAATACAGACCGCCGGACGGCTGCACCACCCCTCGGATCTTCATGCGGATCTCGATCGTCGCGATCTGGTCCGTCGGCACGTTCAGTGAGGGCGAAAGCATACACACGGTTCCGCCCGCCACATCCAGCCGGAGCAGACTGCTGCTCGCTCCCGCCCTGAGAATCCCGCCAGTGGGCCGCCAGCCCTCGAGGCTCTCACGAAATTCGAAATCCAGGGACTTGCCCGCGGGAGTCGGCGGCATCTCCAGCGCAAGCCTCCTGCCGTCGACAACGACAGCCTTAACGTCGGGATCTGCCGTGAGCACCACCTTTCCAGCGTCGAAGAGGGTTATCTGGCTGACGCCCATCGTCGCCTGGCCGCGGGGATCGATGTACGCCACATCGGCCTTCGTGTCGCGCAGATAGTCCACCCGGTGCTCCGTCCCGGGCCAGTACGCGGAGTAAGCGCAGAGCGATCCGTCGTTCGTCCATGCCACCCAACCCGACTTGGGAAGCACGATGGGGCCGTCCGGCGTCTCCGCAACCGTGCAGGGCGGATCCAGTCGATTCACGATAACCTTCAGCCCGTTGGCATATTCTACCCGGATCCGACCGAACGCCTCGGTCTGGGAATTCCAGGGCACAATGTTGGGAATGTTCCCGTCGCGCACGAACTCATCAAGCGTCACCCATTGGTCGCCATGCCAATAGAGAACGTTCTGCACCGGGCGGCCCGAGTAATACTGCTGCAGGTGCCCGACGAGCAGACACTCCGTCAGGTAGTACTGCCAGTTGGCGAAGTCGTGGCAGAGGTAAGCACCGTTGCCATAGAGAATCTCGCAGGCTCGGTAGTCGTCGAGCTCGACCGGATCGTCCTGGAAGGTGGTCGTGCCCGAATGAAAGCGATCGAACGGAGCCGTTTCGTAGAAGCGGTACATGAGGCCCATACCGTGAAAGCCCGAAAGGTGCTGCAACCGCCGGAGCTTGAATTCGGGCGAGAACAGCCGGGCATGCCCGTTCATGATTCCGTAGTCGCCAGTATCGACGAACTCGCCGAGCAAATGCTGGTCGGAGAGAGTCTCGGAACCCAGGGGCCCTGCGAACATCTCCTTCATCTGCCGCGCCAGTGCCTGCTGATGTTCGAGCGTCTGCCGCAAGCAGCGGGAGCCGCCGGCGGCCCCGTAGTCGTGCCACGACCAGGGCGCCGCACCGGACGTCATCTGGTCGGTGAAGCAGGCGTTGGGAGCAAACTGCTCGCGAATCTCCCCGTCGCCACGGGCAGCCACTCCCAGCCAGTCCGCGCAGCGCAGGTAGTCCAGACGTGTGCCGTCGGCACCGCACGCGTAGTGCGCCAAGCCTCGCTGAAAACTCGGCGAGGCCTCGCGAAGGACCCGGTAGTTCGTGCGAAGGCCGAAGCGGCCCATGGACTTGCCCAACTCGCACAGCTCTTGCAGTTCCCGCACGGTCCCGATGCCGGGATTCGGCGGGTAATCGGGAAGCCACATCGAGTCGGGCAGCAGTGTATCCCAACCGCAGGTTTCCCAGTTCTGGAGAATCGTGTAGTAGGTTCGTTTTTCCCGCCCGATCGCCTTGAGGACTTGCAGCAGATGCCTCATCTGGCCGACGCTGTCGCCGCCCCAAAGGTCGACAAACACGCTCTGGGTCAAGAACTCGCGATACTCGCTCGGCTTCTGCCGGAGACCGGGAACGACGTCCCACAAGTGCGTCGAGAAGCGAAGTTCGAGAACCTCTCGGATCGGCAGGTAGTTGCCCTCGGTGTCGGGCTCGTAGATCACGCCGAGCGCTGCCGGGAACGGTTCGTTGCCGCAGTTACGCTCGTCGATCGCCTTCCAGCGACTGCCGTTGCTTTCGGCCATCACCCAGTGTGCGGTGAACCAGAAGTCGCCTTCGACGCTGTACGTGGTCTTGGGCCACCAGGTCTGGCCGTGGGGCTCGCTGTAGCGCGAAAGATCCAGACTCCGCCATTCGCCGAGCCCTTGCGCCAGGCCGGGATCCACTCCATGGGCCGCGGCCTGGCTGGTCGCCACCTCGATCCGCAGAACACCGTCGGTGACGGTTGCCTCAACCTGCAACGGGATTGTGGCGTCCGGCTTTCCGTCTGCGCCGAGCGCTGCCGCGCCGGCCAGTGGCTGGAAACGCACTCCGTCGACGGCAACTTCCAGGCCGTCCAGGCCTTGGGCGGCATCGAAGGAGATCGCGGCCGGGCCGACCGCGCCCAGTTCGAGCGACTCGGCGCAAGCGATGCGGCATGCGAGGCTGATGAGCAGCAGTGCTGCTGAAAGTCGGGTGGTATTCAATGCCGGATTCGCTGTTTCATCGAAGAAGCTCTCACAAAACGTACGAGTTTCCCACGGGCATGGATGTGCACTGCCGGTGGTTTTG
>CAYSCH010000013.1:41792-51447 GCA_964429355.1 uncultured Planctomycetaceae bacterium | reverse complement strand
TACCAAAACTCTCCCGCCCGGGGAATGTCTCATTTCCGACCACGCGCGGTATAAGTGCCTTTCTCGAGGCGATCTGGGCGCTTGCTTTATCCGGACAGACCAGTCTTGAATCAGCGTTGGAGCGAGCTGCTGCGCCGGCAATTGCGTCACAGGATTGTCGACAATTGGCACTGGCTGCCCAGGCGGCAGGTCGACTCCAACGCAGCGATTTGCTGCGAAAGCTGCTGGAAAGTCTCACCAAGCAGCAGGCCGACGCGGGACAAGTGGGTCGAGAGAATGCGTTGGATCTAGAAACGACGGCCTTGGCCGCGCAGGCATGGATGACCGAACCGGCCTTTGCTGATTCGGCCTCGCGTGCGATCTCGTGGCTCCAGAGCAATCGCGACGATTCCGGCGGTTTCGGTGGTCCCCATACGACGGCAACCGTGCTCCACACGCTGGTGGCTCATTCCGAAATCAGCCCTCCCATCGTTCGCGCGGGCAAAATCGTTGTGCGGAACGGTAATGAAGTACTGGCGGAGCGAGAGATCGAAGCAGATCGCCAGCAGGCAATCGTTCTGGATGGACTTGAGACTCATCTGGCGACTGGCCAGAACTCGTGGGTCCTCGAACTGGCTGACGGCAATCCGTTGCCGTATTTCGCAGCAGTTCGCTATCACCGCCGAGAGCCGCCGATGGGTGGTTGCTCCCTTGAGCTGCGCACGGATTTGGACGTTCAGAAAGTCGTCGAGGCGGGGATCATCCACATTGCCGTGCGTCTGAAGAACACAGGAAAGGAAGTCGCGGCGTCACCGGTATTGCACGTCGGCCTGCCGGCCGGCCTGGAGGTCACTACGTCGTGGCTCGACGCCGAAAAGAAGGCGGGCCGCATCCTGGCCTACGAGACTCAGCCTCGCCGCCTGATTCTCTTCTGGCGGGCGATCAAGCCGGGCGAAGAGGTCCAGTGGGCCATCGAAGCCTCCGCAACTGTACCCGGACATTACTCAGGTCCCGCGTCATTTGCCTATCTGCGGCAACACCCCAAGGCACGATGTTGGGCTGAGCCTTTATCGGTCGAGATCGCCGCCGGGAAATGAACGGTTTGGCGTTTGCGATCCCTTCGTTGACCGAAGATTCTCGCGTCCCGTCTTCGGGCAGGAACCGATTGTTCGACAGATTGGTTGCAGACGGGTAGAATTCTATTGTTATGGAGGTTGTCAAAAGATGTCGGTCTGATTGACAAGGCCGACATACTTTGGTCTTCGGGAGAGCCGAACGATGCCCACCCCATGGATTGCTTTGCTGGCGTTCATGACCGTTGCGTCCCCAGCCGAGACCGACGAGACCAGCCAAGGGCCTTCCGCGAATCCTCCAATCGTTGCGGGGCAGCAGAGCAAGAGTGAAAAGTCCGCTCTGGAATCGCACGATTTGTCGAGTGAGAGGTTGCGTAAGCGCACAGGCCGTGAGTTACTGGTCGCAGTTCGCGAGACTTTGGCCAGACTGGCTGATCCGGAAAACGAACATTTGGAGGCGGCCGCTGAGGAACTCCTGTTTGTCTACGAGGAGTTGCACGAAGACCGCGACATGGCCGGATCGCAACGCGAGTACTATGTGCAGAAAGTGGGTCGTCGGCTGGAGCAGTTGAGTGTGGAACTCAAGAAACGCATCGCCCGCAATAAACGTCTCGACAAGTCCAAGGCGCCCGACCGGATACAAGATCTCGAGAAGGCCGACGCGACGCTCGCTCAGCGAGCAGGCGGAGCCGCACCGCCAGCGCGACCGCTCGTGGGGGGTGGTGCTGCCGGAGTCGGGCAACGAATGCCGAACGACGACTACGGGCAGCACCTGGTGGAGTTGATTCAAACAACGGTCGCTCCATCCACGTGGGATGTCAGCGGCGGCCTGGGCACCATCTACTATTGGCGTCCGGGCCGGGCGTTGGTTGTTCGCCAGACCGGCGAAGTCCACGACCAGATGGGTGGCGTTCTGGGGCAACTCCGGCGCGCCGGCCAGTGATCGGCACGTTGGGCCGGTAGGGAGGCATCTCCGGTGCCAAGTTCGCCCTGCCAGAGTCAATCTTGGACCGGTCCCAACGGGCGCCCGATCCGCAATATCCATCGGAGGCTCCGCAGGCTGATTCTCTTGTCTCCCCCGAAATCAGGTCTGTCCGGCGAGTCCTTCGGGTCTTCACCGGTGGGATGCGGTGGCCTGAAGGATGAACGGGGCAACCGAGCGGGGACGGGAATTCTCGACGAGCATTTCCCGCCAGACGGCATCCGGGCCTTGCCCGTTGCCGAGGTGCTGGAGCGTGTAGCCGCCTCTCTTCCGGGCGTCCTGCGAATAGACGTCGCCGGCCTTGGTACAGCCGTTGACGGCCCGGCAGGCATAGTAGCGCCGGATCCCGTAGTTGGCCAGCGGCGAGGCATACACAAGTTCATGTTTCCCCAGGTCGATCAGTCGCCGATAGGTGACGAAGGCGAAGGCGACCACGTCGGCAAGGGCATCTTCGGCCAGTTCGGGAGCAAGGTGCCGAAACGCGCTTTGGGCAAGCTGCTCGAACCGGGGCAGGAGCCGCAGAAAGCCAGAGTATTCCTCTGGATTGGCATTTCCGGTTGCACGCTGTCTGTTCAAAGCGATCATTGATGGCCTCCAGAAGGTTCGGGGCCATCCGGGGGACGGCCCTGTCAGGTGAGTGAACAGGGCCGCCCCGGGGTCCGGGGCGGCCATACAAGACCGGCCGCACCGAATGGGCAACCAGGGTTGCTCGTGTTGGTCAGACGAGCCAGCGGTCGAATGAATCGAGGATCACCGGACACGGCCGGCAAGAGCCGCGACCCGGGCGACTACCGGTTTGGATCGTGGAAGCCGTGGGAGCGGATATGCCACCCAAGGGAATTGAACAAAATGAAGGGCCACCCGGCCCTACCGTCAGGTTCACCCAGAACTCTGGTGCATGGACGCCGTAGCGGTAGAGTTCAGGATCGGCTGCCCCGGCGATCGGCTTTTCCGGCGGGCTGGTCCACCAGGTTCGGGTCACGGGATCGGTGTTGTGGCCCGTGCGGACCACCATCTCGGTCGTCGGCAGCCACTCGTTGCCGGCGAAGTCAACGTACGGCTTGCGACTTGGATAACTCTGCCTATTTGTGCCCTTTGGCAGGACAGAGAGAGGATTCCAAAGCCCAAGAAACGCGGGTTTCCCTGACTATCCCCGCCGGTGTTCGTGCAGACTACAAGAGCGGTCGGATCTCCTCGAAGCGAGCGAGCACTTGGGGCCATGAGGGAAAAGGCCCGTAGCAGAGAGCTCTGCACTGGTTCTGATATTCGGCGCCCAGTGAAGCACGCAATTGTTCGGGCGGAAACAGGGCGTCGCTTGCAGCAAAACACATGCCGTCGGGACAGAAATAGCTCGCAAAATGGGCCCGGCTGATTTCGTCGTAGTCCTTCTTGATCGCGGCGTACTCTTTCGACCGGAGCATGGCAAGCACTTCTGGCTGGTCAGAAAGCTGAAAGAGGTCGTAGTAATGCCGAGCGTAAGCTCCGATTGGCCGGCCGTCGCGTTTGAATAGTTCGATTTTCGCGTGGATCGCGAACATCTTTTCCACGAAGGTGCGGCGAAAATGGAGGAGGCGGAGCGGGAAGCCGCTTTCATCTTCGGCTCCCAAGGAGATAGCCGTCGTGTGAAGGAAGTCGGCCAAATAGGACCGCAGTTCGACAACGCCGGTCGGCTCCCGGCCGCTGGCTGTTCCTGCTTCGAGAAGCACCCTGGGAGCGACCTCGCCCGGCCCGCCGAACCGGGGCGAATAAGCAAACCGGTCGCTTCGGCCGAAACCGCCAATCGTCTGGCTTTCGGCGGGTAGGAAGGATAGGGCTGGATGACGCTGAATCGCGTCGCGAAGTTTCTTCAGTTCGCGATCAATCGCCTTCTTCCCTAGGGGAGGCTTGAAGGCCAGCGGATCGAGAAAGATGTCGATGTCTTCCGAGAAGCGTTGGATCAAGTTCCATCCTTTAGACAGGCTCGTGCCGCCCTTGAAAATCACCTTGTCCCCGGCGATCTCGGCGACTATTCGCAGGGACTCGGTGACGTAGTAGTCCTTCTCGATGATTGCCGGGCGTAGTCCCTGAGCGCTGAAATGCTCCGCTGCGTGGAGTATGGCCTGCTCGAAATCCGGGTGTTCATGAAGTCTCACGTGAGTGGGGCTCCTTCGCCTGCCAATGACGCGCTGATTCGAGTTCCGCGAGGAGTCCGAAATCGAACCGCGAGAGCGGATTTAAGCCGGCTTTAAGCCGCTTCAGGGCCTTCGGGCTCTTGCCGAGGCGTTCGCCGAGAGCGCCAAGAATGGCTCGGACGCGAGGGGGCTCCGAGTCCGAGACTTTGAGCAGCCGTTCGAAGCGTCCTTTCTCGGAAAGCAGTGCCAGGAGTCGGCGGATCGTCTCCTGCGGCGGAAGCTCGCTCGTCTCTGCGCGGCGTCTGAGAAAATCGAGCAGTGCCGCGTCTGTTTCCGAAAGAGAAGCCCAGGCTTCAGGGCGCCTGGCATGAACGAGGGTTTCCCGGCCGATGAGTTTCCGAGGCAAGCTCAGGGAACTGGTCGCGACTTCGCTCCTGCGAGCGGTCTGCGTGGTGAAGCCCAACAGATTGGCTGCAGAGGTGCCGGAGGGGTATATCTTCTTTCGGCGGGCGGCGAGTTTCTGAATAGCAGCGGGGTTGGGGCGACTTGTGCCGAAGGGGGTTTGCCGGGCCCGGTAGTATACTCCCTTGCTAAGACGCTGAAGCAGCCCCTGGCGCGTGAGGCGAGAGAGGGACTGGGCGACTGCCGTAAACGGGAGATCGGAGAAGTCTTCTAGGCGCCAAAGGCGGTCTCCTGCCCGCTCGATCCGCTTCCGGACAGCGGCCGCCGTGTTGGTAGACTTGAGGGACGTTCGCATAACGTAATTATCGGGCCGACGGCTGCGTGCGTCAAGTTTTGTTGCGATAAAACGTGACATAACCCAGCTGATTATCGTGCTAACAGGCTGCCATACAAGCAGTTATGGCACGGCGCCAACTCGGAAAGCACACGTGGTGACCCGAGTATGAGCTAGGGTTACAGTAGCGTAGCCCAAGTTCGCCAACTGTCGGTGTGATATCCCGGTTTTTGCGGGGTGGGCGGTCAAAAGTCTTCCCTACATTCCAGTTTCAACTCTTAATTTGCCGGCGCAAGGTCAGGCCGAGACGGTCGAGAAGGATCGCCTGGTGATCGGTTGGACGGCGGAAGTTTGCCGGGACGGGCAAACTGCGGTCGTCCAAGACGCCGGAAACGGGGTATTTCGTGCGAATTCGCATACGGCCATCTCCATTGCCGTCAGCACGACTGCTCAATTCAACGGTTGCGAGGGACACTCCCCGTCTCAAGGGTGGTCCGGCGTAGCGAGGCGTTGCATTTCGTTTGTTTCGGATATTGCTTTTGTTTCGATTGCGAGTTAGAATTACCGTGGGTTGGCAAATGGCAGTAGTCCCAGGTGATGTCATGTCTACGATAGTCCCGAACTTCCCCGAAACCGTGACGCCAACCGAGGCGGATACGCGGCTGGCCAAAGAATCGAGCCGTCGTCTGACCCGTCTGCTGGGTAAGCGCCGTCGTAGCCTTCAAGTTAGCATCCGAGCCGACGACGAAACCGAGGAAGGTGTCGCCATTCCTGCATCGGCCCTTCGCCTGCTAACGGACATCTTGACGCAAATGGCACAAGGCAACGCTGTCACGTTGATCCCTGTCCATGCTGAATTGACAACGCAGCAGGCCGCCGAACTGCTGAATGTCTCCCGTCCGTTCCTCATTCGTCTGATCGACGAAGGCAAGATTCCTCATCGCAAAGTTGGAACCCATCGCCGGATTCGCTTCCACGACCTGATGGAGTACAAACGACTGATTGACCAGGATCGTCTCAAGGCGCTGGAGGAACTTTCTGCCCAGGCGCAGCAGCTTGGTATGGGCTACTGATCGTGAGCTATTTCACCGCGCTGTTCGATGCCTGCGTTTTGCACCCGGCACCGCTCCGCGACCTGCTGATGCACTTGGCGTTGACGGATCTCTTTCGGGCAAAATGGACTGACGCCATCCATGACGAGTGGATGCGTAGTGTGCTGGAATGTCGCCCCGATTTGTCCCGTGAGCAACTCCAGCGGACCCGCAAACTGATGGATGCCCACGTTCGGGATTGCCTGGTCACGGGCTACGAAGACTTGATCCCCGCACTGGTACTACCCGACCCGGATGACCGCCACGTACTCGCTGCGGCCATCCGATCTGGGGCCGATGTCATCGTGACCTATAACCTTTCTGACTTCCCGCCAGAATCTCTGACGAAGTGGGGGATCACTCCACTACACCCCGACGAATTCATCTTCCACCTGATTGACCTTGCCGCACCACTTGTCTGTATTGCAGCCAAGCGCCACCGCGAGAGCCTGAAGAACCCGCCCAAGACAGTTGATGAATACCTCGGAACGTTGGAACGGCAAGCGTTGGCTCGAACCGTTTCGGAACTCAGGCCGTTCGCGGAACTGATTTGAGCCGGATCACTCTTACGACACGGCGATCGTGTCCTTCCGGCAAGCCTGCATGAATCTTTTTTTGGGGTCCGGTATCGTTGGCTGTGGGGGCGAGACTTCGTGGAGGACAGGCGTCGTCACAGAAGAACGACTCACAGACAAACCGGTGGTCGCAGGTTCGAATCCTGCCGGGGGTACTCTCTGTGCAATCGACGTGACCCAAGACGCTGCAAGGCTTAAGCTCTTGCAGCGTCTTGTCTCTTGGCCCCAAGTCTGGGCCACGTCGCGACTTCTGCCGGGCACGCAAACCGCTGTTCGCCCGAAATTCCGTGGGGCTCTCACTGCAAATTGGTGCGAGATGTACCTATACGCAGAAGGCTGTCAGGGTCCATACGTTGCACCTTGGTGGTTCTGAGAGGACCGTAGGGAGCACACAAACAGACAAGGCTTTTCGCATCGGCGTCACGCATGGAACAGTTTCTTGAGCATCTCCGCGGCCGCGTCCTGGTGGTGGGCCCGCCATGGGCACGGCCCTTGTCCGCCTCGGCGACATCCCGCCTGGGAGCGTTTAGGTCTTCCTACGGGGTTCTGGATCTTTCGGCGGATCATGCCCTAGGACTTCCCCGAGAGTTTGCTGGGCAGCGGTCGACATGTCAATCGTGAGGGTATCCGTCGTCGCAGAAGGCACCTCGTCGCCGAACCATTGGCTGATATTCAAGTCGTCGTCGACTTCGTCGGCATTCTTGACCGTAGGCTTCTCCTTTGTATCCGCAGAAGCTACTGAGGTTGTCGGCTCCGACTGCTCGGGCATTCCAACAATCCGAATATCGAAATCAAATTGCCCAACAATCAAACGGTCCCCTGGCATTAAGTGACTTTCCGGCGAGACCCGCTCACCATTGACGAACGTACCGTTCCTGCTGCCGAAGTCGCGAACCTTCACACCATCTGAGCCAATGAGGATCACACAATGATGGCGGCTCACCAGATCGCTCCCGGGCCGCAAGTGACAATCTTCGGCACGCCCAATAAAGAACCTTGGGCCCTTGATGGGAATCTCGCGCCCAGTATGCCGACCGTTGGTGACTACCAGTTTCACTTCCATTGCTCCCCCAGTCTTTCAGAGCCGCAAATGACAGGTGAGCGCTACTCGGGAGTGGATGACCGAAGACTTTCCAGTCGCGAGAATTGCAGGCGATACGTGGTCCGGACGTCCATTCACGCACGTGGCCGTCCTCACTGACTGCCCGAACCAGTCCCAATTGTACTGCGACACGAGGGAACGGTTCAAGACAACGTCATTACCGGTAAGAATATGGTGTGTCCGTATTGCGGTTCTGAGGAATTGAGTCTCATATGGTCTCCTGGCCCTTGGCAGATGTGGCTACTGCGAACCACTGTTCGTGCCAGTTCGCTGTCGGCGTTGCACACGCCGATTCTACCGCTTCTGACTTCTCTGGATGATCAGCCCGAAAGTCAAATAGCGATGGGCGCATAAAAAAGGCCCGTCGTGAGGTTAGGGACTCACGACGGGCCAGCCAGTCACGTCAAGAACTCCCCACACGTCGGCCAATGATGTGCGGTGATTGAAGGTAGGTGCCCCAGGCTCAGTGAGTGCTACCAATGGTTGTATCGGTTAGTCCGATCAGGGAGGTTAAGGGAATCGTAAGGAAAAAGCCCATCGCCTCGGGGGGGGCTTGATTCGAGAGGCTTTCCTCATTCGCAGTTACACCTCAGTCTCTTCGCCCATCTTCCACTTCCCGTAATCGGCAGCATACAGCCGAGCAACCTCTTCATACGTCCTTTCCTGCATTGCCAACTCCAAGTCCGATTGGATGAATGCCTCGATCTCTTTCCTTGAGGAACACAGTATCTCCCTCCACATCTCACGGAAACTCGCCAATTCTTCGCGGTCATCGAGAGATGCCGAAAACTGAGTGGCGACAAGACAATCTGTATGGATATCGTCGGGGGAATCTGTTGGGTGATCCAGCATGTGGTCCGAAACCATTTCGGCTACGGCTTCCCAGTAGAATGTCGCCCGGTACGGCCTGACCTCGGAGCAGAACGTCTTCGTCCAAGCTTCGCTGCTGTCGCACCAATCGATGAGATGTCCCAATCGTCGCCAGATGACTCGCAGTCGTTCCTCCAAATCTCCTGGAAGCCTTGTGCGAATCCCGACGCTGGTCGAAGATTCCTGATTCTTGCGGGTCTTCTTCGGCATAATGGCACACGGTGAGGACGTGAGGACCGCATGCCGGGAGTTTAGCAGGTTGGAAAGCGGTAAGAAAGCCATTCGCTTGCAGACCGCAGACCCAGGAGACGACATAGGTACCGGAACCCCAAAACGGGCCAACAGCGCACCCGGCTCAAGCGGAAAAGTGATTGTCGCAATCCAGTCGTGGTCGACACGGCGGCACTCCCCGCAGTACACTGTGAGGCGGATCTTCTTTGACCTGAGCGTATGGGTGACGAAAGGCAAGAATTCGTGAAAAGCGTGATCCGGTTGGCGTGTTTGTGGTTGACGGCCGCCCCTTTCCTGGTCAGGGAGACGGGCGGAGGCGAAGAGTTTGGCGGCGTGTCGACCGCCCAGGCGATCGTGATTCGCGAGGATGTCCATATTCGCGAACGTGTCGAGTGGCGAAATGGCCAGTACGAGATTCACGGAAACGTCGTTCTGCACCCGGGTGGTGAACTGATTGTCGAAGATGCGACCGTCAGCCTGATGTGCACGTACACACGCCAGTTCTGCTGTCGATGCCTGGGAGGCCAGCTGGTGACGCGCCGTGTCACTATTGGGGGAGCGATGCATGCAGGTGTCGCGTACCAGACCTGTTTCGAGATCCAATCGGGCACGTGGGAGTCTGAGGACACGACGATTCGCTATTCGTCGGGCGTGTGCATGGGATGGCAGGGACTGTCTGTCAGATTTCACGCGACTCGGCTGCGGAAAGGGCCGCACCCGGACTCCATCATCATGTCGTGTGCTCCGGCGGATGTTGTGTTGAGGGACAGCGAGTTCGATATCTCTCTGGCGGCGTCGGCGGCCGGCGGCGGACATGGTCAGTTGGAACTGCCTGTTCACCAACCGATCAGTCGGGTCTTCGACGACACGAACCTGCCGGGTGTACAGTACCGCCTGGCACTGGT
>CAYSCH010000013.1:35498-41782 GCA_964429355.1 uncultured Planctomycetaceae bacterium | reverse complement strand
GATCTTTCTCAGCGGAGTGTCGAACACCGGGCCGCCCACCGAAATTGTCTTGGGCGAGTGTCCACTGCTGATTCCCTCTGTTCTGGCTCACAATTTGCAGGGGACATTTTCGTTGCCTGCGCCGTGGCCAGTGCCCGCGTCGGCGTTAACTCAAGTGACGTTCGGCAATCTCACACTGAGGACTACAGGCCGAACGGTGCGCACCTGGTGCTGGGGACTTTATCTCAGTGGCGAGAAGACCGATGCGGTGTTACAGGGACAGACTTCGATCTGTGAACTGTTCTTGTCGGAAGGACGACTGGTTGTGGCTGGCGATGCTGGCACGTATAACTCGGCCAATGCGTGCACCACGGTCGAGGTGGGGCAACGGTCCGTCATGGGAGTGGAAGCCGCTGGTGATTCGTCGTTACCCAAGGACGGGAAGCGGGCCGAACTCGTGCTGAGCAATGCGGCGCTAGGTCGTTTTGCAGTGGGAGACGAGATCGTCGGACAAATCACTGCGCATCGCAATGGCACAGTGCGCATTGAGCATGCTCGTTGCGCCGCACTTAAGCTCCTGACCAAGGACAACGGCACGATCGCCTTGAGCGATGTGGTCGAGCAAGGACATATAGAATGGATCGAGATCAAGGAGTAGTGAATACATGACGGTGCGAAACGGGCGCGAGCGAGCGATGGCTCTGATTATGATTGCGGGCCTATTTGTCAGCGTGGCTGGCGGCACGGTCGAGGATTCCGAACCCATCGAGTACCGGTCGTCGTATTTGTCGGTTTCGGTGTCGCCGCGGCAACCGGCTTTTTGCGCGCTGGCGGTGGATGCGACAGGCCAAGGCAAGTTCGCTCCCAACGCGTTGAGGCCGCCCAAGCCGAGTCAGGCAACCTATGAGGTTCAAGCTACGGGGGGATCGGGATTGATCCGGGAGTACCGCTTGACGGCATCGGCTGTTGAGTTGCCCCCGGCCTGGTCGATTTCCTTCGGCGAACGAACATTGGAAATTTCTTCGCTCTGGAGCATCGCCGCGGCGAATCGAGTGTTGGAGTTGGAATTCGATCCGGCTCTGTGCCACGCGACACTTTTGGGCAAGTGCCGCCCTGATGGTACCATTGCGCTTCCCGCTCTGCTCCACTTGCCCGACCAGGGGTCCTTACGAGTGTCGGCGCCGGATACACCACAGGCTTACCTGTCGTACGATGCGAGTCGGGTGGGTCAAGGATATATCCGGATTAGTTTTCCCGCCGCCACAAGGGAACAATCGACGATCCGCTATGAGTGTGAAGTGGTCAGTGTGGCGCCCCAGTTGCCGGCGTTGGAGGAGGATCCCCGCTTCAACGCACTTCGTCGCAGTTGGCTGAACATCTTTCAGTGGAACCCGCAGCTGCGTACGCTGGCGAATCATGCGGGCAGCGACACGTGCGCCTTCTGTCTGTATGAGTATGCCGACATTGCCCTACATACTCCCCCGTTGGCCGACGGGCTCACAGCCTTGGACCTGATCCGGCTGTCGCTGGACCGATACCTCGACGGCATGCTCGGCTACGGCTTGCCGGGCTACTCGGGATTCGACATGGACACACCTCCGTCGCCTGACCCGCCGTTTCTCGACAGTTATCCGTCACTGTTGATTGCCGCGCACGATTACTTCGTGGGAAGCGACGATTATCAGTGGTTGGCCGCACGTTACGGTGGTTTGCGGCAGTGGACTGAGCTGTTATTGGCGATGGATCGAGATGGCAACGGCCTGTTGGAGTATCCGTACAGTGGCAATGCAGGGTCGTGGTCCGGAAAAGCGGAGAAGCGACCGTCCAACTGGTGGGACTGCATTGGGTTCGGGCACGAAGACGCCTACGGGAACGCCTTGGCCTATCGTGCGTTGCGAGGCATGCAAATGCTGGCTGCGCAGGCTGGCAAGCCGGACGATGCGGCTCGGTATCGGCAGGCCGCCGATCGCTTGAAGGCCGCCTACTTTGATGCGTTCTACAATCCGGCGACAGGCGTGCTCGGGGGATGGCGCAGCGCCGATGGTCAGTTGCATGACTACTACTTTCTGTTTGTGAACGGTATTGCCATCTGTTATGAGCTGGTGCCGGCTGAGAAAGCCCACGCCATCATGGATCGCCTGCTGGCAAAGATGCGCGAGGTTGATTTCACGCGGTTTGATCTGGGCTTGCCCGGCAATCTTGTGGCGATACCCGCACGCGATTATGTCCATCGTGATCCACGTTGGGGTGGTGGCGAGCGCGAGGACAATTTGGACGGGTTCCAGCGATATGAGAACGGTGGAACGACCGCCTGCTTTGCCTACTTTACCGTGGCTGCCCTGTACAGGCTTGGGCGGCACGACGAGGCCGATCAGATCCTGTTTCCGATTCTGGCGTCCGTCGAGCAACGTGGATTCAGCGGGCGTGGGCCCAATGGAATGACATATGACTGGAAATCCTGGGACGGTACGCCCTGGGGCTACGAAGGCTTTCTGGTTGATAATTATTACGTGTTGCTGGCGGCGCTGACTCGCGCGCAGCAAGATCGCACGACGAGCTGGCTGAACGAGTGACGGGGCGCGTGCGACATCCTTTGTGCCAAATCGGGCCGGCCCGCGTGAGCGGGGCCGGCCCGTGGCAATTCATCCGACCGATTCGTCGGAGCTGTCGGTTGGCGGTGGCCCGGCGTTTCCCTGAACGGCTACGCGACCATCCCGTGGCGACCCTGACGCCGGGTGACGTCTCCCTTTCCGTCGTCTCCAGCGCCCGGTGGCAGGCCGTCGGAAGTAGCCGTTGATCGCCCGAACCGCAGCACGGCTGGGAGCAGGTTTCGGGCAACGTGCTAGACCGTGCTGTTCGATCACACGTGGCAGTGTGTCGGCCAACACGCGGAGGCATCTGCGACGGAGGACGTCGGCGCCCCCTATCCCGGGTTGGCGATCGACCGCGGGCACTGCCAGCGTTGCACGGGCCCGACGGGCGGGGCACGGAGCGGGTGGTCGCTCGGTTTCTGAGAAGAAGTGCACAAGTTCTGAATCTGGTAGTCAGTTGCGAAGACGCAGGTACCGGCAGGAGACGACGACGGGCGGCGAGAGTCCGGGCGGAAGCATCGCCAGGACGAGGCGGCTCGACGGCTCCGCCATCCGAACGGCCAAGGAGAACGGCTGGGGGCTGGGCCGCATCCTGGGGGAACTCCAGAAGCCGGGCATCCGGAAGATCAGCAAGTCCACGGTGCGGGACATCCTCAACGCCCATGCCGCCGAGCCTCCGCCACCGCCACGCGAAAAGGACGAACCACCTTCGGCCTCCTTGCCGTCGGGGAATGGTCTCTCTCAACCCCTCTTTACAGGAGAGGCCCTCCTTGTCCATATCACTTTGCCCCGCAACAACTTAGCGAAGCTCAAGTGCCATTCAGTCCTGCCTTGAGTTCCCTGGTGCCATTACAGGGAAACGCCGAAGAAACGGAGAGCGCCGCTTCTATGTCGTCAGGGAAAGCATACTCCTGAAGCCTCAACTCTTGAATGCGCGCTGTTGCTGATTCAACATAGCCCATCTCTACCAAGGTCTGCTTGACAGCATCCAGATGCCGTTGGCGATCGGTAAGTGTGTCGCGTGCATCGGCCTGATCCGTCCATTCCCGCGGCACAGCAAAAGTGCCGTGTGAAGTTCCTTGGAGGATTAGCGTTTCAATCCCCCGAACTCGTCGAACCTTGAGAATCGGGAACCGTTTCTTCTTGAGAGGATGGAACGGATGAGTAATCTCCGCTGATCCCGAAAAAACGCTGCGACGATGTGCAGTTATCGTTGACCGTGCCGACGATTACGGCAACCATCTCCAGCGGGTCTACGGGGACTACACGGAAGAGCTTCGGCAGGTTGGCGACATGCTGAAGTTGAAGGTGGAGGTGATCGCCCGATGATCGAGAAACAGAGAGTCAGTCCTCCGGCGGCGGCTCTTCCTCCTGAGAGCTTTCCGGCTCTGAAGGCGGACCAAACATCGTTCTCGTGCAAAGCTTTCGACTGCGATTCTGTCTCCTTTGTCCGGTCTGAAGTCTTTTGTGCAAGTCGGCTTAAGACGAATTTCGGCAGGTTTCTCTCTGGCTAGGCTCGAACCGCCACAAGATCGAGTGTATCCTTGAAAGTGAGGTCTCCGAATCTCCCCGGAAGCCGTCGCTGCGTAACATCGGTCTTTCAAGAGGGCATGGCATGGTTGATCTTAAAGACATTTCACAAACCCAACCAAACGCCAAAGATCCCGTCCGCAGCTACGATGGTCAAATGGCCGAACCGCGCGCAAGGTCGGATAAGAAGGAATCCGAGCGTTATCGTCAATCCGAGGGACACCACAAGAGAGAGAAGAGTGGACATCGATTTTCCCGCGTGATTTGGGATTTCAAATTTGAGTTATTGGCTCTGGTTTTCATGGGCGGTGGCATTTTTCTGCTTTTAGCGCCTTTCAAGATCACCCCCTGGGCACTCGGTCTGGTAGCTCAAGCCTTCCACGTTGTCGCGCACGCCATCTCCTGGTTTGTCGGGTGGATATTGTCGTTCGATAAGTCGGATATCGGCGGTGTCATTCTCGTTACAGCCGCATTCGGACTTCTCGGATTGGATATACGCACGCGGATCCTGCGGCGACACGAGAAGTTTGGGTCGGAGCCGAGTTGTTCCTGCGGTCACCAAATGCACCGTGCCCGAACGACTCTTTTCCAGTACGCTCTTGCCACGCTGTTTCGTGTGCGAATCAAACGGTTTCTCTGCTCCAAGTGCCACCGCCGGATGGCATTGTGGCAACCTCCCCTCGACCGCGATTGGTAAGACAACGGACTGTATGGCTGAAGAAGCCGGACGGGAAGTTGATCCCCGTATCTCTTCCTCGACAATCGCCGAGCGACACAATTCAGCTGGCGAGACCCTCGTCCAAATCCCTCTGGCCCACCGCGACCGACCGATCCCCTCGCTCCGAGAGGAACGGCCGGATGTATCGGAGCGGCTCGATCGCGTCTATCAGAAGATGGTGGCGAAGCGACCGGGCGATCACTACATGTCGATGGCCGAATCGATCGCGGCATTGGAGTCGTGCCTGCAGGCCGTAACCAATGCGCCCTGGCGAGCCCCGCAAAATGACGAGTCATTCTTCGCCGTCGCGTCAGGAAGTCCCCGCTCTCACTCAATGCAGCAAGACTTCGTTCAACTCTCCAATCGCTGGTGTCCGAAGCGGTGACTCTCCGTAACCACTTCCTGTAGGCGAAGTCCAGATCCTCGCTCATCCGGTAGAAGTCGCTGTGAACCTTGCTCAAAGACCTGCCGCCCTTGAACGCTCATTGCGGGGTTGCTGCGGCGAGCAGGTCTTTGAGCAGGAGCGAGTAGTAGTAGTCCTTCTCGATAAGCGGGGCGGTGAAGCCGCTTTCGGACTGGGTGAAGGACAGGGCAGCGCCGAAAAGCTCGGCGTCCTCGTGATAGCTGGCGGGCTCACTGTTCATAATTGAAGATCACCCCCCAGCGTCGGTCCACCGTGCCGCGCTTGGGCAAGGTTGGCACCCAGGGTATAAGGGCACGCGACGGCGCGAGCTTCCGCTGTAGTCTGCGCAAGAGCGGCTCGGCTGTGCCTTGGGTTTCAAGCAGCTTCCCGAGGCGCCGCAGCGTGCAGCGCGATGCGGACGATTTCCTTGGCTGCCTCTGGATCGCGAGCCAGCTCGGCGCGGATCCAGTCGTAGGCTTGAGGCAGGGCGTTGAACCGCGACCAGTCGTACTCGGCAGGGGATGGCGGGGGAGTGAGAAGTTGCTTCCCTCCCCTCGCCTGCTAAGCGCCGGGAATCACTGACGACTCGAAATGAGGTAACGAGAGAGAACAACCGAAACGGGCGGTGCCGGAGAGAACTGCCAGGCACCGAAGAGTTTCGATGGTCGTGGCGCGGGGGCGGATTCCGAAAAAATCGGCTTGAGGAAGAGAAAATCGAGCCTGGGAGAGTGCAGCCGAGCCAGGGTGCCGAAATAGTTGGATTTCCGCCGACGGACTGCTAAAGTTCCTGGGCAAGATCCTCAGCGGAGAGCGCCTCTCGGGCGGCGTGACGGATGTGTAAGATGCGAACATCGCTGCCGGTGATGGTAAAGAGCGCCCGGTAGACGCCGCGGCGGCGCCCATAGAGGAGTTGGCGGATTTCGGGCTCGACGGCATCGTTCTCGGGCGCAAGTCCGCAGCGTTCAGGAGACTCGGTAAGGGAATTCAGGGCGTCCACAAATCCATTGAACCAGCGGGCGGCCGCGCCGGGCGCATGCTCGCGAATCCACTCGTAGGCCGCGTC
>CAYSCH010000013.1:27127-35488 GCA_964429355.1 uncultured Planctomycetaceae bacterium | reverse complement strand
CGCGGGTGGCTGGATGATGAGGCGGTGTTTTTTCATGCCTTGTGGGGAATTTTGTGCTTTTTGCGGAGGCGATTAAACGCTTCCTCGGCGGGAATCCCCTCACCTCGGACGATGGAATCGAGGCCGCGTTTGATACCGGCGATGGCCTCGGCGCGATCCACCAGATCGAGCATGGCCTGATAAGACGCAGCGTCCTGCACGACGATTTCGGCCTTGCCGTTGACGGTGAGCACCATTGGCTGGCCAGTGGCTTTAAGCTGCTCGATGACCTCATTGGTATTGCGTTTGAAGTGGGTCAACGAATCGATATCTCGCGTGATATCCATAGCAACGTCCTCGCATCTAATTAGCACTTAATAAGATGCTACCAGGAGAGCGGCCACAAGTCAAGCCAGAACGGTTGCCGCACCATGCTGGCCCGTGCCGGGCGCGTTGCGGCTTGTCCTTCCCCCACCCTGTCCAAGGTGCACGTGTCTCCATGAGCCCGGATCCAGACCCGAGAGCCCAGATCCAGACCCGACTTCGACTTGCGAGGGGCGAAGCGGAGAAGCAGGTGCCACTTTCGCGGCCTTAGCTGGCAGCGGCTGCTGGAGACTGGAGGGCTGGCGATTGAGGTGCTTTGCCAAGTCGCTCAGGCACCATGACCGGCCAAGCTCAAACACAGTGGCCGCAAGCAGCGCCTGGGTCGTCTTGTTGATGATCGGGTCTATCGGACTGGACTTACGCATATACCGTAAGTCTATACGCCAATGACGTAAGAGCCAAGCAAGCCGACTCCGCCCTGCCATGCAACCAGAACGGTGGGCATGGTGCCTTCACGTTGCATCCCCTACTCCGCAATGCGCAAACAAGACTTCCAACACCGGTTGCGACACGTGCTTGCATTTTGGTTCACGGCGCAAGTGTACGGCGGTACAATAAGTTCGGTGGGTGCGGACTCGTGATCCTCCAACCCATGTCGAGGTGCCGCCATGCGAGAACAGGTCGAGGCCATTCAGTGCGGGCATTTGACGGAAGTCAATGAAGATGGGACCGTCCCGCTACGCTGCGATTACTGCTTCCTGGAGGGAAGAAAGGATTTCAGGGAGCGGATGGAGAACGGCACGATGACGTTTTCGCCGGAAAAGATCGACGGCCTGGGCAAGGCAATGGTATGCCTCGGCATGGAAGGCCAGGCCCTCAAGGAGTTCAAAGAGCGCCTGCGGCAGTTCGAAGAGCCGAAGGACGACTGACCCTGGGCTTGGAGTGGTATTCAACCCGCGCGGGCCAGCGGCCTCCTCGTGACCCGAGTCACCAGCCGAGAAACTCTTCAACGGTGAAGCCCAGTCGCTTGGCAATCTGCTCGGTTTCCGTCGCCCGGGCACATGCCTCCTGAAGCCGTCGGCAGAAGCATTTCGGGCACAAGTCATCGAGGTCGCTCTGGGCGTTGGCGCCTCCCGACAGGGTTCGAACCCGTAACCTTCGGCTCCGGAGGCCCTCTGGAAACCGAGTGATTGAGGTGATCGAAGTCGTTGTGAGAGAACTACTTCGGCAAGTCGGACTCGCTTTCAACTCGCGTCCAACTTTTGACGTATTTTGGCGACTTGCGCCGCAGTTTCAAGCGTATCTCTGACGCGTGGCGTGCCAGGGCACGCTTTCGGGGCCGTGGCCGGGTTTCTCGCAAGCCGCTCAGGACGGAGAGCGAAAAACCGGGGCTTGGCGGGTGATAATCAGTCATATCGTGGTTGATTTTCAACCACGATATGATATGTTTTTCCTATGATGATCGAACGTCACCTCACCAAGCGCCTTCTTTCGGCTCTCGCGGACACGCCCGTTATCTATCTCCAAGGGGCGCGGCAGACGGGCAAGAGCACCCTGGTTCAGGAGATAGCCCGGGGAGCGCACTCGGCCCCCTACTACACGCTCGACTCGGCTGCGGTCCTCGCTGCGGCCGAGGGCGATCCGGAGGGGTTCGTAGCCGGGCTCCCCGGCCCTGCGGTCATTGACGAGGTGCAGCGCGCCCCAGGGCTTGCTCTTGCTATCAAGGCAGCAGTGGACAAGGACCGCACGCCCGGACGGTTTCTCCTCACCGGGTCGGCGAACGTCATGGCCCTTCCGCGGATGGCCGACTCACTCGCGGGCCGCGTGGAACTCCACACCCTGTGGCCCTTCTCCCAGGGCGAACTGGAAGGCGGCAAGGCGTCATTTGCCGATCAGGCGTTTTCGGGAACGGCGGTACGTGCAGGTAGTGCGGGGATGACCGAGGCCGAGCTGCTCGAACGGATACTCGTCGGGGGATTCCCGGAGGCTCAGACGCGAAAGAAGCCGGAGAGGCGGAGCGCCTGGTTCGACTCCTATATTACGACTATTTTGCAGCGGGATGTGCGGGATATCGCGAACATCGAGCATTTGGCCGAGGTGCCGAAGCTGCTTTCGCTTTTAGCCTCGCGGGCCTGTTCGCTCGTGAACTACGCGGACATCGCCCGGTCGCTTGCCATGCCGCAGTCGACGCTCAAACGTTACCTGGCGCTTTTGGAGGCGACGTTTCTAGTGCGGCTTCTCCCGGCGTGGTCGTCGAATCTCGGCAAGCGGCTCATCAAGTCGCCGAAGCTTGTACTCACGGATACGGGGCTGCTTGCGCACGTGCTGGGCTTGGACCAGGAGCGCGCCGTGCGTGATCGCATCCTCTTCGGCCATGTCCTCGAGAATTTCGTGGCCATGGAAGTCATAAAGCAGCTCACGTGGTCTCAGGGGCGCTTCGAGGTGTTTCATTTCCGGACCACCTCTGGGCAGGAGGTCGACCTGGTGCTGGAGAGCGCTGCGGGGGAGCTTATCGGCATCGAAGTGAAGGCCGGGGCCAAGGTCGAGGGGAAGGATTTTGCGGGGCTCCGTCTGCTGGCGGAGCTTACGGGAGAACGGTTCCGGCACGGGGTGGTACTCCACACAGGAGAGGGCGTGGTTCCTTTCGGAAAGAATCTCCACGCACTCCCTATCTCCTCCCTTTGGAGATAGATAGACGCGGCGCGATCTTGCGCGCACAAAAAGCGCGGCTCAGGTGCGCCGGAATGAGCCGGAGTGGGGCTCTCTCTGGGGATTCGAATACCCGTCTCCTTGGCCTCCTTCACGATTCCCTGGAAAATTTCCCCGAGGCACTCGGGGCGGATGTCGCAATCAACTGCGTTTGCGCCGCGCCTTTTTGGGAGGTTTCTCTTGGGTTTGTCCCGGCTGTCCCCGCCATGGCGCGCCGGGCAAGCGTTGGATAGGCTTGCCTTCCTGGGAACCCGACGCTGGATGAGCCGCTTCCGATCAAACGTGGGCAGCGTCAAGAAGACAAACACCACGTTTCCACCGAGGGCTGGGGCTGATCGCCGACACTTTCCTAATAGCACAAATATTCCTGCCTGGGAATACATGCTATAATGGGAATGTATCCGAAGCCGTGTGTACCGAGGGCTCGACGACGTGACGCCATATCGAGAAATACCCCGCCAATCTGAAATGCTGCGGCTGCTGGCTCAGGGCCGGGTGGACACGTCACCCCTTAAGTTGGTGGCGGTGGAACGTGAACCGACCCGCAAGGGTCCGCCGAAAACGTCCGAAGTGGACGCGATGATAGAACTCGGTTGGGGGAAGAAAGCGTACCGCTTCGTGGTCGAATGCAGAGCTATTTCCACTCCCAAGGAGATCGCCGCCGCCACAGAGACTGCCCAGCGGAGCAGCAGGCCGCCCCGATCCTTCCCGATGGTGTTTGTCCCTTATCTGCCCCAGTCCCAGCTTCGATTTCTTGAGGAGCAGCAGGTCAGTGGTATTGACCTCTCCGGCAACGCCCTGATCATGGTCCCTGACGAGATATTAGTCTCCCGCAGCGGAGCACCCAACAGATTCCGCCGAACGGGCGTCATCAAGAACGTCTACCGCAAGAACAGTTCTATAATCCCCCGTGTCTTCCTACTCAAGCCGCAGTACGGTTCCATCACGGAGGTCATGGACGAAATCGAAAGCCGTGGGGGGAACAGCACGCAGGCCACCATCTCCAAGGTGTGCGCCAGCCTGGATCAAGACCTTGTAATCGAACGCACCAAAGGGCAGTTGCCGCGCACGCGAAGCCTTCGTTTGATCCAACCCGATAAGCTCCTTGAACTCCTCACCGAGAATTACGTCCCTCCCTTAATCAACCAGCGCCTCACCGCAAAGACCACCCTTACGCCCGACCAATTCTGCCGCCGGATCGTGGAGAGGAGCAAGGAGGCCGCCGAGAAGGCGACGCTCACGGGCTCCTCGTCCGCCGGTCAATATGCCGTGATGGCCCGCGAACCAATCCAATCCCTGTACTGTTCCAACCTGGAAAGCCTGCTGAAGCGGCTTGGCCCCGACCTTGAAGAAACCTCTCGCTTCTCCAACATCGAACTTCTGGAGACCGATGAGGACTTCGTGTACTTCGATGCGCGTGAGAACTTGGCAGCATCCCCGGTGCAGACGTATCTGGAGTTGATGCAAGGCGATAAGCGAGAGCAGGAGACTGCCGAGCAACTGCGCAACACGATTCTTCAGTCTCTCAGGAAGAAAGGATGAGCCGACATGGCATGGACGGAGCCCCTCACGGCCAACCTGCTTGACCTGCTTGTCGAGTTGCGCGAGCATCCTATCCCGCTTACGATCGGCGGCGGCTTCGGTCTCTATCTCAAGCGCATGCGGCTCAACGAGACGCGCGAGCGCACGCTCTTCTCGCAACTGCCCATGCCGCGGGCCACGAACGATATCGATCTTTTTGTCCGCGCTGACGTACTCTGCGATCTCCAGAGCATGAAAGTCGTCGCAGCCGCTCTGGATCGACTCGGCTACGAAGTCGTACCAGAAGCCAAGTACATGCAGTGGAAGAAGCACTTCGATTTGCACGGGCAGGACCTCGAAATCAAAGTCGATCTGCTCGTCGGCCCACTGGGGCAATTCCGCGAGCGTCTCCACGTCAAAGGCGTCCGTGCGCGGCCCATCGGCCCCATCAAGCTCCACGCCCACACCTTAGAAGAAGCTGTTCACATCGACGAGTCACCCGTCACCCTCACAATCTCAGGAAACCGCTCCAACGGAGAACCTGCCGAGGCGCAAATTCACGTGCCGCAGCCATTCACGTACCTCATGATGAAGCTCTTCGCCTTCCGCGATCGCAAGGAGGACGGGGACAAGAACCTCGGTAGGCACCACGCACTCGATCTCTACACGATCGTAGCCATGCAGGTCGAATCCGAGTACCAGGAGTCACTCCGCTTGGGCAACTTGTATGGTGGAGACGGTCACGTTGAGACGGCCCGCGAAATCATCCGGAGCGATTTTGCCGAGCCCATGAGTATCGGCGTGATTCGCCTTCGCGAGCACCCACTCTTTCGGCCGGAGTTTCCTGTTCTCGACTTCCTCGCTGTGCTCCAAGAGATCTTTTACGCCTAAGAACACATTGGATGCGAAGGACCTGATCCTGCTGATCGACGGCCATTCCGAACTTGTCCGGAATCGAACCGTCACCTGCGCGACCACCATTTGCTGCCACTGTGGCCTGGATGGAGTTGGCGCCCAAACGCCGTTCGCGTTTCACGGCACCCGCCCCCGTCGCTTTCTGGTACTCGTCGGTTCTTACGTCTGTAAAGTCGCCGCTCTTCTCGCGCGATGGCGATGTCCCGAATGCCACAGAACCTTCACGGACTACCCACCCTTTGCTTGCGCGCACAAGGCGTATACCTTACCGCAGATGACCGAGCGCGCCGCGAAGTACGTCAGTAACTCGTCGACCAGCTACCGCAGGGGAGTCTGTTCGGCAGGTCTGCCGATCTTCTATGAGAAATCGCCTAAGGATGAGCCCCTTCCGCTCGGTCGCACCGACGCTGGCCCGAGCCTTACAACCATGGCGCACACCTCGCACTTTCGCTGGGTGACTACGCTTGGTCGAGACGCGCAACGGTACTCCGAGGCCGCGCCTCTCGGTTCTGCCCCGGACTCCCACAAATACACCTCGGAACCCCGCCGATCCGTTCTCATTGCCTGTTGGGCAAGCTGCTCAGCTCTGCTCTCAGAGCAGGCTTCCACCGGTTGACATGTAAATACCAGCGGGGGTTCTGGCGAGCGGCGATCAGCCTCCGAACAGCGGCACTCGCTGCATCTTCGTCGTCCTATCGTTGCCCCGTTAATGCGCCGGCCTGGTCCCGCCGCTCGCATCGTTGCGTCTTGAATAGCAATCCACACACTCTCTCACCGGGTACGCAACGGCGGCCCCATGGTCCGAGGTTAACATGAAGTCATCGCCATCACCGACAGCTCAACCCGGAACCGAAACATGGCCAACTGGTGGGAACGTCAGAACAACACTGCTCAACAGCCGAAGTTTGCGTACCGCGCGGTCGCGTACTACCGACATTCCGCGCAGGATCGCCAGGAAAACTCGATCGCGATTCAGCAAGACCAGGTGCGCTCCTGGGCCGAGAGCAACGGCGTGGAAATCATTCACGACTTTATGGACCCGGGCAAGTCTGGCTTGACGGCCGAAGGGCGGCCAGACTTCCAGGACATGATGGAGAACTGGGTGAAGCAGCGCAACGACTT
This sequence comes from uncultured Planctomycetaceae bacterium, assembly GCA_964429355.1. Classification (GTDB taxonomy): domain Bacteria; phylum Planctomycetota; class Planctomycetia; order Pirellulales; family Thermoguttaceae; genus JAAYAY01. The sequence continues at coordinate 28,918 of CAYSCH010000013.1, read as the reverse complement.
CCAGTACATCCTTTGCCTGGACGTCAGCCGCTGGGGCCGGTTCCAGGACATCGATTTGTCCGCTCAGTACAGCGCTGAGTGCCGGAAATACGGCAAGGAGGTCATATACACGACGCTCGGCAAACCGCGGGAGGACGATCCGCTCTACCCGGTCTATGTCCAGTTTGAACGCTTCCGCGCCGCGCAGTACAGCCGAGAACTGAGCGACAAGGTGTTTCGCGGTTGTGTGAAGATTGTCCAACAGGGCTACTGGGCCGGCGGCAAACCCCGATACGGCTTTCGCCGCCTGTTGCTCAACGAGACCCGTCAGCCAGTCCAGATTCTCCAACCTGGCGAACGGAAGAGCATTCAGAACCAGCGCGTTACGCTGACACTGGGAGAGGAACGGGAGGTGGCGGTCGTTCGACGAATTTTCCACGAGTTCACACAGGGTGGCCGGCACGAGCAGGCCATTGCCGAGAGTCTGAACCACGATCGCATTCCGTCACCCGGGGGGCGACTATGGGACGGCGCCAAGGTTCGCGACATCCTCATGGATGAGCGCTACACCGGGACCATGGTCTACAATCGCACCACCCAGAAGCTCAAGACGCCCTCGCGCCCAAATCCCAAGGAAAAATGGATTCGCACCCCCGAGGCATTTGAGCGCGTGATCGAACCCGAGGTTTTCGCCAAGGCGCAGGAGATTTTCGCCGATCGGGCCAGGTTCCACACCCCGGCCTACATGCTGGAGAAGCTCGAAACGCTTTTCCAGCTACACGGCATCGTCCGACCGTCTTTGGTCCGTGCCGCGCCGGACATGCCGTCCCCGTCGGCCTACTTGAAGCATTTTGGGTCAATGGATTCGGCATTTCAACAACTTTTTAGCGAGGTCCGGGCTGTGGCCGGCAGCCAAGTCAATGAGCACATCGAGGCATTGGTCGATCAGGTCATCGTTTACGACGACTTCTTGGTCATCGACCAGAAGCTTACCGTCCTGGTTCAGCCTTCCGTGCCAATGCCCTGCGGTCTCACCACCTACTGGTTCTTCCGGCCGGACCAGCGTGAAGTCATCGATATCACCCTCGGAGTTCCCCTCTCCGAGGGCGTGCAACCACGGATCCTTGGCTACCTGGCCTTGCCACGACTGCTGGTCCAAGACCACTGGATCCGCTTGTTCAGCACGTCAGATTCCCGCCTGGAAATGTACGGCCACAACGGCCTGGCCATTATCGAGCAACTGCTATCTTGAGAGGACAATGATGGACATCCCCGACATCCTGCCCATGAAGGATCGCCGTTACAGGATGATCCGCATCGAGAAGATCAAGGTGATTAACCCTCGTATTCGAGACGAGGAACAGTTCCAGATGAATGTGCAGAGCATCGACAACAACGGCATGTTGATGCCGATCCGCGTCAACGACAAGTTCCTGGAGAAAACGGGTTTCTATGAACTGATCTGCGGCGAAGGCCGCTTGATCGCCCATCAGCGCCTAGGAAAGTCGGAGATCAAGGCGGAAGCCGTAACGTGTACGCGGAAGGAAGCCTATCTGCAGTCGCTCGTCGAGAACCTAGCCCGGAGCCGCCCGGGAACGATGGTGTTCGCCCGAGAATTGAAGCAACTCCATGACGAGGGGTGGGATTACGATCGCATCAGCAAGGTCTCGTGCCGCAGCCCGGAGTACGTGCGGCAGTATATCGGCCTCGTTGAGAAAGGCGAAGACCGCCTGATCCAAGGAGTCGAGCAGGGCGTGTTTTCCATCTCGTTCGCCATCTTGGTTGCCCAGAGTGACGATGCGAACATCCAAA
>CAYSCH010000013.1:9711-27117 GCA_964429355.1 uncultured Planctomycetaceae bacterium | reverse complement strand
TTCGATCAGGGGATCGTGAATTGCCAGAACTTCGCCCGGGCCCGGCGAATTATCGGTGCCAGGATGGAACGAGCATCTCAGTCCAACGGCACGGGAAAGAAGAATCGTGCGGGCCTGACCGTAACGATGCTCAAGAAGGACATTACCGACCTCACCAAGTCCAAGGACTCCTTTGTCCGTGAAGCGGAATCCAAGGAGAATCGTTTCCTGACGCTACTGACGGCGATCAACACCCTCTGGCGAGACGAGGCCTTCGTCAGGCTCGTAACGGAAGAGCAGGTGAAGGATCGCCCTGGACTGGTGGGAAATATTCGTTACGAAGCGTGACATTTCGACAACTGTTTTGGAGGTTTCAGCCATGATTGTTGAAGGTCGCGACATCTGGCCACCTATGGTCTCCCCGGTGCCGGTGCCGACCTGAAAAGGGCCCTTGAGTTGGCTCCCGACTCCGCCGCAGTCCAGGTTCTGGCTGGTTGGCAACTGATGGAGGAAGCGGCCGCTCTCCAGGCGTCGGATCCCGGAAGCATCCTCGCCCGCAAGGCCAAACTTGATGAAGCCTGCCGGCACTTCCTCTCCGCCAAAGACTCTGAATTCGGGAATCTCACCGTTTACCTGGGGCTGGCGGAAGCCTATCGTCGGCTCGGAAACGTGGACGAGGGCATCAACACCTACCGGCTCGGCCTCCAGAATGTCGGCGAGAACGATTGGGACCTCAATATTGCACTCATCGACGCTCTCTTGAACGCCCAGAAGCTGAACCGGGAAGAGGCCGACAAACGATTCAGAGCCCTCGACGATACTCTGGTCGCCCAACGTGCCAATCTGGGCGAAGCCGTCCGCCGCTCGCGCGAGGCCCGCCGCGATCTACTCCGTGCCCGCTGGTTGTTCCAGACCAATGAATTCGAGTCCGCCGCCACGCTCCTCGATCGCATACTGACCGATCGCAGTCTTGCCGTATCCGATGCGAGAACCGACCAGGCTCTCAATCGCGATGAGGTTCAGGCACGCCTGTTCCTTGCCCAATGCTACGAGGCCCAGGCCCGGCAAAAACTCGCCACAGCTGCCCAGGGCACCCAGGCTGCGGAAGCGCTGAAAACAACTCCGGATGCCGCCCAGTTGCCCCGAGTCTCGGCCGGCTCACAAGCTGCCCGTGGTGAGGCCGAGTCGCTGTTTCGAAAAGCCGCCGAGGTCTACGAAGAACTCGCTCGCGATCTCCCTCAAATAAGCCAGTTCCGTGAGACCGCCGGGCGTATGTACCTTGCTGCCGGCCAGCCAGACGTGGCAGTGCTCAACTTCCAACGGGGTATCGAACTGGATGGCTCGATTGGACTGCGGTTTCTCTTGGCCAGGGCACGGCTGGAGCAGGCTAAGAGCGCTAGTCCTTCAACACGAGTCTTCGAAGCCGTCGAAAACGATCTCGATGCGTTGGAGGAACGTGCCCGGCAGGAACCGATCCCTCAACCGTGGGCGATCGACTTGATGCGTGCAGATTTGCTGGCACTCAGCCGTGCGGAAGACGATTCCGAAACCCGTTCCAAACGGGTGCTGTCCACCCTCCGGGCCACTGAAGAAGAATATCCCCTTTCTTCCGAACTGTGCGACGCGCTCGCCACAAGGTATCAGGAGCTCGGCGCGGCAGACGACCTGGCCCGTGTCTCCACGTGCCGCGAAATCGTGGCCGCCTTGTCCGCAGGCCGCGCGCCGGACGCCCTTGTTCCCGAGGAGAAGCTCAGACAAATTGTGGGCGAAGACGCCGTCCTCTGGCGATTCTACCGTGCCAACCGGTTGCTGATGGATGCCGCCGCCCCGCAAGAAGAGCGAAAGAGACAGATCCAGGAGGCAGCACAGCTCTCCGACGGTCTCCTCAAGGACCGCCCCGATTGGCCGCAGGCGCATCTCCTGGCAGGCAGCGTGAAGCGAGCCGAAGGCAACCTGGTCGACGCCGTGCAGGATCTCGAGAAGGCCTGGGAACTCGAACCGACGAACCTCAGAACCCTCGAACAGCTTGTCCGCCTCCAACTGCAGACCGGGCAGGTCGAACAAGCCGAAGCTCGGATTGCGGAGGCACGGGTGGAGTTTCCCAGAACCGATGCGATTCTTCAGCTTGAAATGCTCGTCAAACGCGGCGCCGGCGACCGCCAGATGGCCATCGAACTGGCCCGCCAGGAAATCACGGCTCGACCTGAAGACCCCGCTCCCCGTATGCGTCTCGGGGCCCTCCTCCAGGAGGCAGGCGAAACCGACCAGGCTGAGAAGATGTTCCGCGAGGCCCTGCTGATCAAGCCCGACGACCCCGTTCCGATGACGGCGCTGTTTGCATTGTACGACCAGGCCGACAGGAAAGACGAGGCGGAGGCGACACTGAAGGAACTTGCAGCCAGTGGGCAACTCAAGCCGTGGCAGAAGGAACTTGTTCTCGCCCGCGGTTATGACACCCTCGGACAATCAGAGAAGTCCGAACCGCACTACGTTGCCGCCGAAGCAGCTTACCGCGAGGCCCTTGACGCGACTCCCGACGATATTGCCCTTCGGCTCGGGCTCGTCGATTTGCTGCTCCGCGGTGAAGATCGGACCAGGTTCGACCGTGCCGAGGAGCAGGTTCAGAAGATCCTCGAAACCACGCCTGATTTGGCCGATGCCCGGCGTGCCCACGCTCGCATTCTCTGGCTCCGCGACAACGGCGACGATCGGCAGAAAGCCCTCGCCATCTACGATGCTCTTGCCGTCGCCCCTGAGCAAGGCTCCCTGACCGATCGCTACCGGCGGGCGGAGATGCTCGAGAGCCTCGGCGAGTTCGCGGCCGCAGGCGAGGCCTTCGACCAAGTGATCGAATCGACCGCACTCACTGCCGAAACGCTTGCCGCACAGGTTGGGCGTTATGTTCGCACCGGCCAACTCGCCAAGGCAGAAGAAGAACTGGCACGCCTTGAGAAGATGGCTCCCGGCGCCGTCGGGACCATCAGCCTCAGAGTCCAACTGCTGCATCAAACCGGGCGTGACTCTGAAATCGAGCCGATCATCCGTCAATTGCAGCAGAGGCTCGAAAAACGCTCCGCCGCCGACCCGGCACAAATTGCGCAGGTATCGCAACTCCTCGGCGACCTCTACAGTCTGGTCAACATGCCCGCGAAGGCTGAACCGCATTATAGGAAACTCGTTGAGTCCAACCCGGCGGCGGTCGGCCGTCTGGCCACCTGTCTGGCCGCACAGGGTCGCACCACGCAGGCCGTCGAGACGATCCTCGCTGCCGGAGACGACGTCCCAGATCTCGCCAAGGCCGTGGCCCTCAGCGCTGTCTTCGTCTCGTCCCAACCCACCGATGACGACTGGACGGTCGCCGAACCCATCCTCGAAGCGGCAGCCAAAGCGCATGACGACAGTGCGGAACTACTCTCCACCATTGCCAATGTGTACATCGTCCGCGGCCAGGTTGACAAGGCGGTCGCGCTCCTGGAGAAGGCGTCCGCGCTCAAACCCGAGAACGTCGTCATCCTCAACAACCTGGCCGCGATGCTCGGGGAACAACCCGGCCGGGCGGGAGACGCACTGGAATACATCGACCGCGCCATCAAGCTCTCGAGCTACGCCCCCGGCCTGCTCGACACAAAGGGCACCATCCTCATTCACCTCGAACGGGCCGACGAGGCCGTCGCCGTCCTGGATCAGGCCGTCTCGGGCAACGTGCAGGATCCCCGGTACATGCTTCACCTTGCAGTCGCCTGCGATCGCGTCGGTGACGGCGCCAAGGCAATACAAATGCTTCAAAAAGCCCTTGAAGACGGACTACTCCAGCGATCCGATCTGATTTTGACGGGCAAGGACAAGGTCTGGCTCGACGAACTCAGGAAGAAATTCGAACTCTGATCCGACTGCTTCAGTCTTACCCCACCGCTTTGCACGATTGGGCTCCAGTCGCAAGGTGTGACCATAAGGAATCGCTGTGAAGAATACTGCATGGAAATCGGCCCTGGCCTTGATTGTGGTCCTGACGATCCTTTCAGGCTACATGCAGGGAACGTTGCATCGCCGCTGGGGCGCTTCCGAGATCGAGAAGACTGCTGCGGCAAGACTTCGCGAATTCCCCAAGACCCTGGGCGATTGGGAGACATTGTCGGAGGAAGAATTGGACGAAACCTCCATCAAGATGCTCCAGCCGTCGGCATACCATCTGCGCGTCCTGAAGAGCTCTGAAAGCAACGTCCCGGTGAGCATGACTCTCCTTGTCGGTCCGCCAGGCTACATCGGCGCCCATACCCCGGAAGTCTGCGTAAGCGGCCTGGGATACGAGAAACTTGGCTCGACGGAGATCGTGACGATCTCCGACCCCGATCGTCCCCAACAGGTAGGGACTTTCTGGGTCGCTACCTTTCGTTCCAAAGGCTACGACCGCCATCTCCTCCGCGAATATTGGGCTTGGAGCACGGGTGGTCCCTGGGAAGCCGCCACGGGGTCGCGGATGGGTTATGGGCTCTTCCCTTACCTTTACAAGGTTCAGCTAGGCTGTCGCTTGCCGGCCGGTTCCGATCCTGCGGTAGCCGATCCAACGCCCGATCTCCTTCAACATCTCGTGACCGAGTCACCCGAGTTTCTGATCAGCCAGGCGACGAGGTAAGCGGCCATTTGCAGTCGGAAGTTTCGAAAGGCGAACCTCTGACCACTCACAAACTCGACAACAGCACCATTGATCGATCAACACATAGGTTATTTGCGATGACTATTATCAGCGGGGCAGGAATAACCAACGAAACCAAATCAGTAAGAGTACCGTGGCATATCCGGCCACGGTGCCTTCCACCGATCAGGCCCACGGCATACGTCCAGTGGAAGGGAGCCTTCGACCGCACAGTCGCTGCCCTTCTTCTCATACCTGCGCTACCGATCATGGCGGTCCTGGTGGTGATTATCCGCCTCACTTCTCGCGGCCCGGGCATTTTCCGCCAACAGCGAGTGGGCAAGCACGGCAGGGTCTTCACGATGCTCAAGCTTCGCAGCATGCGAGTCGATGCCGAGTGTCGCTGCGGCGCCATCTGGGCAAGCCTCGATGATCCACGCACGACGCCCATCGGCAAGTTGCTCCGCAGGTTCCACCTCGATGAACTGCCCCAGCTTTTCAACATCCTCCGGGGTGAGATGTCGCTGGTCGGCCCGCGTCCCGAGCGGCCCGAGTTCGTCCGGGTCCTTTCTGCAGCGCTGCCCCACTACCAGGATCGCGTGCTGGTCACGCCCGGCGTCACCGGCCTGGCCCAGGTCAACCTCCTCCCCGATACCGACATCGACAGCGTATGCCGCAAACTGGCCCTCGACCTTGAATACATCGAGACGGCCAGCTTCTGGCTCGATCTCCGCGTCATCGCTTGCACCTTCACCCGCATCTTCAAACTCGGCGGCCTTCTCTGGACCGCGCTCTTCGGCCTCCGCCGCGACGTCGACCACCACCCCCGCTACGTACCCGTCCCCGAGGTCACCGTCGCCAGCGACATGTCCTCGGCCGCCCTGGCCAAGGCCCTCGGCAAGAACGCAGAGAAACACGGGAATGGAAACGGCGACGGGCACGACACGGCCACCGTAACGATCCACAACGAACGCCTGGAAGACAGCGAGATCGTGCCCCTTCACAGGCCGCGTTGACCGCGTCGCTCGGTCCTCTGTCCTCTGCCCACGGCGCAATGATTGCACAATCGATGACAGCACACGAAAAGGTCTTGATGTTGGCCTTCCTCTTCCCGCCAACAGCAGCAGCCGGCAGTGCACGTTCACTCCGCTTTGCCAAATACCTGCCGGACTTCGGTTGGGACCCCTTGGTCGTCACTGCCAGACCCGAATTCACCGGATACGGCGAGGACCACTCTCTCGCGGGTCAAATCCCCGCCAACACCGTCGTTGAGCGAACAAACGTCTGGTTCCCTGAAGAGGCGATTCTTGGCGGACTCCGCCGGATAATCACCGGAAACAGATCGGCAAGGAAATCATTAAGGTCAGCCTCTCAACCCGGCGCTGGTCCTGTGAGGCCGTCATCTTCGCCAGCACGTTTGCGCGGTCCCCTGATCCAGTGGTCACGTCAACTTCGGGATCGCCTGTTCTTCACACCCGACTGGTACATCGCCTGGTCCAGGCCCGCCATTCGCGCGGCGGCAGACCTTCTTCAGAAGAATCCTGTGCGTGTGCTCTATTCCACAAGTCCTCCGCACAGCACCCACGTGATCGCCCGACGACTCAAGCGGATGTCGGGCCTGCCCTGGGTGGCCGATTTTCGCGATCCCTGGGCTCGCAATCCTTGGCGTGCTCAGAACTGGTGTCCCAGCCAACAGCGCTCGGCGGAACGGCTCGAGGCCTCCTGTGTCCGCGCAGCGGACCGGGTCATCTTGAATACGGACTCCATGCGTGACAGCTTCCTCGAAACGTATCCCGACCAGGCGGAAGAGAAGTTCGTCGTCATTCCCAATGGATTTGATCCGGCACTCCTGGCCATGTTAAGTGGATTGCCGCAGGCATCCCCGAGAATGCCCGGCTCCAAGTTCCGCATTTGCCACCCCGGCTCCCTTTACTGCCGGCGAGATCCGCGTCCATTCCTGCAGGCGATCAAGTGTTTGAGTAATGGGGAAGGCAATCTGCTTTTCGAGCAGTTCGGAACCGTTGCACCAGAGTTCATGCTCGACGAGTTCGTTGCCCAGAATGGCCTGACGGACCATGTTTCCGTGGAAGCCATGGTCGACCACCACACGATCTTGCGCCACATGGCCGAAGTCGACGCCTTTCTACTGATCCAGCCGGATACCACCACCCAGATCCCCGCCAAACTCTACGAGATGATTCCGTTTGGGAAGCCGATCATTGCTCTGACAGGAGATGGTGCAACCGCCGACATCGTCAAGCGGTACGCCCTCGGAGTCGTTTCCGATCCCGATAACGTCGATGACATTGCTGAAGCGATCCGGCGGATCACCCACGACAACGCCGTCGCTGACGGGACCAGGAAACAGGCCCTGGAAGACTTCGACGGCCGGAACCACGCTCGGCGACTGGCCGACAGCTTGAGGTCGATTTCAATCGACTCGCTCTGATCGAGACGTCCTCAAGCACTTTCGACGTCGGAATCCCGGCAACTTAGTATAGAATTCGAAACAGCTCAGGTAGTATGCTCCGGATCATCGCAAGGAACATCGCAAGTAACTGGATAGGATACGCCGTCAACGCGGTTGTTATCTTCTTCCTCACGCCGTTCGTTCTGCATTCTCTTGGCGATACTCGGTACGGAGTGTGGATCCTGGTAAACGGCCTGACGGGTTATTTCGGTCTGCTCGATCTGGGGCTACGCGGAGGCACGATCCAGTATCTGACCCGTTACCTCGCCCAGCGCGATTACCATTCAGTCAATCGAACTGCCAGCACCTCGGTTGCAGGTCTCGCCGCATGTGGTTTGGCAGTCGTCTTGGCATCGGCCTTTATCAGTTGGTTGTCTCCTTTCATTTTCACGATCCCGGCGAATGCCATCACTGAGGTCCGGTGGTGCATCGCCCTCGTCGGCATCACGACAGCCGCCCAGTTCGCCTTCGCTCCGTTTTCGGCCGTATTCGCCGCAACACAACGCTACGACCTTGCCAACTTGATCGAGGTCCCGCTTCGCCTCGCAACTGCCGCGGCAACGTACGTTGCATTGCAGTTGGGCTACGGACTGCTCGGCTTGTGCTTGGTGCAAGCGACCGGTGATATGCTTGGGTGCCTCCTTCGCTCGCGTATCGCCCACCACATACTTCCCCAGCTACATGTATCTCTCCGCCTGGCAGCTTGGAGCGACTTCCGTCCGATCATTTCCTACGGCGTGTTGAATAGCCTTGTCCAGGGTGCATCGATCTTGAAGAACTACTCCGGCAGCCTCATCATTGGGCTGTTCATGCCGCTAGCTGCCCTGGCGCCGTTCAATCTGGCTGCCGGCTTGGTGCTGCAGATCGACCGACTGTTTGTTCCGGTGGGAATGGTATTCTTCCCACTCGCCACTCAGCTTGACGCCGAGGATGACCATGAAGGACTGCGACGAATATACTTCGCAGCGTCAAGGATCATGCTGTGCGGTGCCACGGCGGTGGCCATTATCGGTGCAATCTGGGCGGCGGACTTCTACCAACTCTGGGTTGGCTCCAAGTTTGTCGACGCCAGCGAATACACGTCCGTCGTTGTGCTTTTCTGGATTCTGATGGCCGCCGGCACAATCCGAATTGGCCAGAAGATCGGTTATCAGGTGTTCTTGGGCTGTCGAGCTATGCGACTTCTCACGATGCTGACGTTTACTGAGGCGTTGGCCAGCCTCGTTCTGATGATTGCATTGATTCGGGACTATGGCATACTCGGGGTGGTTCTTGCAACCTTGATACCCGTGGCCATTGTAGAGGGTTTCTTATTCCCGATCGCGGTCTGCCGCGTGATCCATGCCCGACCGGTCGACTATTTTCGCGCCGCCTACGTTCGGCCGTGTCTGTTGGCCGTGATCCTCACCGGTCCCCTGTTGTTCCTTCGCCACATGGTCCCTGTCCACGGGAGTTGGATCATGCTCGCCCTCTGTGGCATTTTGGCGGGCGCCGTAGCGGCCCCGCTCATACTGTTGGTGGGTTTTGACCGCCAGGAGCGACGACGCATCGTGCTCCAACCACTCCGACAGTTAGCCATCCGGTGCAACGGCACTCAAGCCGCAGACCCCCAAATCTGACGTACCCTCCCAAGTGAACATTCAAGACCCCTTATGTTAAGCCCGATTGTGACGCAACGGTTGCGAATATGTTTCCAATGGCCGGACTTCCCCGACTCCTCATTCCACGAGGAGTTCTTCCTCGGTGCTTGGCATCCTTCAGCACAACTCCAGATCGATTGGTCCACCCCCGGTTTTCCACCCGTCTCCGCAAGAAGTGGAGCGAACTGGTTCCTTTTGAGCAGCCGCGCATCGTTTCAGCCAGCGGAAAGTAGTCTCGTACATGTACCAAATGCGGCCTATTCGTCCGACGCCCGCGAGGAAGTCGAAGCGGTGGCCTTTCGTGGATATCTTCTTGCACCCCCGATCCACTCCTGGTCGCCAGCCGATGAGATTCTCGCGTATTGGAGCAAGGGGGGCGACCAGCATAACGGTGTGTTCACGGCAGTTCGAATCTTTCGGGGTGGGAATATTGAGTTGATTGGCGATGCTTTTGGAATCGCGTCCCTGTACTATCGAGAATTGTCTGGCGCTCTATTGTTCTCCACCAATTCAAGGTTCCTGGCCCTGGCTGGCGACGAGACCGATCGGATCGCTGCGAGGATTCTTATCCAATCCGGCTCGGTATACGGCAACCGAAGTCTGACGCAGGACCTGTCTCGCCTACCTCCGGGAACCGTCAAGCGGTTCAGCGCCCGCGGGTCCCATGAACAAAGGTGGTTCGATGATTCCGCACTTGCGGCAGGAAACAGACCAGTCACCAGCGCGGGCTTGCGCGAGGTCGAGGACGCCTTTCAGGCCGCCGTGGATCGATGCCTGATGCTGTCTGCCTCAGGATGCTGTCTACCCCTCAGCAGTGGTTATGACAGCCGACGGATTCTGGCCAGACTCCATTCCTGCCATGTGCCCTTCAAGGCGCTGACAGTCAGAGTCCTGCAGAAGAACGGGTTGGACCTTGACGCTCGCTGGGCATCGGCGATGGCCAACAGCCTTGGCTTCGACCATCATGTTGTTGAACTCCCCACACCTGCGGAGTACGCACGACTTGACCGAGACCGACGGCTGCTGTTGGACGCCCATGGTCGCGAGCACACGTGGTTTCTGGCAATGCACCGCGATATCCCTCGAGAAACCTGCCTGGTGTTTGATGGATTGGGTGGGGATGTTTTTGGTAACACGGGCTTTGGATTGAGTAAGTTTCATGTTGCCGCAGAATCTGAGAAGATTAGGATGATTCTCGATGAGGTACTTGCCGATCCCTGCGATTCGATCCTGAATCACAAGTACTGGCCGAGCTTGGAGGCCCTTCGTAGATATCTGGCCGACTACTTGACTCAATTGCCAAATGGAACGAACAAGTCAGATCTGGCGTTCCTCTTAATGCGTTGCCGCTCAGGGCCTGGGATGTGCTCCCAGAGATTGATTCCAGCTGGGCATATTACTGTCTACCCCTATTTCGACCTGGACTACGCCCACCTCACTCTTAGTTTCGATCCCCTCGATAAACTGCCGCCACAAACTCTACGGTCGCGTTGCCTCGAGCAATTCTGGCCGAAGTACTTTGCATTTCCAGGCACCCGCAGAGTTCCGCCAGACTCAAGGGCCGATGATCCACGGCTGACACAACGCCTTTGGATGGAGTGCTATAATCAGCTTCGATCCGAGACTGGCTTTCCGTTCAAGGGAAGTACACCCCTGACCAATAAAGCAAAGCTCCTGTCCACTTGCTCTGTCACGAGCAAACGCCTTTCCGGACGTTTCCGATGGTGGCTGGAACCAGTCCTGATCCTGTTGGCGCGTCACGCTAATTCCAAACCGTGTTGGTCGGCCACCTTCGCACAAGACTCATCGGCCTTGAGCACGCCTGAAGTCATGTCATGGAACTGAGATCTAAAGCAATGCGAAACATCGGATTCGTCATCAGCGGCAAAGAAAATGAGGGACGCCGAGCACTCCTGCCTAGCGATCTTCGACGGATCAAGAACTGCGATAGACTCGTCTTCGAGGAAGGCTACGCGGTCCATTTGGGGGTCTCTGACGCCGAATACCAAGCCCTCGGGTGCGCCGTCAAGCCAAAACACGAGGTTTACCGGTGCGAGGTCGTCTGCAATCCAAAGGCCCCCGAACCCGCTGAACGCGAGCTATTTGCCTCGGGCCAGACTTTCTTCGGATGGCTTCACGCTGTCCAGGGGCGTGAGATCACCGATTTCTTCCTCCAGCACAATATGACGGGAATTGCCTGGGAGGATATGTTCGACGATGGACGGCATTGTTTCTGGAAGAACAACGAAATCGCCGGGCAGGCAGCCGTCCTTCACGCGTTGCGATATTTCGGTCGCCTTCCCGAAGGACTTCGCGTCGCCATCATTGGAATGGGAAACTGCGGTCGAGGGGCCTACAACATCCTGTCACGATTGGGAGCCAAGATTTCCGTTTACAGTCGGGCTACCGAGAAACTGCTGCGAAAGGAAGTCAAACGGTTCGACATTGTTGTGAATGCTGTCCTGTGGGACGTCACTCGTACTGACCATATTCTCTACTTCGAAGACCTCAAGAGAATGCGACCAGGTTCGATGATCATTGACATTAGTTGTGACTCTCACATGGGAATCGAATCAAGTAAGTCGACCACGATCGGCGATCCGATTTACATGTGTGAGGAAATTCTCCATTACGCTGTCGACCACGTTCCAGCCCTCTTCCCTCTTTCAGCGACGGACGCCATCAGTAAAGTGGTTGCATTGTACGTCGACCAGATCGTCGAACTCAATCACGGTATTTGCCTTCGGAATGCCACAGTGATTGAAGAAGGGACCATCCGAGATGAACGCATTTTGAGGTTTCAGAACAGAGCATTAACGTGTCGGCAACGCAAGAGTGGCCATGATCATGATGAAGTGCGAAACCACAGCTTCGTTTAGTAACTTCCTGCCCTGGCGTTTCCGGAGGAAGTTCGAACTGATGCGATTGTCGTCCCTCAGCTTTGCCAGACAAATGGAGTGTCTGTTCGTCCAGGATGGCGTGCCATCCGCGTCGCTGACGGCTGTGGGAGATATGGCATTCGCCCCACGCGGCGGTGGCATCCCTGCAGAAATTGAGCAGTTCGTGACGCTGGTGGACCCGATTGTGGCGGACAGTGATCTTCGCATCGGAAATCTGGAAACCCCATTGACCGACGCCCAAAAATCGGGCCAATCCATCGGAAGCCTTCTCAGGGCATCCCCCGACGCCGTTTCGCTACTGGTCGCGGCTAGAATGGATGTCGTCACTCTCGCCAACAACCATGCGCGTGACTGCCGCATCTCCGGCCTCCTCGATTGCTGCAAGTTACTGGATGAGTACGGGATTCATCACTGTGGCGCAGGAAGCTATTCCGCGCAATCACAATCGCCCTCTCGGATCGAGGTCGCCGGCTTGAACATCGCGGTGCTTGGCTATTGTGACAACTATCGGATTGAGGCGGACGAATCAGAGAACCAAGCGCCCCTTTCTGCCGAGGACGGCCGCATCCTTGAGGACATTCGGCGTCTGCGCCCACAAGTAGATCTAATCATAGTTCAATTACACTGGGGTTATGAATTTGCGTTCCATCCCCCGATCAGCTACCGCGACCGCGCTCGCAACTATGCGGAGGCGGGCGCCGATCTGGTACTGTGTCATCACGCTCATTTGCTCATGGGCGTCGAAGTATGGAACAAGAGCATCATCTCGCATGGATTGGGCAACTTCATCTTTCCTCCGGACGCTTACTTGCGGGAGGGCCACCCTTGGACGAATCGTTCTTACGCATTGAAGGTTTTCGTCAATCTGACTGGCATACTGCGCGCCGAGGTCGTCCCGCTTGTGATTACGGATTATGGTTTGCCGAAGATCGCGACGGGATCACCAAGGGCAGAGATTCTTGCTGCGGTTGCAAGGACCTCTTTTCGTTTGAATGATGACGGTTTTCTGCATTGGATCGAAAAGGATCGCACTCTCCGCGACACACTCGCTTTTCTGAAATCATTCCTTGATAGCAGTCCACCGATCGATCGCGAGATGGCACTGCAACTGAGGTCACCCTTCCGCCAAGCCAACACAGAACGTCTGCGCACCGCTTATGGCAGAACCGGGGAACACACCGCACGTCTCCTGTCGGAAATCGCGGAATCCTCCACAGTGCCCGAGGCCGTCGCACAGTTCACGACAGGTAAAATGCGTACTTTACTTCTCACAGCGATGACAGACCTGCAGCGGTTGAATCGTCTGCCAAGTGACCTTCCTGGGCGCGTACCATAAGGAACCGCAACCCCCGACAAGTTCCGCCGAGACAGCCATGACAGCCGCAATTTCCTGGTCACGCCTGTTGGAAACCGAGTGTCCATCCAGTTTCGAGGTTCTCGTTCCGGTGGCCGGCTTCCTGATTCATGGAGAGTCCCGCCGAAGACACCCTTTGTGCAGGCGGCAGCATTTTAGCGATCGGCCATGACCAGTGTGGAATGCTTCGGGTTCAGACCGCCCTCTTGCTCCAGACCGCCCTCTTGCTCCAGACCGCTTCACCGGTGACTTCCGTTATGGCTCAGTTCTTCCTACTTCTCTTAACGGCTATCTACTTCATTCGCCCCAACGAGTGGGTTCCGGGGTTGATGGGTGTGCCACTTTTCCAGATTGTGATTATCCCCTGTCTGGTGCTCTACTTCAACGCCTGGGTAAGCCAACTCGACGAGCGCGCACTTAAGAGCTCTCCCATCACTGCGTGCGTGCTCGGACTCTCCGGCATCGTGTTTCTTTCCGAAGTCGTGAACTTTGGGACGATCGGGTTTACCCTCGGGTTTGCCAAGCCGGTACTTCTCTATCTTCTTCTGACGGGCCTTCTCGACACAAAAGAGAAGTTGTCGAGATATCTGCGTGGATTCGCCGGCATCCTGTTCCTGCAGGGACTTCTTATCTTGTTGGCTCATCACGGACTCTTTGTGATCGGAGACAGTGATTCTTCTCGGCTAAGTGGGGTCTATCATGTCTCCGGAGGCGTGCGACTTGCCTCGCTTGGCGGCGCGAGCTTCGACCCCAACGATACGGCTGCCTTGCTCGTAGTGGGCGCGATTCTTTCGCTGCATTACGTTACCGCGGTACATTTCGTACTTGCCAGAGGAGCCTGGCTCGCGATGGCTTGCGTCGATTTGTATGTGCTGCAACTGACCGATTCCCGCGGCGGTTTGCTGGCGCTCATGGTCGGCCTGGCGATCTACGTGTGGTCGCGATGGGGAAAGAAGGGGCTGCTGTGGGGAGCCTGCCTGTTACCGGTCATCGCCGCGAAGCTTGCGACGGCCCGGATGGCAGGGATCGGCTCAGCCGTGCTGGAGGATACCGGCCAGAGCCGGCTCCAGTTCTGGACAAGTGCCATGGTTATGCTCAAACAGCATCCGCTGCTGGGAGTGGGGCCTGACGGATTCGTCACCGAAGTCGGCAGAGCCGCCCACAACTCCTTTCTCCAGGCTTTTGCGGAGTTGGGCTTTGTCGGCGGCACTATGTTCCTCGGCGCCTTCGGGTATGGTGCTTGGAAGGCCTTCTTGATGCGGAGTGCCCCAGATATCCCGGACGACACTTCCTCCTCCGCGATTCGCAATATGCCGACGGCGATACTCGCGCTCGTGGGCGCCTACGTGGTGGCGATCCTGGCCCTGAACCATCTGTACCTGATGAACACCTACATCGTGCTGGCTGTGGTTACCATCGCCACTCGGAGCTTCACGATGGAGAACACGCTGCCTTTCACTTCCCTGTTTGCCAGATTCATTGGCTTGAGCGTTCTATTCCTGTTTGCGAGCAAGGTTATGGTTGTGTTGCTCGTGCGTTGGTAGCTCAGCAACCAGTTTCGTGCGGAGATCCCGCACGCCGCCCCGGTTCCTACGATGCCTCTCGAAATCTGGATCTTCTGGAGTTGCGTTTTTCTCGTCGGATATACCTACATCCTGTATCCGGTCGCGATCTGGCTGTTGGCACGCCTGCGTCCCTCTGCGCAGGCGGAAAGGCAGTCCGCTCCGGCGTCGGTTTCGTTCGTCATCGCCGCACGTAACGAAGGAGCCCGCATTTCCGAACGCGTCGCGGAACTGCTCCAGCAGATCGACTCGGCCGGCGTCGAGGGGGAGGTTATTCTCGTCCTCGACGGACCAGGCAACCGGGAGTCGGCAGAGAAACTGGGGGAAGACCACCGTGTGCGAGTCCTGGAGCTTCCGGAGAATCGCGGCAAGGCAGCGGCCATTTCCGAAGGGGCCAAGTCTGCCCACTCTGAGATCCTGGCCTTTGCCGACGTCCGCCAGCATTGGCAGAAGGACGCGCTACAACGGCTCTTGGAAAGCTTTTGCGACTCACAAACGGGGGCTGTCAGTGGCGACTTGGTCCTGGAAACCGACGAGGGTGTTTTGCAGGGGGTGGGGCTCTACTGGACCTACGAGAAATGGCTGCGCCGGAACGAAGCGATCTTCGATTCAGTCGTCGGTGTAACAGGTGCCATCTGCGCCGTGCGACGCGAACTCTTCCACGGCGTGCCCGCAGGTACCATACTCGACGATGTGTATTGGCCGATGCAGGTCGTCTTCCAGGGATATCGTGTCGCTCACAATCCACAGGCCCTTGCTCTTGACCGGCTCCCCGCGGAGCCACAAGCCGAATTCCGTCGCAAGATCCGCACGCTTTCAGGAAATTTTCAGCTCGTGACGCTCTTGCCCTCCCTGTTGATTCCCTGGAGGAACCGGATCTGGTGGCAGTTTCTTTCCCACAAGATGATGCGCCTGGCCGTTCCGTGGCTGCTGTTGGTTGCGATTGTCGCCAGCGCGATTGCGAATGGCCCCTTCTATAGTCTTCTCTTCTGGATGCAGTTGTTCCTGTACAGCACCATCGTTCTCGGTATCACAACGCGTACGGCCGGACAGAATCGCCTCACTGCCGCGGCTGCGTCGTTCGCCATCCTCAATCTGGCCGCCTGGGTTGCATTCTGGGTTTGGGTGTCGGGCAATGCCAGCCGAAGCTGGACCGCGACAGAATACGACCCGTCGGCAGGAGCACGAATGTGACGGACACCTGCCTGTGTATCCTGGCATACAATCGACAGACACTCGTTGCCAACACGACCCGGGCGGTGCTTGCCGGAGGCGACGACTCCAGGATCTCTTCAACGGCGTCTTCTCCTGCGATCGAGAAATAGGACCTCAATTTGGCCGCGAATACGCACGTCGCAATGCTTGATCCCTCCGCGTTCACCATCCCCTACGACAATTACCTGTGTCGCGGATTGGTCGACGCCGGCTGCGAAGTGACGTTCGTCACTCGCCCGGTCCGAGAGGTGGACTACTTTCGCCGTCGCGGCGAGGAGGGAAGCCATGGAGCGAACACCTACGACACCTGCGAGCACTTCTATCGCCTCACCGAACGCCTCCCGCTGCTCTCGGCCGTCCCACCCTTGAAGAAGGGGCTCAAGGCGATGGAGCACACGTGGAACATGGCCACTCTATGCCGGGCGCTGCGACGCCTTCAACCCGACGTAATCCATTTTCAATGGACGGTCGTGCCCGCCATCGATCGGCACTTCCTGAAGAAACTCCGTGCCATAGCGCCCTGCATACTTACCGTACACGACACCAACGCATTCCTCGCACCCTCGTCCCGCCTGCAAAAGGCTGGTTGGCTGGCCATTCTGCGAGCGTTCGACCGGCTCATCGTTCACACCCAGACAGGCAAGCAAGCCCTCGTCGCCAAAGGGATCGGCGAAGGCCGAATCGCCGTGATTCCCCACGGGGTGTTTGATCGTGCCGTGACCGATCCGGTGAATGCAACGTCAGCCCCCTCCGACCGCTGTGTGTTCCTCGCTTTCGGCTCCATCAAGCCCTACAAAGGAATCGACATTCTGATCCGCGCCCTGGCCCAATTGCCTGACGAATTGCGCCGACGAGTCCAGATTGTCATTGCGGGCAATCCCGGGGGCCTGGAAAACGACCTGCGGTCTCTGGCTCGCGAAATGGGGGTGGCCGACTCCATCGAATGGCAACTCGGGTTCGTCCCCGACGAAGACATTCCCGGCCTTTTCGCACGCAGCCACGCCGCCGTCTTCCCCTACCGCGAAATCGATGCAAGTGGAGCCCTGATGACCGCCCTTCCCTACGGCAAGGCAATCATCGCCAGCCGCCTGGGTCTTTTCTCTGAGCTGTTGAAAGACGGAGTAACAGCGCATCTCGTTGAGCCGGAGAATCCGGCGTCACTTGCCGCTGCCATTGCCGACGTTGTCAACGATCCCATCGCGGCGCAGCAGATGGGCCAAAGTGCCGCCGCGCTCGCCTGGGACGTTTTGAGTTGGAACAACATCGCCCGTCTGACCCTCGAGGCCTACGAGGCAGCGAAATTGCCCTGAGCAGCACCATGATCCAGTTACCGACCAGGCTTCGTTGGGCCCGCAAACGCCTTTCGGATGGCATCAACAACCGACTCCGGTTATCCTTTGCTGGGCGGTTGGTCTCCTTCTGCCGTCCCACGGCTATTACCTTTCTCCTCACCGAACGCTGCAACGCCCGCTGCGTGCATTGCGACATCTGGAAGAATCGCGGCCAGGAGGATTCACCGACACCAGACCAGTGGGTCGCCGCCCTGACCAATTTTCGGAATTGGCTTGGTCCCGTCCAGATCACACTCACCGGCGGGGAGGCGCTCCTGAAACCGTTCACGCTCGATCTGGTCGAACACGGCACACGAATCGG
>CAYSCH010000013.1:0-9701 GCA_964429355.1 uncultured Planctomycetaceae bacterium | reverse complement strand
CGGTTACTGGAAGGACCAGACCAAGATCGAGCGTCTTGCTCGCGCCAATCCTTGGCGTGTGACCCTCTCCTTCGACGGGCTGGGAGAGACACATGACCGTGTCCGCGGACGCGAAGGCTTCTTCGACCGCACGAGGTCGACGATCGACACGCTGATTCGGCTCCGCAAGACACACCGGCTTGGCTATGCCATTCGACTAAAAACGGTGGTCATGTCGCATAACCTCGGCTCGCTCGAGGACGTGGCCCGATTCGCCACTCAGGACGGCGTGGACGTGTTGTTTCAACCGATCGAGCAGAACTACAACACGGCCGACAATCCGCAATGGTACAAACACAGTTCGAACTGGCCGGACGACCCGGAGGCGGCCGTGGCAGCCGTTGATCGATTGCTGCAGATGAAGCGAGACGGCTTCTCGATCGCCAACACCCTGGGGAGTCTCGAGGCCATGAAGGCCTACTTTCGTGACCCGGCCGCCTTACTGGTCTCGACCCAATTCCACTCCGCCCACGAGCACAAGGCATCCTGTGCCGCGCTCGGCCTGTTTCAGGTCCAATCGAACGGGGATGTGAGAACGTGCAGTTCCATGCCTCCGGTCGGCAATATCAAGACCCAAACACCGCGTGAAATCTGGAAGAACCGGCCGCAATGGTGGATCTCCGGCTGCTGCATGGAACGTCGCATGTCGGATCAAGAAAAAGAACAGCGGCTCGATCCAGCCTGACAATCATCGGCGGGCATTAAGAGTGCGAATTACCTTTCTCCTCCAGGACACCGGCACGATTTACGGGGCCGAGCGGGCCACGCTCGACCTTGCGTCTGGATTACGGCGAATGGGCGACGTCGATGTCTCGGCGACGGTCATTCATGAGAGTCGCCTTGAAGTACAAGACCACGGCCTGCATCACGCGTTCCAGGCGGCGGGCATCCCGGTAACCTCATTTTCGACTCAATGGCCGTTTTCTTGGGCCTTGGTGAAGGCCATCCGAGAACACGTCGTCGCTCAGAAGATCGACTGCGTCCATGCCGTCGGCTACAAAGCGGCTGTGCACGGTGGACTGGCCGTCCGATTCGGTCGAGTCTGTCCCTGGGTCAGCACGGTTCATGGTTGGCTTGAAAGGCCTGATCTCAAGGAACGTTTCTACGGTTGGTTGGAGATCCAAACGCTGAAGCGTGCGCAACGGGTCATTGTTCTATCGAACTTCTATCGAGACAAGCTCGCCGGCAGGGGGATTCCTGCCGATCGCCTCGCCTGGATTCCCTCTGGCATCGCCCTGGACAGCCTGTCGGTCGACGTGGACAGAAATCCGTTTAGTCAGACTGTCGCCCCACCGACGATCGGGATCCTCGGCCGCCTGAGTCTGGAAAAGAACCACGCCATGTTCCTGCGTGTCGCCCATCGGCTCGTTCAGGACGGCTATCAGGCACGCTTTCTGATTGCCGGCGACGGGCCCGAGCGATCGGCAGTTGAGCGGCTGGTTCAGAAACTCGGATTGGAGGCTCACGTGGTCGTCGCCGGAGTCATGGATCGCGACGACTTCTTTCGTCAGATCGATCTGTTAGTGCTGTGTTCACGTATCGAGAACCTGCCCTACGTGATCCTGGAGTCCATGGCCTGGTCGCGCCCGGTCGTGGCCACACGTGTGGGGGGCGTTTCCGACCTGGTCACTCCCAATGTGACCGGCCTTCTCGTTGAGGATCAGGACACCGATGGTATGGTCCTCGCAATCGAGAGTCTGATGGCCGATCCGAAAGTTGCGCGAGCGATGGGAGCGGCAGGGCGACGACGTCTCGAATCAGATTTCACCTTGCAGCGTAGTGCAGAATCTCACGCACACATGTATAAACAGTTGGTTGCCGGTGGCGACCAGCACCGGGAGGCCATGATCCGACTGAAGCGAGACCACCATGGCTGAGACTTTGACCAACCGCTTGCCCACGGTCTGCCAGCTTCTGTTCAGTATGGAAGTTGGCGGCGCGGAGATCCTGGCCAAGGAACTCGCCGAGGCAGGGGCAGGTGACTTCCATTTTGTCTTCGCATGTCTGGACCGCGCGGGCCTGCTGGGCGAGCAACTGCGGGCGGCAGGCACTGTCGTTGAAGTGTTCGATCGTGAGCCGGGTATTGATTTCCGCTGCGCTCGGCGTCTTGCCCGCTTCTGCCATGAGCAGAATGTCGGATTGATTCATGCTCATCACATTGGACCGTTCAGACACGCTGGACTGGCTCGATTCTTCAGAACTGGATGCCCAATCCTGGTCACCGAGCACGGTCGCCCGTACCCTGATCAACGATCCTGGAAGCGACCACTCGTGAATCGATTGCTCCTGCGAGCAACGGATCGCATCGTTGCTGTGGGCCACTGCCTTATGGATGCCCTGACGGTCAACGAGGGAATACCGGCCAGCCGCATCGAAGTGATCTACAATGGCCGCGACCTCGCCAAATACAAAAGCGATCCCGGCACCCGAACCGAGACCAGACGCCGCCTGGGACTTTCTGAGGAGCACTTCGTCGTCATGCAGGTTGCTCGCCTCTCACCGGAGAAAGACCACGCAACCAGCATTCGCGCAATCCACCGCCTTGTTCCAAAATATCCGTTCGTGCGTATGCTAGTCGTCGGCGAGGGTCCCGAACGTTCCACGATCGAGCGGCTCGTCACACAGCTGGGACTCCAAGCTCACGTGATTCTTCTCGGAAACCAAAGCAATGTCGCGGATCTTCTCCCTGCGGCGGACGCCTGCATACTCAGTAGCATTACCGAAGCGATCCCGCTCACTCTCATCGAAGCCATGGCCGCTTCGCTCCCGTGCATCGGCTCTCGGGTTGGCGGAGTCCCCGAGATCATATTGGAGAACGAGACCGGGCTGCTTGCCGAGTCTCGCAACGAACAGGCTTTCGCCGAATGCGTCGACCGACTGATAGCCGAACCCGATTCGCGTACACGCATGGGTCGGCTCGGCAGGCAACGCGCCGAGGCCCTTTTTGACCAGGAGAGAATGCAGGCGGCCTACTACCAACGCTATCGCTCGATGATCAGTCTCCGATGAGCAAACCTAGGCAAAAGGTGGTACTCTCCGTTTTCGGCATCAGGCCGAATGTTGTCGGCGGTCTCCAGTCGTTTGCCAGCGAACTGTCGGCACAGCTTTGCGATGCGGGATGGAAGAGCGTGCTAGCGTTTCTTTCGCCGCCTACGGATCAAGTGGCATCTCTGTTCGATCTGCCAAACACGCATCTCGAGTGGATTGAATTCTGCGGCACCAGGTCCATGCGAGCGATCTCCCGAACAGGACACCTCATTCGCAAATATCGCCCGGACATAGCCCATTTTCACCTCGTGGATCCAATTCTCTATCCATGGCTCGCCAGGTCCCTGGGCGTGGGTAATGTCTTTCTGACGGATCACATATCGCGACCCCAAGGATTCTGTCCACGCCACCTCCCCGCCTGGAAACGCATGGCCAAACGCCTGGCGTACGCCCCCGTGACGAAGATCATCTGTGTCAGTGATTTCGTCCGTGATTGCCGCCGAACGGAAGGGGTCTCCGCCGAGCATCGAACGGTACGGATTTATAATGGGGTCGACATTTCCCGCGCCCATGCTGGGGCCGACAAGCGCGCCGAGTTTCGCCGCCGCTATCGCATTCCCGGCGATCATGTTGTGATCCTGCAAGTGAGCTGGCTGATTCCCGAAAAAGGAGTCGACGACCTGGTCCACGCCGCCCATCTCATACGCAAGAAAACCGACAAATTCCATGTCTTGGTTGCCGGCGACGGGCCACGCCGCCACGAATACGAGACACTCGCCGAAGAGCTTGGCATTGCAGACCGCGTGACCTTTCTCGGCAACGTCAGCGATCCACTCGGGGAAGGCCTGTTCGCGGCAAGCGACATCGTTTGCCAACTCTCCCACTGGGAAGAGGCCTTCGGGCTGACCATCGCTGAAGCCATGGCTTCGGGCAAAGCCGTTATTGGTACGCGAGTGGGTGCGATTCCCGAATTGATTGCTGACGGTGAGACTGGCTACCTCGTTGATCGTCCCGACGTGGCGAACATGGCTGAGAAGATTCTCTCTCTCGTCAATGACGGTCGGTTACGGAACGCCTTTGGATCTGCAGGCATGCGGATCTGCCAAGAACGCTTCAACATGACCGCGAACGTGGCGGCCCTCATCGACCATTACGGCATACTCGGACAACGCGACGAGGATTGACTCGCTACGCTTGAAACCATCCGCGCTCTGCCGTACGCAACTTCTCGTGTTTGTTTCACGTCCAATTCTCTCACCACTCTCCTGTTCTCTCGCATGATCAACTTCCGCAGATTTCTGGCAACGTCCGACCATCCCGTTGCTCGGTTTGGACGCGGCGTCCGTCGCGGCATCCGCAACCTGAGCATCCCGGCACCCAGAGTCGTCGTCAAACCGATGCTTTGCGGTTTCCTCGCAGTCCGCAGTGTCTACTATTTCGTGATGCGAGTGTTCGTCTGCGAACCCCTGTTCAAGGCCTACTGCAAGACGTACGGCAGAAATCTGCGTACGGGAGCGTTCATCCATTGGGTGACCGGCAAGGGGCACATCATTATTGGCGATAACGTCACGATCGACGGGAAGTGCGACTTCGCTTTCTCGCCGCGGTACAGCGACCAGCCTACTCTGGAAATCGGCTCCGACACAGTCGTTGGCCACCAATGCTCCTTCGTGGTCGGCAAGCGAATTCGGTTGGGGCACCACTGCCTGATCGCCGGCGGGGTCGCCTTTTCGGATTCAAACGGGCACCCAACCGACCCCGTCGCTCGAAAGGCCGGACTTCCTCCCACGCCCGAGGACGTTCGTCCAATCGAGATCGGCGACAATGTCTGGATCGGCGGCCACTCGGTCATCTTGCCCGGTGTCACGATCGGCGAGGGAAGCATCGTCTCGACGAACTCGGTGGTCCGAAAAGATGTGGAACCGTATTCGATTGTCGCCGGCAATCCGGCCACGAAAGTCTTCGACCTTCGCAAAACGGAGCCCGGAATTGCATCTCAAGAGTTCCTGCA
This sequence comes from uncultured Planctomycetaceae bacterium, assembly GCA_964429355.1. Lineage (GTDB taxonomy): Bacteria > Planctomycetota > Planctomycetia > Pirellulales > Thermoguttaceae > JAAYAY01. Next base: position 4,663 of record CAYSCH010000013.1, on the reverse strand, counting down.
GGACGCGATTGATGACCTTCGGGCAGAACCATAGAGGTAATCGTGCTTCGGGTTAGCACGAACCGTCGATTCGCTGCAATTTGCCCGAGAATCATCGAAACCAACTGGCCCGTCGAGTGCAACGCGGCGGCGGTTCTGTGACAGAAAGCTGAGCCGCACTCTGCGGTGGACTCCGCTTGCCAGGATTTGAGAATAGTCATGGACAACACGACACAAGCCTCGAATTCGCCTAAGGCCAAACAGGCAGTTGGCAGAGAAGCATCCGTTCCAGTCCATCATGCTGCCGGCCTAGGCAACGCAGACAATTTCGACGCCTGGCATTTCGATCTCATGGTCACTCTGTTGTTGGTCCTGATGTTCTTCTCACTGAGACCGCTGCTGCCAGACGGTGATGCGATTTCCCATGCAGATCGCGCGTTAAGGCCCGGTCTGCTCGACGGCATGGTGCCGAAACATGCCATCTATGCGCCGATTCTGCACCTAGTACATGATACTTTGGCATGGCTAGGCTGGGAACAGTTTACACTTGAATACTTCACACTTGTGTCTGCAATCTCGGGCGCCGCAATCTACTTCATTCTCGTTCGCATCGTCTTCACACCCCTTCTCGGCGAGAGATGGCTGGCTCGCCTTTGTTCCTTGGGCGTTGTTCTTTCATTGGGTGTCCTGAAGGCGTCGTGCACGATCGAAACATACGCTTTGGCTCTTCTGCTGGACGTCGCTCTGGTGGCCATCTGCCTTCACAAGGATGTGACGACACCCAAGTGGGGAATCGCAGCGGGTGTCGTCTTCGTATTGGCGGTGGGTGTCCACGCCACAGGCGTCCTGATGGTGCCGTTCCTGGTTTTGACGCTATTGAAATCGGGACGAGGCCGACCTTGGGCGACCTTCGTCTGGCCCGCTGGCACCGTCTTGGTTGGCGCACTGGTGATCGTCGCCGGTCTGGTCGTGGCATGCGGCGAATGGCCGCCGGGTTGGGAGAATGTCCTGCCCATCGCCGATCCCGAGCCGGCGATCAACCTGGCAGGTCGCCTCGCTCGGTCCCTGTACGGCTTCGCTCGGACGATCGCTTGGCTCATGCCATTTGCCGAATTACGCGTCAGGCCCGTGTTCGCTACTGTCTATCTGTTCGTGTTCGGTCTATTCAGCCTGCTCACGGTCTGGCTTCTGTTACATCGCGCGTCAAGCACTCCGCGGCGGACAGTGTACTGGGCGATGGCGATTCTTGGACTCCTCAGCGAGAGACCGAAGCTCTCCGAGGAGTTGCACGAAGACCGCAACCTGGCCGGATCGCTGCGCGCACGCTGAGCGCGATGCTTGCTTACGCGGGAACGCAACACGGTGGGCAAGAGCCGGGCGAAGATTCGACCGGCGGCGGGATCATGGTGACCCGGCAACTAGTACTACAGCGCTAACTCGTGTCTGAATCGGCTCTTTTGAGGGTACTGAGTTTGATTCCCAGTCGTGTCAATTTCCGTTTTGTTGTTTTCGTATGGCTCTTGCGAGCCTGGGCGTTGCGGCGTTGGTGGTATCGTATTGTTCTGGCGGTCCGCTGGAAAAGCTTGTCAGTCGATGCGCGGTCCAACCACCACGATTGGACGACGGCGCTGGTGGCCCGGCGAAGCTGGCAGATCGTGATCTCCGGATTTTTTCCCCCGCAAGCGCTGACAGGCGATCGCCAGGAACAGGTGGCTTACGGAGGTCAGAATCAAGTGGCGTTGCAGACCGATCCATGCGCGCCCTTCCCAATGAGTCAGCCCCACCTCGCCTTTCTGGTCCTCGAAGCAACGCTCGATCGACCAGCGCGAGAACGCCACCCGCAACAACGTTTTCAGCGGCGTATCGCGCGGCGCGTTGCTGATGAAGTATTTCGTCTCTCCGGTCAGTGGATTGTCGCAGACCAGAAGATGATAACGTTTGGCGGGCAAGGATTTCTCATCCTTGACGTGAAGCAACACATGCTTGACCCTCCAAACGATGGGGCCCTTGTCGCCGTCCTTGATCCGCCACATTTCCCACGACTGGTCCCGCAAGGCAGGATGCAACTGGGCCAGATGTTCGACGGTTTGCGCTTTTCGGCTGCCCGCCACGATCCGTGGCGTTTTGCGGCCTGGTCCGCGCTGTCCCCGGCGGTAAGGGCGGGATGTCACTCGTGGAGGATCGATCCAGCCCACGAAATCCTTGTGAATTTCGCCAATGAACTTCTGCCGGCGATCGTCCAGGGCACGCAGAAACGGCGGCTTGCTTCCATACCATTCATCAAACGTCAGCCAGTCGAATTCCAGGCCGTTGGCGCACGCACGATCGTACAATTCCAGCGCAATCTCCGTCTTGGGACGATAAACAACATCCTCGGGAATCCCCGCAGCTCGGCAACGTTCCCGGTCTTGGCTCCAGCTCTCCGGCAGAAACAGATCGCCGTCCAAGAGCGTCTGAAATGCTCCCACCGCAACGCCCAAATGGACGGTCACGATGCCGTTATCTTGCTTGCCCACGCAACCAAGATATTGCCGCTGCACTCCCGGCGTCTTGTTCCCTTTCTTGACCGCGCTCGTTTCATCAATGATGCCGATCACCTCGGACTTCCCCGTCATGTGCTCATCCCGCACAATCTGTTGCAGGCGAAACCGCATGAGCTCCTGGTCCCATTGAAGCTGACTGAGAAACTCTTGCAGCGTCCTCACCGCAACACCTGCTTCCAGGGCAATCGGCTCCACGCTCTTGCGCTCCAAATTCGACAGCTGCCCCCGAACATACACAGGAAAATGCGCACGAGTATCCCGACGAACAAAACAATCGTCAAACCGTTCCAGGTACTTCCGCAAGATCGGATCCAACTGGCGAATCTGGCCGGCGTCCATGCCAAACTCCTTTCGAAAGGAACTCCGGCAAGGATTTTCCCCAGATTGACAAAATCATGCAATATCAACTTAGCGCTGTAGTACTAGGATGCGGTCGTCCCGGGCAACACGACTGCCATGCCATCCGGCCCTTCCGAACTGGGGCAAGCTCCGGGAATCGCTGTCGAACCAGGGCAGCAGCTTCCTCCGTCGGTGACACTTCCACCAACGAAACGAACGTCTTCGGACGCCGGGGGGGTGCATCCGGCGAAGGGGAGAAGAATAAGAGCAGCTAGCAAAACCAGGGAAAGAGCAATCCGTGTCGACATTCAAAGTACCTCAAAATAGGGGGCAAACGAGTGTTCTGTATCTCCTGGAAGCAAGCGGCCTGAACCCCGCTTCTCACGCCGGCCGCCAGTCGAGCCCTCTGCACTCCCTGCTGAGGTCCGCAGAAGGCCGAGAAACCCTCATGATAAACGGACGAAATGTGGCTCACAAGGGCGTGCCGCCGGTTCACCCGTTTCGGGGGGGCTCGTGACAGGAAATTCTCCGTCGATTTCCTAACCGGTACCCCCCGCGTCTGCTGGTTAGACTCCCCTGGTTATGACCCAGTGTCGCTCAACCGCGTTATGGGCGTGGACCGATGGTGATAGGGAGGGAGACCGGCCTGCCAGGGACCATCGGCCATCCCAGGCAGGCGGAAGCCTGGATCACCTGCCGGGCCGACACAAACAACCTTGATCGGGAATTTGGATCCAGCACTTAACGCGTGGGATTCTGATGACGCACCAAACCGGTTCTCTGAGAGAACGTCTCGCTCCAATCGGTACAAGGGCGGACCGTCCGCTCCTGCTGGACGGCTGGGAATTGCTCGAGCGAGTGGCGGAGGGCGCTTACTCGAATGTCTATCGTGCGCGGCCGGCGGACCGCTGCAGTCCGCTGCCCGGTTCCTATGCCGTCAAGGTATTGCGTGAGCCCTGGTGCGATCGTCGAGAGATCGTTGAATTGTTTCGTCAGGAAGCGCGTGTAGCCCGCCAGGTTTCCCACCCTCATCTGATCTCGGTTCTTGCAGCAGGCACCAGCGAGAAGCCGTATTTTGTGGTCTCCCCCTGGCTGAGCGGGCAGACGCTGTCGAAGCTGCTCGACGCGGGCCGCCTGCTCGACCTTCCGGCCACCTTGTGGATCGCTCGCCAGGTCGCCGAGGCACTGCATGCGATGGAAACCGCCGGCTGGAGACACGGGGATGTGAAGCCGGAGAACATCCTCGTTTCGCCGGAAGGCCATGTTACGCTCATCGACCTGGGATTCGCCCAGCGCCTGGGCGAGGGGGGGGCGGTGGTCGATCGGCCTTTGATGGGAACCTATCGTTACATCGCGCCCGAGTTGATCACATCCCGATTGGCGGCCGACATTCGCAGCGACGTTTACAGCTTGGGAGTGGTGCTTTTTCAGATGCTCTCCGGCCGGCTCCCCTTTGAAGGGGTAACGCTCGCGGAACTCGCCGAGCAACATCGCAACTGGCGATCTCCCGATCTTCGGCAATTGGTTCCCTCGCTCCCGGGCGGCCTCGTGCGTCTGGTTTGCGAGATGTTGTCGAAAAACCCTTGGCGTCGTCCATGTCACGCCCAGGAGGTCGTTGACCGGCTGGTCGACCTCGAGATCGGCTCCTTTGCCCAGCGCTGGATTGCCTGACCGAGTCCTTGTCAGAACCGATTCCGGCTGGTATCCTGGCGTTTTTCGCGTGGCAAGGCTGCGCGACAGGGCGGCTTAGCTCAGTTGGTTAGAGCAGCGGAATCATAATCCGCGTGTCCGGGGTTCGAGTC
>CAYSCH010000012.1:44132-51586 GCA_964429355.1 uncultured Planctomycetaceae bacterium | reverse complement strand
TGAATCGTCTGCAGTGCGTCGCGGGCCTCCTCTTCCAGTGATCCCGTCTGTCTGGGCACAGCCGCGGCAAAAACGTGTCGAGCCTGGTTCAACTCGACCACGCTGTAGCCGATGCCTTCGCAGGACTTCTTCCGAATCATGTGTTCCCTCACAGGCGGGGCGCGGAATTCACAGGTAGGTGGGAGTGAACCGACACGCTGAAATGATCTGGGGATGGGGAAACCGTCCGTGGTTCCATGTTCTCCGAGGCGGGCTAGGGTGCCGAGTGGTTCGTTGCCGTTGTCCAGGGCACATCTCAAGTGGGAGTCCCGCAAAATTAGCGAATCCCCCGGAGCATGCGAGCCACTCGACTCTATGTTTAATCTAAGCTCGCCAGAATCCCGGCGTCAACTATTGTCTGGCCGGGACAGGAATTGCGGAGAGAAATCCCTATTTTTAACAGGAATGTCTGGCAAAAAGGCCCCATAAAGATTCCCTCCCTTACCCTGTCGTAGCACCACATGCCGAAGGAAGAGAGCGCCGGAGCCAAGAAATGAGCGAGGCCCCTCACGTCGGAAGAGCGAGGAGCCTCATGTTGCCACCGGGTTTTACGTCGCTGGTTCACTCACCAACATAAGGCAACAGGGCCATGAACCGCGCTCGTTTGATGGCGAGGGTCACCGCATGCTGGCTGACAGCGGTGCAACCGCTCTTGCGACGTCCGATGATCTTTCCCTGGCGATTGGTCAACTTCTTGAGCAAGTCCAGGTCCTTGTAGTCGACATACATCGGACGAGGTCGTTGCCCGTCGACGAAAATCGGGTCCTTTTTCTTGCCGCGGGTCTTCGTAGTTGTCCGACGCCGACTTGGGCGGCGAGTGCTGCTGCGTCCGCCACGACCTGCTGGTCCTGCCATAATCCTTGTCACCTGTTCAGAATCCGGAATACCTGTTGATGCACGGAGGGCGTGCCCGTCTATCTGAGAAACCCCTAAGTTTACTAAACATCGGCGAAAACGCAACCCGTGGTGACCGTTTTGAGGGATTCGCGCCGAAAACAGCCGTTCCTCTCACCAAATCTGCTCTGGGCACTTGAGACGCCCGCAGATTGGATCGACGTTCACGACGGGTGCCCAAGTCCTTCGCTGGACGCTGTCTTACCCCTCATTGGACGGGCATGATCAGGCGGCAGAGTTGGGTTTCCTAAGGACACACGATTTCGGTTCGTCCGAGCAACTGCCGAGGTTCGAGGAGCAGGGCTGCAAGGCAGTGGCGCGGGCGGTATGAGTGGCCGGTTGGTTGTGGCAGCAACTGGAGTGTTGGCGATCCCTGGCACAAGCGGCAGGGAAATGGGGAGGGAGAAGCCGAGGTTGCTGCCACGGGGAAGAAATCAGGAACGCGTGTCTTCCAGAACTGCGGCGATCAGCAGTGGCCAGGCGATGGTTGCGTCGCAGTGAACTTCGGCGAACCGGCCTCCTTCGGCGGGACTGACAAACTTGCCCCAGGAAACGCCTTCGCTGTAGGTGCAACCACTGAGGCCGCCCCAGTGGACGGGCTCGGGGCAAATTCGCACGCCGTATTGGAACCGGGGGACTTCGAAGGTGGTCCCCAGACGCATGTTGATGATATCAATGAAGGGGCCAACTTGTTGGCCCCAGTTGCGAGGGACACCGCCGCCGATTGTGACAATCCCGATACGCTTGGCTGCCAGGATTCTCTGGGCATAGTCGTAAAGGTCCAGAAAAGGATTGTACGAGGGGAGGCTGGCAAAGAAGTCGGCCGGGTTATCCTGGTGCTCCTTCGCGCCGCCGGCGCCCAGAAAATGGGTGGCCACGTCCAGGCCAAGTTCCGAGTCGGTGAAGGCCGGGATGTATACGGGAACTTGCTTGTCGAAGGCACAGCCCAGGATGCTCGGCATCTGGCCCTGCTCGACGAGCCGGCGACCGATCTGGCGACAGAGGCTGGACGAACAGGCGGGCTGGGACCAGTCCATCTCGGCGAGTACTTCGCTCATGGTCTCCTGCGCCCTGCAGAGGTTCGCTTCCATCTCCAAGGTGTCGTAGACCCGGTTGTAACCCCACTCGTAGAGTTGGGCATCGGAATGTCGGGGATCGTGTTTGTAGTGGACGCAGCCGATCGCCTCGCTCAGGCCATGGGACATGATGGCGCCGGTGGTGATGACCGCATGGGCCAGGCCGGCATCGATCATATCGCAAAGGACGCGGCCCATCTTGGCGACCGTCATCGCTCCCGACACGGTGACGACGATCTTGCACTCGTCGTCGGCCGCCATCTGCTTGAGGACATGGTAGGCCTCGCCCAACTGGCGAGCGCCGAAGGCCGTTTTGGACATTCGCTGGAGCATGTCGGCAAAACCGCCGGCAGCCCGTACGTTCAGCGACTCGAGGGGGTCCAGGCCATCTTCGCGGCCATCCCGTAGAACTCTCATGGCAATCGTCTCGCGTAAACAGGGGCGAAATAGACCCTGGAGTGTAGCACGCGGGGAGCAGAATTGTCCAGGTCGCCGAGGAACTGGTTGCAGCAAGTTGTCGACCCCTGCACTGCCAACGAACATGCAGACACGGCGCGTTGCAGGCGAATAGCCGGCCCCCCAAGCGGTGCTGTTGAGAAGCGAGCTTTGGCGATGCAGGGTGCCCCCAATCAGCCGACAGCCGGATCAATCCAAGGCCCGATTGGGTTCAAGGCGAAAGTGACGCTGGACAGACGCGTGGTATCGACTCCGCCGTTGACGGAGTACGCGGTGACTGTGGTGAAGTCGTAGGCCTGCATCGTGTGCTCAGAGCTGCGAATCTGCGCCACGTTGCCCGAAGCGTACAGTTCGTCGTTTCCCGGACGCAGCGGGATCTTGGGTGACGAGAGGGGCACGATTTCGCTTCCGCCGAGGTTGACCAATCTCACCTGTTTGTTGCCGAGGTATTGGTCGTTTCCTGCCGAGTCGTACATTGTGGCGGTATCGATTCCCCCTGCTCCACGGACGACAACTTTGTGGAAGAGTTTCGCGCGAATGAAGAAATCATCGTTGAAGATCTTCCCGAAGGTTGCGTCGCCCACAAAGGTATCGTTTCCGGCGGAACCATAAAGGATCGCGGTGTCGGAGCCGCCGTTGCGTGCATAGGCGTGGCAGGTGTCGAAGACGTCGGCCGTGATGCGAAATCCGGTGCCGCTCATGGTCGCAGTTCCTGGCGAAGCTTCGAACCGATCCGAGCCGGTGGAGTCGGTGAACTCGGCGATGTCGGTTCCGCCGTCGAGGGCGGTTACGATCGCGGTGGCGAAACGGCTTGCCTCTGCAAGCATTCCGCCTGAGGTGAGGGAGACGGTCGTCGGGCCGGCGTTGAGGATATCGTCGCCGGTCGTGCCCCTCATGGTGGCACTGTCCGTGCCTCCGGTAACTGCAAATCCCCCGGCCGTTTCAAAGAACTTGGCCCGCGTCATGGTAGCCCCCGTCGTCATGCGAGCGAGGGACAAGTCGGCGTCGGTGAAGAAAGTATCGTCGCCGCTGGACCCGTGCAATTGGGCGGTATCGATTCCGCCAGCCTTCGCGTAGCCGTGGACCTGATCGAAGAACTTGGCGCGATTGAGGAATCCGCCCCCTGACATGTACGAGATCTCCGGCCGAGCCACAAACAGATCGTCGCTCGACGTGTCAAACAGACTGGCCACGTCGATCCCACCCGATTTGGCGTAGGCGTGCGTCTGCTCGAACCCATTTGCCCTGTTGGTGACGGTGCCGAGGTAGAATGCGGCGGTCCCGCCTTGGGCCTCGAAGGTGTCGTTGCCGGTGGAATCGAACAGGCTCGCCACGTCGATACCCCCGTGGGATGCATTGCCGGAGTTTTCGTCGAAGCGAACGGCCGTATTCGAGAAACCGGGGCCGCTCATGGTGGCAGTGGTGGGCGTCGCGTCAAAGGTGTCGTTTCCCGACGAATCGTCGAGTTCCGCCGTATCGGTGCCGACGGAGGCATAGCCATAGACCTGGGCGAATCCGTCCGCCTCGCGCAGCCACTCACCATAGGTGGCGGCCCCGAGGGCCGCGGTCATCGTGGCCGATGTTGCGTCGGCCCGGAACAAGTCGTTTCCGGCGGTGTCGTAGAGTCGCGCCACATCGCTGCCGCCGGCCGTCGAGTGTCCGGTCACGAAGTCGAAGAATTTCGCGCGATTGAAGAATCCGTCGCCCGACAGGGAGGAAATCTCTTCACGGGACACAAATGTATCGTTGCCCGGAGAATCGTAGAATTGGGCCGTGTCGTCGCCGCCGCTGTTGGCATAGGCGTGGACCTCATCGAAGGCCTGAACTTCGTTGTAGTAATCGGTGTTGCCGAGGCTTGCCGAATCGGAGTCGGCAATGTACGTATCGTCTCCCGTTGAATCGTAGAGACTGGCCACATCGTAGCCGCCGTTCTCACCCACCGCATGGATTTCGCTGAATGCGGATACTGCGCTCGTGAAGGCTGCTGCCGACAGGGTTGCGGCCGTTGGAATTGCCGTCAGCGTATCGTTGCCGGCGCTATCGTAGATCTCGACAATGTCGTAGCCGCCGCTACCCTGGATGGACACGTCTTCGGCATTGGTAATGACCGCGTCGTACTGGGAACCCGTAAGGGTCGTGTTTCTGAATCTCATCGCGGCGTGGTCGTCGCCGAGGCCTGCCATCAGATCCACCGAATCGCGTCCCGGTCCGGCGTCGAGTTCGAGGGACTCCACCTCCGCCGCGGTGAACGCATAGGCCACCCTGTTGGTGGTCAGCGTGTAGGTGTCGACCGCCGCATTGTCCAGCGTCCAACTGAATGAGTAGGCATCGTTCTGCGTTGTCCCGTAGACGACCAGATCCGTGGTTCCGGCGTCCACGAGGTTTGCCAGCCAGAGGTCTTCGCCGGCCGTCGTACCGGTGAGCGTCACAAAGTAGATTTCGGCTTCGCCGACCACGATATCAACGCGGCCCGCCGCGGAAGTGATCAGGCTGTAATCGGCATCGTAGACCTCGACGGTACCGCTCCCCTCGAGTTCGGCGGTCAGAGTTCCATCGTGACGGGTCGTCAATTGATAGGTTTGGTCGGCCGCTTCCAGTTCTCGGTAGTCCACATGCCCGAGGTCGGTCGTTTCAATCGGTGGAGAGGCTGGGTTGACGGAGAGGAGAACCCGCTGCTCCATCTGTTCAAATCGTACAGGGCGATGGCCGAGATTTCGCCGCCCGTCCTTCCTGGTGATGCGTTTGTGACTGTTTCCGCCGAAGAATCTGTTCCATCCCATGACGCTGACTCCAGATAATCCCCTGGGTGGCTCGTGTCCTTAGTTATGGTTACGGCATCTTGGCAGGCAAAACTTTCCCTAAAACTGATACAATCCGAACCAAACCACCCCAAAGGAAGGGCGAAAGTCTTCGTTGTTGTCCTGGAATCACTCGCCTGATTTCGTGTTTGTCGTGAAGAGCTGTGCAGCTTGCCTGCGGGAGGAACAAGGTGACTGGTCGACGGCAGACGCTTGATGGGCTTTCCTCACCTGCCCAGCCTTCCGCCCGCTGTTTGGATTTGGGTAAGGTGGGGTTGCTTTGACGCCGGCACTGTCCCAGGTTCTGGTGTACGGGCGAGGCAGGGCGTTGTTCGGATGGAGAGGCAGGGCGTTGTTCGGATGGACTCGATATCCTCAAAGCGGGGGATTTACTTTTTCGCAAACCAAGTAGGATGAAACTAGTGGCCTCCCCTCGGCAGGGACGGCAATTCTCTGCACAGTAAGGGCACTGCGGGGAGAGGTCTTGGGCCGCGGCGAGGACGCGTCTGTTCTTATCGAGCGGGCCGAACAGACAATCTTGATTTTGTCCGGCCGTGACCATGCGGCAATCGCCGCGAAGACCTCCTTGGCCAGGAGAGGGACCTCATGCGAACCACATTGGCTGTCATTTGCCTATGTTCAGGGTTATTCTTGCCCGATTGTTGTTTCGGCCAGTCCTGGGCCGAGCGGATGTTTGAAACGAAGACCCACGACTTCGGATCCGTGGGCCGCGGGGCGAAAGCCGAGTTCGAGTTCAAGTTGACAAACCCGTACATCGAAGATGTCGAGATCGGCAGTGCGACGGCCAGTTGCGGCTGCACGAGCGTGGAGGTTCCGAAACGCATCCTGAAGACCTACGAGACGGGAACCATTCTCGCGAAATTCAATACTCATCGGTTCCTGGGGAAGCGCGGGGCGACGATCACGGTGAACTTCGTTCGCCCCATGCGAGCCAGTGCTCAACTGCGAGTGGACGGTACGATCCACAGCGATCTGATCGTGACACCCTCAAGTGCGGACATGGGAACTGTGGACCGGGGGACGCCTGTCGAGCGCAAGATTTCGGTGCAATACGCCGGCGGGCAGGATCTCAGGATCGTGGACGTGAAGACGGACAACCCCCATCTCAAGGCGAGAATCGTCCCCACGGGAGGCGTGCAACGAGCGAGCTATGAGTTGGTCGTGCAACTCGACGACCGTGCCCCATCCGGATACCTCCGCGACAACCTTTTGCTGGTGACGACCAGTAACCAACTGCGGGAAATTCCCGTGATGGTGGAAGCCCGGGTTGTACCCGAAATCAACGTCACACCGAGCACCCTGTTCTTGGGTGTTTTGAAGCCGGGTGAGCGAGTGACCAAGAACATCGTGATTCGCGGAAAAAGTCCGTTCACCATCAAGTCGATCAAGGCCGACCGTGATGGGGTGGAGATCAACCCACTTGGCGCCAACGAGGCGAAGCCGATCCACGTGGTGGCGATCACGATTGTGGCAGGCCAAGAGGCCGGTGCACTCGTCCATCAGTTGGCGATCGAAACGGATCTCTCGCCGGACCGGCCGCAACTGAGCAGCTACGCGGTCGTGCAACCGTGATCTTCGATGGGCTACGATGCTTTGTCTTCTTCGACGGGCGTTCCGCCGGGCAGCTTTCCGGCCTTGATCAGATCACCAAAGGTGGGCGACTTCTTGTCATCGGGGTTGCAGGGAAGCTTCTCCACTTTGTCCAGGACACTCTGGATCTTCTCGCGGTTATCTTTATCGGCTGACTTATCGAGGAGCTTGGCCAGTTCGACTCCGTAGGGATTGCGGTCCTTCTTGGTCTTGCCCATGTGGCAGACGTTGCACTTCGCCTCCGCAACGAGCTTGGCAAAGTCCTGGTCCTGCTTCTCCTGGCTGTCCTTCTTCACGTATTTGACCATGAACTCGTCGGAGAACGGCTTGATTGCGTGCGCGGGGGGAACGGCGGCTGCCAGAACGAGAGCGAGAAAAGCGGCAGTGCAGCAGACTCGGGTCAGCATCTTTCGCATCGGATCGGTCCCTCTTCCAGAAAACATGGTTGTTGATTGGCCGATTCCTGCGAGGTGGGCATCCGCAGCATCTCAATCAGGAATCATGTCGAAACGGGGGAGGACTGGGGGTCAACTCCCGGCGGGTTTCGGTGCCTCGGTGGTGGGCGCACTGGGTGGGGCAG
>CAYSCH010000012.1:34903-44122 GCA_964429355.1 uncultured Planctomycetaceae bacterium | reverse complement strand
CCGTCCGCGACATTCCAGACCAGGGTCTGTCCAGAGAAATCGCCGGCAATCACTCGGTTGCCGTCGTGGGTGACGGCGACCTCCAGAGGGAGGTCCTTCATGCCGGCGAATTCCTGGAGCTTCTTTCCGGCCATGTCCCAGATTCTAACAAGTCCGTCCCGTCCGCACGAGACTAGCCTGCCGTCTTTTGAAAAGTCCAGGGCAGTGACACCCCCGGCATGTGCGTTGATGCTCTGGGAGGCCTTCCCCGAATTCATGTCCCAGAGCTTGACGGTGCCATCCTCGCTGGCGCTGGCCAGCATGTTGGCGTCAGATCGCCAACTGACGTCGGTTACGGCCGCCTGGTGGCCCGTGAGCAGATAGAACTCGCGACCTGTATCGGCTTCCCACACCGCCAACCCAGCACTGCGGTCGCCGGAAGCGAGGAGGACGCCGTCGGGGCTGAACTCGACCGCCAGGACCCAGTCGGTGTGTTTGTGGATGTCGTAGGCGACTGTGCCGTCGGCCGTGTTGAATACTCGCACGAGCTTTTCGGGGCCGCCGAGAGCGATCAAGGTGTGATTCTCATTGATGTCGGCCGCCAGCACCGCGTCGAGTTCGTCGCCGACCTGGAAAACCCGCTGGCCGGTACGAACGTCGAACCCGACCACCAGACCCATGCTGGCCGCGCGGCCGCCGCCGGCGATCAGCAGGGCACCGGAACGGCTGAATCGCAGCGCGTAGGCGAGGCCCTCGGGGAAGGGCAGGATGCCGAGCAGTTCCGCCGAATCCGTGTGGTAGAGAACGATCTGGTGGGGACGGCGTCGAGGACGTAGCGACCTTTGGCCTTCGGCTCCGCGGCCGTCGCCGACAGGCCGGTCAATACGGCAAGAAACAAGGCCCGAGGGAAGTTGGTCCGAAAGGCTGGTTCAGGGAAACGTGATCGCGGCTTCATCATGGAAACCCTCTTCCTCGGAGCGGACTGACGTGCATTGTAGCTGGCGATTCGAGGGGATTCCAGGCCGCATGAAAGGCAACCAGGGAAGACCTGGGGGCGGCTATGTTTGCACCATGCTACGGTGATTGCCGCCGGCAGCACCCGTTCCATTGCCGGCGCGATCGGCGTGCGGAAATTCTCACGCGTCAGGGGCTTTCGAACGTCAGTTGGAAAGTCGTCGGGCGGGTGATGTCTCTGCCAAGCCACAGCACCCGGCCGTCCCAAGCGTAATCCTCCGGGTCCAGAAGAAGATCGTCGAAAAGGACGGCACTCAGGTTGCCGTTCACATTGGTCAACTCAAATGCCGGATTTACGCAAGGAACTTGTGGCTCGATGCGGATCACGACCTTTGATTCCGAAGCGGCGATGCAGTGAGCACGACGGTCAGCATACCAGCCTTCGTACGATCCGCCCGTGACGGAGACTTGCGGCGGTTGTGCGTACGCCCGGGCTCGTCCGAGCAGCCGCTCGTCGGACTGGTCGCTCATGCCGATCAGCCAGGCCCATTGCTGCACGAGCATCGCTCGATCGCGACCGAGGGCGTCCACTGTATCGACCAGTTCTCTCTTCAGAGGCTGCGGTCGACGTCGAGCCCAGGACATGATGCTGTTGTGGCAGGGCGTCAGCTCGACCCGGTCGTCGATCGCCCCGCCGGTCGTCCCTCCTCGAGCCAACGGCCAGTGACTGCCCCAGTAAGTGGGCGTGACGAGGCAACCGCCGCTGTAGAACGGCTGGAAGACAAGCGGGCGGTGCGTGTCACTGGGGTGGAAGTAGATCGCAGCCGAGGTCTCCCGCTCGTTCATCCGCACCTTGTAGACGGCCGGCACGTCGCGCCCAAGGAGTTTCTCCAGGTCCGGGTCTGCTTCGAGAAACGGAAACGCCAACTCGTGTTTGCGGCCGTCGAGCAGGAGAACATCGACCAGGTTTCTCGGCAGCACATGGAGCGGATATGTGGCCTGCGGCGTCAGAATGATGAATTCGCTCAGCTCATAGTCTCCGTCCGGCGCACTGGTCAACGTGAGGGCCCTGGTACCGAAGCCGTCGGGATAGAAGTAGTAGTCCTCGACCGCCAAGTCTCCCCAAACCCTGTAATTGAAGTCGCAGGACTGGTAGCTCCAGCGAACATGGATGCGGGCAGCGGTGGACTCGACGATCGCGACCCGCCCGTACTGCAACTCCTTGTCCATCAGCGGCTCCACGCAATCGACCGCATCGGGCAAGGCGCCGGTCTCCGCCCATTCGTAACATAAGCCGGTATTGAAACGGCCCGCCCAAAAGGGAATGTAGCTCGACCCCCGCCAGAAGACGAATCGCGAGCCGTTCGGTAACGAGACGACCACGTCGTTCAGTTCGGGCTTCCAGCCGTCGGCGTAGTCCATCGACGAGAACTTGCCGTCCGCGGCCCGAATGGAGATCGGGGCATCGTAGCGGAGCCTGGTTTCCTGGGCGCCGAAACTCGGCAGGTCTGGCAGTCGATTCACCAACACGGCGGGGATACTCTTCTGCCAGATTTCCCGGCCATCTTCGGCGATGATCGCGACGTGCACGCAATCCCGATCGCTGGAAAAGGACGTTGCCGGCAATGTCAGGCTGACTTCGGATCGTTGGTGCTTGCGCAGGTCGATGGCCGCCGCCGTCCTCTGCTGAGGAGAAGACTCGAACCAGGCTGTCACCTGTGCCCCGGGAATGGTCTGCCTGGCACTCAGGGCAGCCACCTTGACGATTCCCCTTTGCATCGGGCTGAGAACCAGCCAGCCGGCAGGGGGTAGGATGGTGCCCAAATCCACCGGATTGATCACCGGTTCTGAGAAGGCCTCCGCCTGGGCGACGAATTCCGGCTGTTCAACCGGCCAGCGGGCCAATTCGATGGGCCGGCCTTGTTTATCCAGGGAGAACAAGGCCAACTCGTCACAGTAGGTGTCCAGGTCGGCTTTGGCAGCAAAAGGCGATGCTCCGCTTGCGGATAGGACCTTGCGATCGACCTCTTGCCCATCCCTGAAGGCGATCAGCCAGTGCTCCGGCACCGGAGGTTCGTCGCAGGCGAATTGGACGATCACCTTCACAGGTTGCCCAACCCGCTGGAGGCCGAAAGGCGGCCGCCAGGGGTGGCCGGGATCGATTCGCAACCGTGGTTTCAAGGCAACGACCTGTCTGGAAAGGCTGTCGCTGCCCGGGTGCGTGAACAAAAACTGAATCTCCTCGCAGGACAGGGCGTGGTCGTAGATTTGCAGTTCGTCCAGAAGACCGCAGAAGTAAAGACCCTCACGATCGGCCCGACAGCCGATCCGCAACACACTGTCGGCGGCGTTGGGTGCCATCCGGAAATCGCCTCCCAGGAATGTGCCCTCGTCGAGCGGATGCTTGGGATACCCGTCCACGTAGAAAGCCAAATGGGGTTCCTTGCCTGTCTGGTAGCTGAGGGCGACGAAATGCCAGGTCCCGTCATCGACCACCATGCCATGGCTAGCGGCGAAGTTTGTGCCCCAACCTCCCTGGCCCCCTGAATAGACCAGGATTCCCTCTTCACGGAAGAAACTGAAGTGCTTGTCCCCTTCGGTGAAGCCCTCGCGATGTCCCTTGAAGAGGATTGGGCGTTCGCCTGGGTGCGGCCCGAGGTCAGCGCGAATCCAGGCGGCGATGGTGAAATCCCGACTGAAGTCGATCGCCTCCGCCCCGGTGATCTCGATCCCGGCGTTGGCACTCCGGACGTGCAGGGCCTCGCCGCATCGGCCGGGCTCGAAAGCGGGAATCACCTGAGGATCCCACGGCATGCCATGGTGTTGGCCGCAGGCATCCTTCAGGTTGCCGTCGAACCGGTAGTGGGCCTTCAGGCCGGCAAATGTCGGCGGAGTCGTCAAGATCACCAGGCAGGCCGGCAGAAACGACCAGCGTGAAAACAAGCAGTTGAGTAGTCCTTGCACGATTTCCCCCCTCGTTTCATTGGGTTGGTCCACCGGGTCGGGAGCCTCATGCGGCTCGACCGCAGTCGGGCCTTGCTACGACGATTGGGCGGACACAAGACCGGTTGAGAACCGCTGCCAAAACCGCCGATTGTGCACGTCCGTTTCCATGGGAGACTCCCACGTCTTCTCAGGGCTTCCTGCTGTCGTCGGTTTCATGGTACTCCTAGAGCCGCTAACAAAACCACCGATGATGTGCACCAATGCCCGTGGGAAACTCACTCGTTTTGTTAGGGTCTCTTAGAATCGCATCACCTCGTGTACCGCCTGGACAATGCGCGGTACGTCAGGGCGATAGGCGTTTTCGAGCACGGGCGTGAACGGTACCGGCACGTCGGCCGAGGCCACTCGCCGGATCGGGCATCGCAGATATTCCCCAAATCGTTCGAGGATCCCGGCCGCGATCTCGGCGCTCACCGCGCCGGTCTTGGGCCCCTCTTCGAC
Organism: uncultured Planctomycetaceae bacterium; assembly: GCA_964429355.1. Lineage (GTDB taxonomy): Bacteria > Planctomycetota > Planctomycetia > Pirellulales > Thermoguttaceae > JAAYAY01. The sequence goes on along the minus strand of CAYSCH010000012.1, from coordinate 39,742 downwards.
GATCACCACCCTGCCTGTCTTCTTCACCGAATCGCCGATCGTCGCAAAGTCCAGCGGCGACAGGCTTCTGGCATCGATGACCTCGGCGCGGATTCCCTCGGCATCGAGTTGCCGCGCGGCTTCGAGTGCGTAGTGCAGCATCAGAAGCCAGCCAATGACCGTCACGTCTCCCCCGGTTCGGCAGACGGCGGCGGTATCCAGGGGAACCGTGTAGTCTTCCTCAGGGATCTCGCTCGTGGCATCGACCGCGCCGCTTTCAGCACGCGCCCCCTTGGATCCATACAACAGCTTGTGCTCGATTATCAGCACCGGGTTGTCGTCGCGCACCGCAGCCTTGAGGATTCCCTTGGCATCATACGCGTTGGAAACGGCCACGACTTGGATGCCGGGCACGCCGGTGAAATAGCGCTCGATATTCTGGGCGTGCTGGCTGCCCCGCCCCGTGGCGCCGACCGGTGCCCGCATGACCAGCGGCATGGTGATCTGACCGCCCGACATATAACGCATCTTGGCGATATTGTTGACGATCTGGTCGAAGGCCAGCAGAAGAAAATCGCCGTACTGGACATCCACGATCGGCCGCATGCCCATCATCGCCGCGCCGCAGCTCACGCCGAAGAACCCCAGTTCCGCGATCGGCGTGTTGATCATCCGTTCGGGAAACCGTTCCTCCAATCCCAAGGTCACCGTGAACGCGCCGCCCCATCCACCCGGTACGGCGATATCCTCGCCAATGCAGAAGACTCGCGGGTCCCGATCCATTTCTTCACCGATCGCTTCACGGAGAGCTTCGGCGATACCCAGATGCTTCGTCATGTCTGCTCCTTGCAGCTCTTGTTGATGGCCAGGAAAGCGATGTGAGGGCTTGCGGTCGCTTTCCGCGGCAAACCGGCCTCGCGCTGGTCGGCCTGATTGCAGTTCTGTTCCAAGGGTCAATCGACCAGGACGTCCGTGGTCAGTTCATCGACGGTGGGTTGCGGCGCCTCCCGAGCGCGCTGAACGGCCCTGTTGAATTCATCCACGATCCGGTTCTTGATCGCATCCAACTCGCCACGGTCGGCAAAGCCCCGCGATTGGAGGCTGTCGGCAAGACGGAGAATCGGGTCGTTGGCCGCCCAAGTTTCACGCTCCTCGAGGGGTTGGTAATGACAGGGGTCGCGGCGCGAGTGACCGGTACAACGGTAGGTCAACAGTTCCAGGAACACCGGGCCCTTCCCAGATCGACAGTCATCGACCGCAGCCCGGGCTGCTGCATGGACCGCCAGCACATCGTTACCGTCGATCTGTTCGGCGCGAATCCCGTAGCTCGTGGCTCGTCGGGCGATATTGGTGTCGCGCATGACCTTGGAAACATGGGTGCTGGCGCCGTAAAGGTTGTTCTCGCAAGCAAAAACGACCGGCAGGTTCCAGATGGCTGCCATGTTGAGTCCTTCATGAAATGCTCCCTCCGCAACGGCCCCGTCGCCAAAAAAGCAAGCCACGACGCGGTCGGTCTGCTGCATCCGAAAAGCCAACGCCATACCCGCAGCCACCGGGATCCCGCCGCCGACGATCGCGATTCCGGGTATCATTCCCTTCGCCATGTTTCCCACGTGCATGCTGCCCCCTTTCCCCCGGCAGCAACCGGTCCGGGCACCAAACAGTTCGTCGAGCAACTCCTGCACCGACAGCCCTTTGGCCAGCGCATGCCCGTGGCCCCGGAAAGTGGAGGTGATGAAATCGTCTTTTCGCAGCGCCGTGCAGACCCCCACAGCGGTGGCTTCCTGACCTTGGCACTGGTGGATCGTGCCTGGCATCGTTCCCGCCAGGAACAGGAACTTCACTCCGTCTTCGAATTCACGAATCAGCACCATACGTTCGTAGAGGGCGAGCAATTGATCGCGTCCATACTGTGCCATCAACTCGGCGGATTTGGATGATAGTCCTCGCGGTCCGCTCATGGTAGGTCCTTTCGAATTTGCCCTGCCTCTAACTCAGTAACGATCGCGTCAAGGAACTCGGCCGCATACTTGCCGCTCGCGACGCGGTGGTCCACACTGAGCGTGAGCGTACCGCGGGGCTGAACAGCGACAGTTCCGTCTTGTTCAACGACAGGTGAAAGCCGCACCTTGCCCACGCCCAGGATCGCCGTTTCGGGAGGATTGATAATTGGGACAAAACTCTCGACATTGCAGATGCCGAGATTGGTTACCGTCATCAGGGCCGAGCGAATGCATCGGGCCTCCGCATCGCCGCTGCGCAATCGCTCGACCGCATGTCGGATTTCGTCGGAGATCTGCTCGACCGACTTGCCGACCGGCGACTGAACAGGAATCACGAACAGTTCTTCATCCACATCGGCGGCCACGCCAATCGCGTCGGTGCCGGCCGGAACCAGCCGATGGTCGTCCAGCCGGCTGCGAAACCGGTCGAAGCGGCGGATAGCTCTAGCCACGGCCAGGACGAAGAACGCATCCCAGGCCGGCTTGTTCGGTCCAGCAGCCTGGCGATAGGCCACGATCATCGCCGCGTTGAACGGGGCCTGCAAATAGATGTGCGGAACGGTCTGCTTGCTTTTCTGCAATCGTTCGGCCGCGATGCGTTGCGCGAGGCTCAACGGAATTCCGGCAGCAGGAACGCTCGCGGCGTTTAAGGCGTCCCGATTGCGAGCGAACATGCCGCCCGGCTTTCTGGCAGCGGAATCGGAGGTCTCGCCCGAGCATTGCGATGCGACTGGCGGCGGCGTTGTATCCTGCGGTCCGGCGGAGTTTGCGATGGCGGCCCTCTCCTCAACTTCAAGAACGGCAATCACCTGGCCCACCCACACTTCGTCGTCTGCCGTGCAAAGCACCTTCTCCAATCTGCCGTGAACCGCCGACTCGACTTCCAGCGTTGCCTTGTCGGTCTCGGCTTCCAGCAGGGGCTGGCCTCGCGTCACGGTGTCGCCCGTCCGGACCATCCACCTGACAATTCGAATGGGCGAATCGTTCGTCGCCAGATCTGGCATTTTCAACTCGAACAGCATGCTACTGGCCTTTCTCCCTGCACACGACGCGAAGCGCGTGTTCGTTCAGAAACTCCTGGGCTTGTTGCGCATCAAGCACCCCGTCCGCCGTGCCGACCGCGGTCGTGGCCGCTGCCCCCAGAGCTGCGGCCAGGCGGAGGACATCGGCCAGGTCGACGCCGCGCAGCACACCCGTGATAACTCCCGCTGCAAATGCATCGCCCGCCCCGGAAGGATCAACGCACTGGACGTCAAACGCATCGGCTTGCCAACGGTGAGTGCCGCGGGCAGCCATCGATCCCCGTTCTCCGTTGGTGATAATCACCGTTCCCGCGCCGCCTTCGAGAAATCTGGCTGCTTGCTGTTCGATATCGGAACAGCCCGTCAGTCGTGTGGCCTCGTCGGCATTCGGCAGGAAGTAGTCGATCAGCGGCAGCAGCAGATCGAGTTCCTCCATGCCCTGGTACTCCTGCGGCACCACCACATCGACAACCGTCACAACGCCGCGTTCCCGGCAATATGCAAGCAGTTTCGCCAGTTCGGCGGCGCAGATGGCAGGCGCGGCGAAAAGTCCTCCGAAGTAAAAGACCTTCAGCCCGTCGATCCAGGCGTGTCGAATGTGGCGGACTTCCAGTCCGGCGTTGGCCCCGAAGACGTGGACATAGCGGCGATCCTGCCCCTCCACCAGCAGAATGACGGTTCTGCTGGTCGGCAAATCATCCTGTCGCTGAATCTGTCCAACGCCGACACCGCACTTCTTCAGATCCTGCAGCAGCGAATCCCCTGCGGAGTCTGTCCCTACGGAGCCGCACACGTCGACAACGAACCCTTGCTTGACCAGATCGATGGCCACGTTTGCCGCACATCCGCCGGCCCTTGAGACCATCCGGTCAATAGCCAGCAGTTCCCCTTCTGCAGGCAGTCGTTTCATGGGCCCGCAGAATGTGTCGGCCACCAGAATTCCAGCACACCCCACATCCGCCATCGTCAGGCCCTCCCGCAGCAACCGGGTAATTCGATACGTTCCAACACCGCGTCGCGAACCGCCATCCGCCCGGCAACGAGGACGTCTTCAGGGCCTCCCATGCCCAGCAGTTTATGCGGATTGCTTGCACTTTCGATCGTCGACAACGTGTCGCGGACAGCCTCCAGATACCGCTGTTTGAGATACGTTCCGTAGTTGATCTTGGCGACGCCAAGCCGAATCGCCGATTGAATCGACCGGCCGGTGATCCCCGTCCCGCCATGCAGGACCAGAGGAACGGACAGGCGTGCATGGATGGCGGCCAGCCGCTGCAGATCCAAGTCGACTTCCCCGCCAACGTGAATATGAATGTTGCCCACGCTGACGGCCAACAGGTCGACGCCCGTCTCCCTCGCAAATCGCTCGGCAACTTCCGGATCGGTAGCTTGTCCGGCTTGCTCCACGCTTCCGGACGCTCCGCAGGGCAGTTCACCAATTTCAGCCTCGACCGCCACTTGCCGAGCGTGGGCCTTCCCGACAATCCGTTTGACACGGCCCAAATAGTCCGCGTGTGAGCAGCAAGGATCGGCGGGCATCACCAGGTTGAATCCGGCATCGATCGCAGCCAGAGTCCACGAGTCGACGGGACATTCGTTGAAGATGAGTCCGCACGGCACCGTCGATGATTCCGCGGCCGCCTTTCCAAGCGCCCCGTAGAGCGCCAGTCGCTCGGCGGCCAACCGGCCGCCGCCACTGAGGAACTCACCGTTGAAGCCCACGATCACGGGCGACCGGGTCTGTTCCGCGGCGTCGATCACCCCCTGAAGCGATTCGAGATTCCAGCTCTCGAAGTAGCCGACGGCATAGCCGCCCGCCTGGCAATCGGCCATCA
>CAYSCH010000012.1:20658-34893 GCA_964429355.1 uncultured Planctomycetaceae bacterium | reverse complement strand
CACGCGCGAGATAGACCCCAGTGGCATGCTATTTCTCCTCTCCGCCTATCTCAGGGGGGTGATACTTTCCGGCTTGGCGCAGTCCCGGCCTTTGTCGAGCCAGCTTCGGCCGATGCGGCGGACATCGTCCCAGTCGCGGGCCGCGCCCAGCAACACGTAAAACACGCGGTTTGCCGTCCAGCGATTGAGCTCCATGTCGTGGCAGTACTTCGGGTAGTCCTCGGCGAACGACCGAATTCGCTTTCCGTCCGGAACAAAGAACTGGCCGATCGAGCCGAAACTGTAAGCGTAGGGCGACCCGGCTGTCCACAGGTTCGTTTGTGAATTCAGCCAACCGATGGGCCAATGATCCCATAAACCGGTACCCCACCCACAGCCCCCCTCGGCGTTCGCCGCGCAGTGGTCGATCAACTGGTTCTTCTCCGCCGGAAAGCCGCTGGCGTGGCCAAACGCCGCGAACAGCAGGCCGTCGCGGAAAGGCATGACCAGGGCGCAACCCGGCGAGCGGCCGATGGCGTCCAATGTGCCGTCGTCGCCTGAGCGCCGAACCGCGCCGTCTTCTCCCCAGTAGATGTCATAGTGCCGGTCGCTGTAGAGGTCGATCGCAGCATGGGTGTGGTAATCTCCCCACTGGGGATCGCGAGGAAACAGGTCCTGGAAGAGTTTCGTGACCGGTGCCACGCCGAAGAGTTCGACGGGTTGCGTGCTGTAGCCCGCAACAGCATCCGGCATCAGGCTCTCGTAGGTCATCCGGCGCAGGACCAGTCCGTTGGGATAGGCGAAGTAGTCCTCCGTCCCCCGCAACCGCGGTTGGGCGTCGTCCATCATGTTGACGGCGAAATAGGTCCACCGCACCCAGACGCGTTGAGGCCCGCTCTGAATGATGTCGACGAAGCTGTTCCTTTCCCTGCGCCCCAGGTTGTTGAACAACTCCGCTTCACCCAGGTTGCCTTCGAAGAACTGGTTGCACATGGCGGCGCCGCTGGGCAGCTCCAGCAGGGGACAGTAACTCGCTTCGTGGCTGAAGACCAACCGCTGGGAATGATCCTTCCACACAACAACTACGGCCTTCCCCGCGTTCAGGTCGGCGTGGGGAGGGCTGGGAGTCAAAGGGCCCGTGTAGTGACCGGGGGCGTAGTCGCAGACCTCGATTGCGGCGACGCCGTCAATTGTTCGCGCGGCCAACTCCGCCATGGTCACCGGCACCGGTTTCTCGAAGACGGGATCGGGGCCGTCGTCGGCTTTGGTCGCCGCGAGTCCGATCAGGCCGCACGCCGCTGCTGCAAGCAGCGCCAACGAACCCCTCCCGAACGGATAACGCATGTCACCTCTCCCGTTCACAGTCTGGCTGCCGGTTTGAGTTGCAGTTTGATCGTCTTGATCTCGAACGCTCCTAGATCGAGCTGCAGCGAATTGTCGGTCACTGCAAGTTCAGGTCCCGAGTCTTCCATCAGGTTCACTTCCTCCGCCGCGATAACCTCCACCGATAACCGAACCGAGGCCTGAGTCGGCGTTCCGGTTGCCTCGTAGATCCGCAAAACGGACGTTCCGTCCGGCCCAGGCTTGAACGCGGACATGACGACGTTTTCCGGGCTAATCTGCAAGAACCCCCAGCGATCGGGCATAATTCCCGGGTGCGGCGCCGCTTGGCGCACGATCAGCGGATGGTTGAACTCCAAACCCTGTCGATAGACCTCCGCTTGTCGCCAGTCGCCCGTGTGTGGGACCAGCGCGTAATGAAACGTCAGCTCTTTATCCAGCTCGAACCCGGTATCGGACGACATGCCCGGCTCGTAACCTCCACCGAAGCCATAGGCCACGATGCTTGTGGACCGCATCAGCGACAGCATCATGGTGCCATCGGTCGCAAGATTGCCGGGCAGGCCGCGATTGAGCAACGCGAGCCCCCTCTCGCCGTTGCCAAAATCGACCCAGTTCTGTGCCGGGAACTCGATTGCCGCAGGGCGACCAATCGCCCCAAACGGGATTTCGTGGACACTTGCACCGTTTTCGATCGACGTGGGAAACAGGACCTGGTAGCGAACGGACTTGGCGTTGTTGAGGATTTGCGTGCAGATCTCAATGCGTCGCAAACCCGCACACATCCTGACCGTCGTGGCGAACTTCCCTGTATTATCAAACGGATGGGAAACCTGAAACTCCGAAAAGACCGGGCCGGTCACCACCGATCCGCGATCGCCGGTCGCCCCATTGCTGAACTTTGCCTCGCCCGGCTTCGGGATCGCCTGCGGAGTCTTCATGGCAATGCGACTGCCGCCGTCGAGCGGATGGTACGGTTCCCAGAAATCCCCGGCATCGTGCTGGCGAGCGACGACGTTGGCGGGACCATCGAAGACCTGCCAATTGCCCGACTTGACCGTCAACCCGGTGATCTCGCCGGTGAACGGGTTGAACGTCGCCCGATAATATTCATTCTCGATGGAGTCGGTCGGTGTTTTGCCTTGCGGTTCGGGCTGCGATTCCACGGTCGCCGGCCGCAACCGGTAGACGGAATAGCCCAGCGCCGGGATGTTGCGTGCCTGGAAGGCGACCGTCGCTCGCCGGAGTCCGCCGTCGCTGTCACGCTGCGACTGGACGAACTGGACCGGGACCACCTGTCCCGCAGGGTCGACTACCTCGACCGTACCGGAGCCTGAATCGGAGAAGTCGATCTCTACCTCAGCCACATCGGTACGCGGCCAGTTCAAGGTATTGAACACCACGACGGGAATCCCTTCACCGCGAGTTTCGATTTGGGACAGGATGTCGTTCAGCCGCGACTCGACGAGTTCGTCTGCCAGGCCTTTCGAGAAATCGAAGCCGCGGATGGTGTCTTCGTAGACCCTGTCGGTCATCACACCGGAGGCCAGATCGTGGGCCTGGTTGAAGAGTACCGGCTCCCAGGCATTCCAAACCGCCTGGTCGTCGGTCGGCGTGCCCAGCCAGTTACCCAGCGCGCCCAGCTCTTCCGCCGTCGTCAGCAGCCGCTCCAGCTCTCTGGTCCGCTGCTTCAGCTCAATGCGGCTGCTGTACGTGCCTTGAAAGATGGGATTCAGTTCGCCCTTGATCACTGGACGGGGGGGGCGGGCGGCAACGACCTTCTCGTAATCGGTCGGAACGGCAAAACGGACCTGGAGTGGTGCCACCTTCCGGTTTTGGGGCGTCGAAGTGTCGTCCTCGAGTTGGAAGACTGCGATCGAATCGACGGCGAGAGAAGCATTTCCGTGCCAGTTGACACGAAACTCCAGGCGTCCGTATTGGCTTTCAGTCACATCAATGGCAAGCGGCACGGATGCAAACTTCCCCTCCCGGAGGTCTTCGGCAGTCAACTCTCTGGAACCGAGAAAGACCTGCCCGTCGATGGAGGAATCTATGGCAGCAACACTCTTGTCTGTGGCTTCAAGGAGTTTCATCCTGAAAAGTGCCAGGTATCTCCCCGGCGGGTATTCTTCGTAGGGCCCATAGATGATGTACGCCGGTTGCTGTCTTGCCGGCTTGGCAACCCAAACTCGTTGGTTGCCCGCCTGATCATCGGCTTCTTCATATCCGAACTGATGCTGCAATGTCTCGGCTTCGTAGACGCATACCTTTGCATAGTTGCCTTTGGGTATTTCACCTGTCAGTTCTGCCGTGATTGCCTGTGGCAGGGGGCCAAATTTCAGTTGCAGCGAGTCGGACGGCTGGTTTTGCTCGGCGACGAGCACAGGTGGGTGCTCCTCGGGCTCGCACACGTCTGCCCCGGCAAGTCCCACCCGCTCGCTGAAGGGGCACTGCCGCCCGAGCAAATCGAAGCGTCTTCGCATCCACCAGGAGAATGCGGGCTGCGTCTGCGGAGACCCGTAGGCAACCGCGTACCCCTCGGGGAGCCAGAATGCCGCGATGCGCGATCCGTCGATCCCTTCCCAAAGAAACTCCGACGGCGTGTCCATGGCCGGCACGCCACGGAAGAACCAGAACGATGTGTAACCTCCCAGCTTGAGCAATTGCGGCATCTGCGCATGATGTCCAAACGTATCGAGCTGCCAGCCGACCGTCACGTCCACACCCAGCTTCTCGCGGAAGTACCTTTTGCCGTACAGCATCTGCCGCACGAACGATTCACCACTGGGCATGTTCACGTCGGCCATCACGTCTGTCCCACCCACAATCGCCAGCCGGCCCTCCTTCACGAATTGCCGAAAAGCGACCACCTCTTCCGGATAGCGCTCCAGGAATGGCTTCACATAACAGACCTGGTCGAGCACAAACCGATAGTCGGGATGGGCCTTCAACAGGGCAAGTGCCCGAACGATATTGGGCAGGCCCACCTCCAGGTATTGCTCCCGGGTCTTGAAAACGGCACCTTCCCAGTGCGTGTGAGGAATGAAGAAGAAGATGTCCTTCTTGGCGGCTGCGCTGGAAGTCGTCGGGTCCACAGCCGCCGGCTCGGAAGCAACCCCCGAGCGACAGCAGCAGGCGGCGGTCAGAGCGAGAACGAACAGAACACGGATTGCTGCAGCATGACCTGCTCTTGTCTTCATCTCACACGCCTTTCCTTCTGCGGTTGTTGGCCTGATCCTGTCCAACCCAACCAGGATCCGTTGCCGTTTCAGGACTACCTCTGACATCCGCGGCCCTACCTGGGATTCACGACTCGGCAGCGGCCGGGTGTAATGCCATGCTTTCGTCCGGCGCAACGCGAACGACGATGCCACACTTTCGCAGTTTCTCTACCTCCGACGCCGTGGCACCCGCGTCGGTAATGACTTCATGAATGCTCGCGATATCCAGCACTTTGCACAGGGCGCGCTGGCCGAACTTCGTATGGTCGACCAGCAGGATCACTCGGGCTGCCTGCTCTGCAATAATCTGCTTGATGCGAAAGGTGGCCATGGACGACTCGAAGGTTCCCTCCTCCGGCAGGAAGCCCTTTGTGGAAAGGCATGCGACATCCACAAACAGCCGGCGTGCCGCTTCCTCGGCCGTCGGCCCGACAAAACAGGCGCTCGACGGATCGAATTGCCCGCCCAGACTCACGATCGTGTTGTCCATGGTGCGGCCCAACTCGAGACAGGCCAGAGCCGAGTGCGTCACCACGGTTAGAGACTGCAACTGGCGGGCGATCTGGCGGGCCAACATCAAGCAAGTCGTACCGCCGTCGATGAACACCGTCTGTTGCGATTTGATCCGTCCAAGAGCCTGACAGGCAATCTGTTCCTTTTCTCGCGGTTGCACGTTCAGCCGTTTCTGCACGGCCGATTCATACAAGTGCTTGGAAGCGTGAGCTGTCTGCACACCGCCGAGGGTTTTGATGGCCCCGCCCCGCAGCACCAACTTGTCGACGTCCCGCCGGATCGTCATCTCCGAAACCTCAAGCAGGGTGGCCAACTCCTGGTAGGTGCATGCGCCCACCAAGTCGATGCGATCGACGATCGCCACCTGCCGTTCTCGCTGGTTCATCGCAGACACACGTCACTGGCTGTTCGAACGGGACATTCAATAGGACGGCCGTTGCGTCCGATGTCACGAGATGATACCGCAGAGATCTGTTGTAAATCAACATGCTCTGTGAAAAAATAACACCTGAGTCACGCCCAGAGGCGGAAGTCCCCCTTGCAGAGGGGTTACTAGCCACGGCCTCGTGGGCACTCCGGTGGCCCACGCTCACACCAGGTGCATGGAATCGCCGCTATCTGCCTATGGCCTGCTGGCATGTCTCTCATTCTGGGCGAAAAGCATTTCTGCATTGGCACCTGATCGGGCATCGGCGCGGACCGGAAGCACAGACCCATAGAACACATCAGCGGACTCTTCACTGTTTCGCCACGGGCTTCCTCCGGCAGCGCTCTGCGGTGCCGACCAAGGATCGCTCAACGAACAACTCTCAAGTATTTGTTGGGGGAACATCGCGGCTGTGTGATGGCTGCCATTTTTTTCAGCAGGAATCGCAGCCGTGATTTGTTGAGCGAGGCTCACCGCTTCGGCGTTATGTCGGCCTACGGCCTCGTGAAGCACTCCATTGGGGGAGAGGCAGCGGAGATTTCTGTGCCGTCGATTCAAGATCGATTTGCCGCCGGTTCTTGAGACTGCCCGGTGTCCGGGGTAAGCTCTTGAATGCCGCGTCTGACAAATAGCGCCAACGATTGACCGAGGAGTTGCCAGTGAACGTGCCTTTGCTCAATGCCGGAATGAAGACGGTGTGTTGTGGACTTGTGGTCTGCCTCTTGTTTCCAGCCTTGCTTTCCAGCGCTGAATTGCAGGTCGGAACGGCGTCGGCTGACATCACGCCCAACAAGAACGTGGCCCTCTGGGGACAGTTTGGCCTGCGGCTGTCGACCAAACCCGATACGCCTCTGACGGCCAACGTAGTCGCCCTTCAGTCGGGTGACGCCAGAACGACCTTTGTCTCTCTCGACCTCCTGCAATTGCCGGAAGTCTGCGTTCAGGCCATCCGCGACGCGGTGGCGAAGAAAGACAGCTCGATCCAGCTGGAGACGATTGTCCTCAGTGCCACGCACACCCATACCGCCCCGGTCCTGCAACCGGGAACGCCCGGCATCCCGGTCAATCCGGAAACGATGACGGTCGAAGAAACCATCACCTTCCTGGCCGACAAGATCAGCGACGGGATCCTTGCCGCCTGGAAGAGCCTCGCTCCGGGAAAGATGTCGTACGGGCTGGACCGAAACAGCATTGGTTTCGGTCGCCGGGTCGCCTACGCCGATGGTTCGGCGAAGATGTACGGCAACACGAACCAACCGGACTTCGTCAACCTGGAAGGAATGGACGACGATGATGTGGGTTCCATCTTCTTCTACGATGCCCAGGACCAATTGAAGGCGATCATCGTCAACGTGGCCTGCCCTTCGCAGGTTGTCGAAGGCCAATCCGCCGTCAACGCCGACTACTGGCTGCCGGTTCGCAATCGTTTGAAGGCTCGCTACGGTGAAGGGATTGTCGTTCTCGGCTGGGGCTCGGCGGCAGGCGATATGTCTCCTCGTCCGCTGTTGCACAAGGCGGCCAATGCCCGGATGCGGGACCTGCGCGGGATCAACGAAATGGAGGAACTGGCCCGGCGGATCGACCTTTCCGTCAGTCAGACCTTCGACGCCGCCCAAAAAGAGAAATTCCCCGATCCAGTCCTGAAACACACCGCCGTCACCCTCCAGTTGCCGTTGTCGAAGATCTCCGAAGCCCAGTACCTGGAGGCCAAGGCGGCGTATGAGAACGTCATGGCACAGGTTGAGAAGGACCCTGAGTCCGCTGCACAAGTTGCCTTCATGGCCCGGGACTGGCATCACGGGGTCATGGAACGTTACGAGCAGTTGCAGAAGGATCCCGGCGCCACCTATCCGGTCGAGATCCACGTCGTCCGACTCGGCGACCTGGTGGTCTGCTCCAATCCGTTCGAACTCTTCTGCGAGTATGGCATTCGCATCAAGGCCCGCTCGCCGGCAACGCAGACATTCGTCATCCAGATGTCGGGTTTCGGCAGCTACTTGCCCACCGAACGGGCGCAGGCCGCGGGGCACTATTCGGCCGTCCCGCAAAGCAACGTCATCGGGCCGGAGGGGGGCCAGATGCTGGTTGACAAGACCGTTGAAATCATCGATGAACTGTGGAAATAGACCGGTTATGGGGCGCCGCAGGCCGCCCTTCACCATTGACCATGCGAGAGTGATCATGAACCACAAAACTACCCGGCGTGGTTTCCTGGCCGGAACCCTTGCCGCCTCGGTCGCCAGTCCGCTTGTGCTCCCATCCGCCGTTTTGGGAAAGGAGGGCCAGCTTCCTCCCAGCGAGCGGATCACAATCGCCGTGTTCGGCGTCGGTAATCGCGGCCGGCATTCGCTCGATGCCATGCGTCCTCTGCCGGATCATCAGGTCGTGGCCATTGCCGAAGCCCGGCGAGACCGGGGCGAGAGCGCCTGCCAGATGACCGAGGAGTTCTATTCCCAGCGGCTGGGCAAAGGCTCCTACAACGGCTGCAAACTCTACAGCGACTTCCGCGAGATTCTCGCCCGCGACGACATCGACGCCGTCTGGGGAACCGTTCCCGACCACTGGCACGGTTGCCTCTACAGCCGCGTGATCGAATCCGGGAAGGACATCTATGGCGAAAAACCCCTGTCGCGATGGATCGCCCAGGGCGTGAAATTGAAGAAGCTGGTTCGGCAGTACGGAACGATCTTTCAAGTCGGCCTGCAACAGCGAAGCGACCCGAAATTCCGCCTGGCCTGCGACCTGGCGAGAAACGGATACCTCGGCAAGATCTCCGAGGTGCAGGTCGCCGTTCCCGGCGGAACGGTCATTCCTGCCGTTGCCCCCTGCGATCCGCCGGAAGGGTTCGACTGGGATATGTGGACCGGGCCCGCCCCGATGTTCCCCTTCGACCCGCGAAGAGTGGAATGGCTGGGCCTCTATATGATCTCCCACTACTGCGCCGGATTCATCACCAACTGGGGCGTCCATCACCTGGATATCGCCGGCTGGGGCGTACCGGAAATCTTCGAGAAGCCGTTCGAGGTTTCAGGCCGCGGCATCCTGCCCGACAGCGGCATGGCCGACACCTGGATCGCCTGGCAGATGCAGATGCAGTACGAGAGCGGCCTGGTGATGAATTTCTGCAACACGGGCAATCCTTATGAACAGGGAACCCGGTTCATCGGCGACGAGGGCTGGGTCCACGTCAACCGCGCCGGAATCAAGGCCAGCGATGAGAAGCTCCTCCAGATCACCTTGAAAGATACCGATACTCATCTCCACGTGAGCCCGGCCTGGAGCGACAGCTACACGGCCCATACGGCCGACTTCTTCCGCTCCATGCGGACGAGAAACGAGCCGGTCTGCCCCCTGCCGCAAGGCCATTATGCGACAACGCTCGGCAACGTCTCCGACATCAGCCTGCGCCTGGGACGAAAATTGAAATGGGACCCGCAGAACGACTGTTTTATCGGCGACGACGAGGCCAACTCCTTGCTGAGCCGGGCCGAGAGAAGCCCTTGGACCATTTGAGGGTCCGGGTTTCAGAAGAGTCGGTGATCCACAACACTTTCCAATTCAAACGCGAACGAGTCGATAACCATGAAACATGCATATTTGGTTCTTGTGCTCTTCCTGGGCGTCATCTCGCCGGTGCTGGCGGATGACTGGGCAACCACAGGCAAGGGAGGCAGTGGAGGCAATTTGACGGCCGCGCAGGCTGAGGCCGCATGGGCAGAAATGCCCAAGTACGAAGCGGGCCAGGACCAGAAGGCTCTCCTGGCCATGAACTGGGTCGTGATCGACGCCATGAAGGATGCAGACACGCGGGCCGCCACGGCCGCCCGATTGGCCAGGCTGTTGCAGGATCCGGCCACGACGGTCGCCGCCCGTCAGTACATCTGCGCCCAACTGTTCCAGATCGGCACCGAGACCGAAGTCGCGGCCGTTGCCCCCTTCGTCCTCGATCCGGCGACCTCGGACATGGCACGCCTGTTTCTGGAACGAGTCAAATCGGAGGCCTCCATCGGAGCGCTCCGCAGCGCGCTCGACAAGCTCCAGGGCCGTCCGCTGACCGGGGTGGTGAACTCACTTTCGATCATGGGGGACGAAGCCTCCGTCGACAAGATCATTGCCCTGACCAGGAATGAAGACCCCATGGTCGCTCTGGCGGCCTGGCGGGCGCTGGGCAACTTCGGCAGCGTTCCCGTGGCCGACTTCCTCATCGACGGATTGAAGAAGGCGCAAGAGGCCTCCCCTCCGATGGAATCCGCCGCCGTGCGGACGGCAATTCTGCTCGAGTCGGCGGGCAAGCAGGATAAGGCCATGGAGATCTATCGCCTCCTGGCCGATGGCAAACGTTCGCTCGGCGCCCGTCAGTCAAGCTTCCAGGCCCTGTTTGCCGCCACTCCGGACGACCAGAAGGCGGCGCTGATCGCCGAGTGGTCGAAATCGCCCGACATCGCCCAGCAGAAGATTGTGACCTCCCAATTGACGGCCTTGAGCGACGCGGCCTTGGAGAAGACGCTTCACGAAGAGGGGATCGGCAAGAAGGTGGAGATCGCCTTGATGGAAGAACTGGCGGCCAGGCAGGGAGAGAAGATGCTCCCCGCGATGCTCGAGGCTGTCAACAGCGACGACCCGGCCAAGGTGCAGATGGCACTGCGGTTTCTCGGCTCTGTCGGCGATCCGCAGGTCATTCCGGTTCTGATCAAGGCCTTGAGCTCCGACGAAGACAGCCGAAGAATCGCCGCCGATGCCCTTGCCCAATGGACCAAAGAGGTTGTTGGCCCCGCCTTGCTCGAAGCGCTCAACAAGCAGGTCGAGATTCGCGATCAGGTCGTCGACATCCTTTCAAAACTCAAGTACTACGAAGCGATCGACCCCTTGACCAAACTGGCCCGCAGCACGGACCCCGCCGTCTACGAAGGGGCGGTCGAGGGATTGCGGGCGATCTGCGATCCGGATGAGACCGACCTGAAGCGGATGCTGGCCCTGTACCTGGATGTTCCGGCCGGTGCGCAGCGGGATTTCGTCGAAAGGGCGATCGCCTTCATCTGCGAAAAAAATCCGACGGTGCCGGATCGGGCCGCAATTCTCCTTGGTTGCGTGGACAGCCATTCCGACAAGGACCAGGTTGCATTCCAGGCCACGGTCCTGCCGCTGCTGGGACGACTGGGAACGGATGCGGTCTACGCCAGAATCGAGCCCCTCTTGACATCCCAGCAGGCAGACCTCTCCGCCGCCGCAGTCCGAGCGCTCTGCAACTGGCCGACCGCGGAACATGCCGCCGCGCTCTGGGAATTGGCGACGAAATCGGACTCGAAGGCCTATCGTTCCCAGGCCTTGCGCGCCTATGTCCGCGTGGTGACCCTTCCCAGCGACCGGCCTGAGGCCGAGACCCTCGGGATGCTGCAGAACGCGATGAAGGTTGCCGACAGCAGCGACAACAAGAAGCTGGCACTTTCGCGAGCCGCGTCCGTGCGAACCCTGGAAACGGTCGACTGGGCCGCTGGTTACCTCGACGATCCGAATCTCGCGCAGACAGCCTGCCAGGTGATCGTCGAATTGGCCCACCACCGTTTCCTCCGTCAACCGAACAAGGCCCATTTCGAGCCGATTCTTCGGAAGGTCGAAGCGACCGCCCAAGACAAATCGATCGTGGAACTGGCCGAAAAGGCCCGCATGGGAATGTAGACGCCAACGCAGGTCTGGCTCTGCCTGACACGGAAAACGTTTGAACTGGATATCCAATGATTCATCGGATTCTTTTGGCGACGTCACTGACAGCCCTCAGCCTGGCGACCTGTATCGCCCAGGACACCAATCCCGCTCTCCAGTCGCGACTCGCCGGCCGGGAAGCCGCAAAAAAACTCGACTGGCAGATTGCCGTGGCCGCCTACACCTTTCGCCACTTCACCTTCTTTGAAACGGTCGACAAGGTGGCCGAGCTGGGAATCGACCAGCTGGAAGGATTCAATTTCCAGAAGATCAGCCGCGACATCCCGGGCACCCTGAATCCCCCGAATATGTCGGCAGACGACCTCAAGAAGGTTCGCGATAAGCTGCAGACTTCCGGTGTGAGTCTTGTAGCCCTGTACTACGGGAGTTTCCCCGCCGACGAGACCCAGTGCCGAGCCGTTTTCGAAAAGAGCAAGGAGCTGGGCGTGAAATATTTCGTCAGCGAGCCCAAACCGGAGCTGTTGCCGATGCTCGACAAGCTCGCAAAGGAATATGGAATGATCGTGGGCCTCCACGGTCACGACAAAAAAAGCTCCCCCAATACCTGGCACCCGGAACTCGTCGCCAAACAATGCCAGCCCTTCTCGCCGGCCATCGGAGCCTTCAGCGATACAGGCCACTGGATCCGTTCCGGACTGGACCCTTCCGAGGGAGTCGAGATCCTGAAGGACCGGATCGTGGGCTTTGAAATCCATGATCTGCATGCCTTCGATGCCACGGGGGACGACGTTCCGCTGGGAACCGGAGTCGGCAGGCTGCCCAAGATGCTTGAAACGGTCGCCCGGGTCAAGAAGGGCCTGGTCCTGCTGAGCATCGAATGCAGCTTCAATCCGGAAGACCCTTCGGATGGCGTCAGGAAGAGCATTGAATTCCTGGATGGCCAGGCCAGGCGTCTGGCGGGTACCAAACCATGACATTAGTATCGCTCAATAGATGACTGTCCCGCATCTGTTGGGGGAACATCACGGCGGAGCGTGATGGCTCCTCAGCCGCCCGGCGTTGGACGGCGCGCCGGTTGACAGAGACAGCAAGGAACCTGGGCCATGAGCATCATGCGTTGCGTTCTCACTTCAGTATTGGGGTTGATCCTTCTCAACGCACAGTCACACGCTGGTGCGGCAACGCTCTACGTGGGCGCCGGCAGCTGCGACATCACTCCTGATATGCCGTCGTTTCTTGCCGGCCAGTTCTCGCCTCGCGTTTCGACAGGTGTTGAATACCCGCTGACAGCCAACATCCTGGCACTGGAATCTCGGGAAGGCGACCGGCCGCTCGATTCGGCGATCATCATCAGCATTGATACGGCCGCAGTCCGTGCCAGTTTCCTGCTGCCGATCCGCCAGGCCGTGGCGGAACAACTGCCCGAGTTCGACATTGCGAAGCTCATTGTTGGTGCAACCCACACCCATTCCGCACCTCCCAGCAAGGACGGCCATTTCAAGCAGCAGGAAGGGGTCCAGGTCCCGTCCGAGTACGTGAAGTTCGCCGTCTCCCGAATCGGGCCGGCGGCCAGACAGGCCTGGGAGGGGCGAAAGCCGGCCAGGTTTTCCTATGGCTTGGGACATGCGGTCGTGGCCTATAACCGGCGGGCGGTCTACGCGGATGGCACCGCCGTCATGTACGGAAAAACCAACGACCCCAACTTCCGCGCCGTCGAAGGCATGGAAGATCACGATGTCAATTCCATGTTCTTCTGGGACACGGACGACAAGCTGCTGGCAATGATCGTCAACGTTTCCTGCCCCTCGCAAGAGGTCGAAAGCAACCATCTCCTCTCCTCCGACTACTGGGGAGCAACCCGAAAGCTGCTCCACGACAGGTATGGTCAGGAGGTGACGATCGTCGGCCTGTGCGGAGCGGCCGGCGACCAGTCTCCCCATCTTCGCTATCGACAGGCGGCAGACGATCGGATGACGAGCCTCCGCAGACTCGACCGTCTCCAGGAGATTGCCCGTCGAATTGCCCAGGGAGTCGACGAGACCTACGAGGTCGTCGGGAAAGCCAAGCAGGAAGACGTGGTCCTGAAGCACCAGCATGCGATCGTCAGGCTTCCGCAGCGTGTCGTCACGGAAGCGGAATACCAGGCGTGCAAAGCCGAGGCTGAACGTCTGAAAGCCAATCCCGGCGATGGCCGCGGAAACTGGAACGCCCGAGTGGTTGCCCGCTACGAGAAGTTGAAGACCGATCCACATCCGGTTCTTGCCACCCCCGTGAACGTCCTTCGGATCGGTGAGACGGTAATCTGCACGAACCAGTTCGAGTTGTATACGGATTTCGCCATCCGAATCAAGGCCCGTTCGAAGGCAGTCCAGACGTTTGTGGTGCAGTTGGCCAACGGAGCGGGAGAGCCCCAACCGCCCGACGATGTACCGCAGGAAGACAAGGACGACTGGCACTATGCATCCGGCGGGACGTATCTTCCCTCCGAGCGGGCTGTCCAGGGAGGCGGTTACGGCGCCGTGATCCAGAGTAATGTGGTCGGACCGGAAGGCGGCCAGATGCTTGTGGAAGAGACGCTCAAGATGGTCAACGCGATATTCTGAAGATCTCGCGTCTTGTCACACCGGTTGGAGCGATGTCGAGGTGTCCTGTTGCTTTCTATTGTATCCGTCCGGCGAATGAACCGAGGCCGACCAGCGGGAGGCCGGCAAGTGGGCCAAACAGGTTGACGGGCCGGGCTACTTTCCACGCAAACATCAACAATTCCAGAAAAGCGATGCCTATCATGAATGCCCTGCCGCGTATTCTGCTTTCGTTGTCACTCATTGTCGTGGCCCTTGCCGGTTCGCATGCCAACGCCGCCACTCTCCTCGTCGGCGCCGTCTCCTGCGACATCACCCCGGATCAGCCCGTGTTTCTCTCCGGACAGTTCAATGCCCGCGTTTCCAAGGGCGTGTCCTGTCCCATCACGGCCAACATTCTGGCCCTGGAATCTCGCGATGGCGACAAGGCCCTCGAGCAGGCGGTCGTGATCAGCATGGACACGGTCGCGATTCGAAACACGTTCCACGAGGTATTCAAGGAGGAGATGGC
>CAYSCH010000012.1:15455-20648 GCA_964429355.1 uncultured Planctomycetaceae bacterium | reverse complement strand
CTTCCCGAAGTCGATTTCAGCAAGGTGATCATCGCTGCGACGCACACCCATTCGGCACCCTGCCAGACCGACGGCCAGTACGAGTCGGACGATCCGAATGTCATGCAGCCCTCGAAATACAACGCCTTCGCTGCCGAGAAGATTGCGGCTGCCGCTGCCGAGGCCTGGAAAGATCGCCAGCCGGCGCAGTTTTCCTACGGCCTTGGGCACGCGGTGGTTGCTTACAATCGGCGGGCGGTTTACGCCGACGGTACGGCCGTTATGTATGGCAAGACGAACGACCCCAACTTCCGGGCGATCGAGGGAGTGGAAGACCACGACGTGGGCAGCATGTTCTTCTGGGACAGCAGTGACAAGCTCCTGGCCATGCTCGTCAACGTTTCCTGCCCGTCGCAGGAGGTGGAGCACAGCGATACGGTCGACGCGGACTACTGGGGCGAGGTCCGCAAGGGTTTGAAGAAGGCGTATGGAGAAGAGGTGGTCATCGTCGGCGTGTGCGGAGCGGCGGGCGACCTTTCGCCGCACCTGCGTTACCGGCAGGCGGCCGACGACCGCATGAGGGAACTCCGCAAGCTGAGTCGCAACGAGGAAATCGCCCGCCGCGTGATTCGCGGCGTTGACGAAGCCTACGAGGTGGTCAAAGGCGCCCGTTCGACCGACGTCGTAATGAAGCACCAGTCCAAGGTTCTTGACCTCCCCGAGCGGATTGTTACCGAAGAGGAGTACAAATTATGCAAGGCGGAGGCCGAGAAACTGCTGAAGCGTGCGGAAGAGACTGGCGATAGCAGCGCCCGGGGCATGGGAAACTGGAATGCCCGCATTGCCGCTCGTTACGAAAAGCTGGCCGAGAATCCCCACCCCGTGCACTCTACGGCCGTGAACGTGCTCAGGCTCGGCGACGCGGTGATCTGTACCAACCAGTTTGAACTTTACAGCGACTTCGGGATCCAGATGAAAGCCCGGAGCAAGGCCAATCTGACCTTCGTGGTCCAACTGGCCAATGGCGGCGGAACCTACCTCCCCTCGGAGCGGGCGGTCAAGGGGGGCGGCTACGGCGCCGTGATCCAGAGCAACACCGTCGGCCCCGAAGGCGGCCAGGTCCTTGTGGAAGAAACGCTGAAGATGATTGACAGCATGTGGTGAGCAGCGCGGCGGGGCGCCTTGCGGTCGGCCCACGGCTTCATTTCGCCGCGGCACCGGTGATCTCGGCCAGCAACTTGAAGAAGCCGAGCTTTCGCGGCGAACCGATGGACCAATCGACCGGCACGCTCTGATACCCGGCCTCGAAGGGTTCACCCTCCTGGCGAAAGTCGAAATAACCCCAACTGGCATACGCGCCGACGGCGGCGGTGAAGTTGTTGGCCGGCTTGTCGAAATCAAAATGGTCATCCTCATTGAAGAGGATCGGCTTGTTCGTGTAGCCCGGAACCTCGCGGGTACGCTTCACCATGTCTGCAATCCTGGCCGGATCCTTGACCCCATTTCCGTGAATCAGGAGGAAGTCCGCGGAACGAACCACGTTTTCGCCAGGAACGGTTCCGCCGCCATAGGAGGTGCTGACCAGCAGGCGGCGCCCGTCGAGCGAGGTTGCCTTGACTCGCTCGATCAGCTCATGAACCCGCGCGGGCTGGAGCACCTCGTGGTCATAGCGAACGTTGCACTCGTTGTTGATCTCGATCATCACGTTGCGCCATCCGTTTTCGAGAATCCAGCGGGTTGCGTTGTCTACCGCCCGGACGACGGCCGCTTCATCCGTCACATGTTGGTCCTGGCCAAAATAGAAATAACCCAGGATCACCACCATCCCGTGCCGATCGGCCGCGGCGATGATACGTGCCAGGCGTGCCATGTAGGGCTCGCGAAGCGAGCCGTCCGGGGCGATGGCGGAGTTGATCCACGGCTGCGACTGGGAGTAGCCCTCCGGTGAGCCGCCCTGCAGGTTGATTGTGAAGGCCAGCAGTCCGTGAGCACGCCAACTGGGTATCGCGGCAATGAATTCGTCCGTATTGCGATCGGCGTCCCAACGGCCGGTATCAGGATAGGCCCACCTGGTTGCCGTGGCAGGATTCAGGTCATCAAAGATTCCCTGCACCATGCGGGAGTTCATCAGCAGCCCCTCGACTGGCAGGCCTTGCCACTGACGGCCTTCGTAAGTGAGTTTGTCGTTGATCAGGAATCGGTCACCGGTAATAGCGACCGTGGTGAGATGCTGCGCAGGGCTGGCCTCTTCTGCCTGTGCCGGCTTCGGCACTTCCCCAGCTCTGAGATCCAATGCCAGAACACCAACCGCGGCCAGAGAAAAGACAAGGCAGGCGGCGAAATTGGGAAAAGTGCAGGGAGAGACTCTGCAGGGGGCGGAACTTGGCGACATGGTGCCTGGACCTTGGGGGTGACGGTTGTGACAGAATGGGAACAGTTTCTTCCGGAACCCTGCCTCCGTGCCGGAACGTTTGACCATGGCTTCGTCGATGTTAGCACAGCGCCAGGTGACCTTCCAGCTTAACGGCCATTTCATCCAGGCTGGAGGCGCCTTGGTTGGGGCGGTCGCAAGCCCATGGTCGGTGTCGGTTTGGTCGATTTCGGCCCGGCCGGAACGTAAGAGCCGTGCCGTAAGGCCGCAAGCCTTTTGCGGTTACAGAGGGCACGGCCCTTGGATGCCACCGATCTGCCGTGGAGAGGCAGCCACGCACTTTTCCCAGGGCGAAGTTGGTTCGGCGGAGCTTCGGCGATTGCCCTGACCGATGGGGGAACCCAGGGAACTCCTTGTATGGTTTCGCCAGCTTGGTTTTAATGGATCAGTCGGGCATCGATTGCCGATTCATGCGGACGCAGGCACGAGCAGCAGAAAAACAAGGAACGGGCGTAGCCGCGGCATTGCAGGCCTCGCCCAACGCGTAACTCCGAGGAAAGAACACAATCCATGCCCCGTTTTGAGCACGTTTATGTTCTGAACGTGATGTCGGACGATCATCCCGGCATCGTGGCGGCCGTCAGTAATGCGGTGGAGAATCTCTGCGGGAACATTGACTCCTGCAGCCAGACGGTCCTCGGGGGTTTCTTTACGCTGATCATGATCGTGAGCCTCCCCGAGACCATCGAGGCCGACGCGCTGGCGGCCCGGATTCGCGGCACGGAGTCGCTGGGCGGCGAGTATCAGGTGGTGGCCCGCAAGGCGCTCATCACCAGAAAAGAGGCCCCTGCCGGTCCGACCGAACGGTTTGTGATCACGGCCTTCGGCAAGGATCAGCCGGGGATCGTGCGGCGATTCAGCCAGTACCTGGCCGGCAAGGACATCAATATTGTCGATCTCTACGGCGACCGGAAGGAAGACGAGTTCGTCCTCATCGGCCAGCTCGAACTGTCGAAACAGTGGGACATCCGCATGCTCCAGGCCGACCTGGAGCAGATGGGAAAGGAACTCGGCTTCACCGTGAAACTACAGCACGAAAACGTCTTCGTTGCCACCAATCAATTGCGGCTGACGGCCGTGGGATAACGGGAATATGCTACGCACCGACGAAATCCTCTCCACGATCGAAATGCTGCACGCCGAACACCTCGACGTGCGCGCGGTGACCTTGGCCCTGAACGTCGACGACTGTGCCGCTCCCAACATCGACCACCTGTGCCGCAAATTGCACAACAAGATCACTTCTCGCGCCAACCGGCTCGTCGAGATCTGCGACCGGGTGGGCGTGAAATACGGCATTCCCGTCATCAACAAGCGGATCGCCCTCTCGCCCGTCTCCACGCTTCTGGCCGGTCACGGCCAGGCCGGTGCGTTGCAGGCCGCCAAGACCCTGGACAAGGCGGCCGCCGAGTGCCGCGTCGATTTCGTCGGCGGGTTCACCGCACTGGTTCACAAGGGGATCAGTCAGGGCGACGACGTGTTGATGAATTCTCTGCCGGAGGTGCTTTCCAAGACGAAGCAGGTGTGCTCCTCGATCAACGTGGCTTCCCGCAAGGCGGGGATCAACATGGACGCGATCGGCCGGGTCGGCCATCTCCTTCGAAAGATCGCCGAGACGACCGCCGACCAGCAGGGCTTCGGCTGCGCCAAGCTCGTGGTCTTCGCCAACATTCCCGAAGACAATCCCTTCATGGCCGGAGCCTACATGGGAGCCGGCGAGCCGGAAGCCACGGTCAACATCGGCGTTTCCGGTCCGGGCGTCGTCTGCAGCGCACTGAAACGCCGCCTCGCCGTGGACGCGAAACTGACGCTCGGCGATCTGGCCGAGGAAATCAAGATCACCAGTTTCCGCGTGACCCGCGTGGGTGAGCTGATCGGGCGCGAGGTGGCGGCAGAACTCGGTGTTGCCTTCGGTATCGTCGATCTCTCCCTGGCTCCCACCCCGGAAGTCGGCGACAGCATCGGCGAAATCCTCGAAATCCTGGGGCTCGATTGTGTCGGCGCGCCGGGCTCGACTGCCGCCGTGGCCCTGCTGAATGACGCCGTCAAGAAAGGCGGCCTTTTCGCCTCCAGCTCGGTGGGCGGTCTCAGCGGTGCGTTCATTCCCGTCAGTGAGGATGCGACCCTCGCCCGGGCGGTCGGTAAGGGGCAACTCGTGCTCGAGAAGTTGGAGGCCATGACGAGTGTCTGCTCGGTCGGCCTCGACATGATTGCCGTTCCGGGCGATACGCCGCCGGAAACGCTTGCCGCAATCATTGCCGATGAGATGGCAATCGGCGTGATCAACAACAAGACGACGGCCGTGCGAATGATCCCCGTCCCGGGGGCTAAGGCGGGGGATATCGTGAATTTCGGAGGCCTCTTCGGCTCCACCCCCATCCTCGAAATCCGCAACAGCGGCGCCAGCGACCGTTTCGTCCATCACGGCGGACGTATTCCGGCACCCCTGCAATCGCTCGGCAACTGAGAGCCCCTGACAAGACGCAGGAGTCCCCCATAGGCAGGGATGTGTACCGGCCGTGGTTCTGTTGGCGGCACCGAGACATTTTCGCTCGATCGGGACCTGCTACTGCCTGGCCGACCGGCGTTTCACAAGTGTGACGGCATTCCCGGTTGAGTTGTAGGACACCACGTCCATAAAGGAACGCATGAGCAGAACGCCTCGGCCCGCCGCTTTCTCCAGGTTGGCCGGATCGGTCGGATCCGGGAGCGACTCTGGATCAAAGCCGGGCCCTTCGTCTCGAATGACGAACCGGGCCTCACTGCGAGAGAAGGTCGAATCA
>CAYSCH010000012.1:0-15445 GCA_964429355.1 uncultured Planctomycetaceae bacterium | reverse complement strand
GCGAAGCTCGGAGCCCACTTCCAGGTTGCCATGGCAAAGGGCGTTGACGAGCGATTCTTCCAGGGCGATTCCAATCCGCATGCGGTCCGATTCGTCCCAAAGCTCCAGCCGCTCTGCCAGGTCCAGGAGATGGGCCACGAGGGGAGGAATCAACTTGTTGTCGTTGTCCAGTTCAAATTTGCAGTAAGTTTCCGTCATGCAGCTCATCAGGCGACTGACGGTCTGCTCATGGCTGGCAATCTCAAGGACTTGATGAACCGTGTCCAGAAGGCGCTGGGAGAGGACCCGCTTGGGGACATAGCTTGCTGCCCCTCTCTGGAGTGCTTGAACACATATTTCTTCGTTCCCTGCCGACGTCATCAGGATCACTGGTACGGACGGATAGGTACTGCGCACCATCGATACGAGGTCCAGGCCATCCATCTCCGGCATGACCAAGTCCGTCAACACGAGATCGGGCAACTCCTCGCGGATTTTGGCGAGGCCGTCGGCCCCATGCACGGCGTATCGAAGTGAGAGATTGGAGTCTTTCTCCAGAAGCCCCCCCGCCAGTCGGCGATCGACTGCCGAGTCGTCGACCACAAGAATGCTCGTCATTCGTAATTGCTCCCACACGGACCCCCCCAGTGAAATGGATGGCGCCCGTTGCGTTCGTCTTAGAGGTTGTTGCCTTCCAGATAGTCTAACAGCAGCGGGGGCAATTTTTCCATGAGGGTCCTCAAATTTGCCACCCCCGCCTCCACGCTGCTCAGATCTCCCTCCAACCCGGCCTTCTCCAGATCGAACGCCAGATCGAACCCCTGCTGGAAGCAAAAGTAGCGCATCGAAGCTTTGATCGTGTGGGCAGCGCGGCGAAAGTCGTCGGCATTTCCCAACTTGAACGATTCCTCCAGCGTTGCGAGATTTCGAGGGGACTCCTCGAGGTAGGCGCGGATCAGTTCCTCAAGCAGGGAACGATCCCCCCCAACCGTTGCCAGTGCTCCTTCAGCGGAGAACTCTATCTTGTCGTTCCGAGAAAGGGGCGAGACAGTCTCTTCAGGACCTGGCAGGGAGTGCTCAACTGCCCCTTCCGCCGGTGTTTCAATGCTCCCGTGCCGGGAAACCACCCGAGCGGTTCCGGCCCCCTCGTGCAATTCCAGAACACTCTGGATGACCTCAAACAATCGCCGTATATGGATCGGTTTGGATACGTATCCGTCCATCCCTGCGGCCAGACAGCGTTCCTCATCTCCACGCATGGCGTGTGCGGTCATGGCGATAATGGGGGTACGGTGCGTTTCGTCGGTCTCTCGCTGACGAATTGCCGCTGTGGCCGCAAGCCCGTCCATTTCCGGCATCTGCACGTCCATCAGCACCACGTCGAAGCGTCCGGACTGCCATTGCTGGACAACCTCCCGCCCCGTAGCGACGATAACCGCTGAATGCCCGTGACGCTCGAGGATGCCGCGGATCAGCTTCTGGCCCATCAGGCTGTCTTCGGCTACAAGGATTCTCAAAGGCGGTAGAGCGTCGGCCAGCTTGTGGTTGGCGGAGTACGTACGCTCCTCATCTCGCGATTCCTGGCCGGCCCTCGCCTGCAGCACATTGAACAGCTCCGAGCGTTTCAGCGGTTTGCTCAGGTAGGAGGCGACCCCCATCTGCTCGCATCGGGCTATATCGCCCGGGCGGTCCTTTGACGTCAACATCATCACGACGTGCTCGGTCAACCCGCCGTCGCGGATGATTTCCTCGGCCAGGGAGAACCCGTCCGGATCGGGAAGGGTCGAGTCGATCAGGACGATGTCGAAAGGATGTCCACTGTCGATTGCCGTACGAATGGCCCTGATGGCCTCTCCTGCGGCAGCGGCCCCCGTCGCGGCAACTCCCCAACTCTCCAGGATTTCCAGGAGAACTCGACCATTCGTTTCATTGTCATCGACCACCAGGACCGAAATGGCTTCGAAGCTCACCTCGCTCCCAAGCGATTCTTCCTCCGCAATTCGATCGAACGGAAGACTGACCCGAAAACAACTCCCGTGTTCCTCCTCGCTGGCTACCGAGATCGTGCCGCCCATCAATTCGACTAACTTGTGCGTGATGGCGAGCCCGAGGCCCGTGCCGCCAAACTGACGGGTGGTACTCGTATCGACCTGTTCGAAGGCTTCGAAAATTGCGGCCAGATTCTCCTTCGCAATTCCGATTCCGGTGTCCGTGACGCGCAGTTCGATCCAAACCTGTTTGTCGTCGTGGCGAAGCCGAACGACATCCAGCATTACGTCGCCCTTGGGGGTGAACTTGATCGCGTTGCCGACGAGATTGATGAGCACCTGACGCAATCGTGTACTATCGCCGATGACCCGCCGGGGAACGTCCGGTGCAACCCGGTAAACAAGCTCCAAGGACTTCTCGTGGGCGCGGACGGCGAGAAACTTCATCGTGCTGCCGAAAGCGTCGTACAGGTCGAACGGTTCGTTGCGGATGTCGAGTTTTCCCGCCTCGATTTTGGAGAAGTCCAGAATATCGTTGATCACGGTGACGAGGGCCTCTCCCGACTCACGGACGACGCTCAGGTACTCGCGTTGTCTGGCAGGCAGGCTGTCACCCAGCACAAGTTCGGTCATTCCCAGAATCGCGTTCATCGGCGTGCGAATTTCGTGGCTCATGTTGGCGAGAAACGCGCTTTTGGCACGGTTGGCGTTCTCGGCAGCCTCCTTCGCCTGCTCGAGAGCGAATTCTGCCTCCCTGCGCGCGGTAACGTCCCAGAAAATGGCCTGAGTGCCGATAATCGTGCCTGCCGCATCGAACACGGGGGATTTCATCACGTGCACGTAACGCGTCTTTTCACCCTGTCGGTTCTGCTCTTCTGCCTCAAACAGGTCTCCCGTCTCGAAAACGACGCGATCGTCGGCGCGATACTTCTCGGCCAGGTCGCGGGGATAGAAGTCAAAATCGCTCTTGCCGACGATCTCGTCGAACGGCTTTCCCAGCAACTGGCAGAAGGATCGGTTGGCGAAGGTGAACTTGCCGTTGCGATCCTTTCGCAGCACGTGCACGGGGAGGTTCTCAACGAGCGAAGAGTAGAGAGCCTCCGAGTCTCGCAAGCCTTGCGCGGCACGCTCTCGTTCCTGCATTTCCAGGCCGAGCTGAGCGTTGGCGGAACGTAGTTCGGCCGTCCGCATGACGACCAACCGCTCGACCTTTTCCGCCCGGCTGAGAATGTCGTTGAGGTAAAGCAAGAGAATGCTCGTCACCAAGAGCGATGCAATCACGCTCACCAGGGGCAACGGACGGTGCAATCTGGCGCTGTAGGCCGAAGTAGGCGTACATACGATGAACCACTGGCAACCGGGAACCTTCACGGGAGCACCGAATCCCGGGTATTCGCCTACGATCAACCGCGGATCCTGCAAGGGCCGGTACGGCTCGTCACGGGATGGGGACGGACGTATGTACGTCCACGAGCTCCCTACCGGCTGCATGTAGTCGAATACCTGCACATCGATGCCGAGATTCGACGCCAGCCCTATGGCCCGCTCCATCAACGCGTCCAATCGGTAAACGCCTACGTAGAATCCAGCCAAATTCTCCCGTCGCTGTTCGTCGGTGTCGTGGGGAGTCTGCCGCTTGTAGACCGGCATGAAAGCAAACACATTCTGCCCCGCCGACTCCTCGCTGTCGGAAAGGTAAATGCTGGATGCAATCGTACGGTATCCGCTGTCCCTTGCGGCAACCATGGCCACATGCAGCTCTTCGATCTCACCGACGTCCTGTCCCTCCCTGAGAAATCGGTAGTCGTGGGGAATCAGGTACTCGACGGGAAAACGGTCTTCGAGGATCTCGTCCGGACCGATCGCCTGAGATTCCCCAGCATCAGGCGAGGGCGACTGGCTGGCTGGCACGCCCGGCCTGGTCTGGCGGGGCTCACGTTTTGCCCACGCCAGTGCGGCTATGTCCGACTGCTCACGCAGAAACGCGTCGGTGAACGCGAAGAACTCGGACCGCTCGACATTGCGGGAACCCGCAAAAAATGCCCCGAGCGCCTCCAATGCGGCAAGATTCGAGGTCAGTTCCCTCTCGATCGCGTTGACGCGTATCTGCGCGTCGAAGCGGAACTGGGCATCGATCCACTGGGCTTCCTGCCGGTGCAAGGTGACGAACAGCGTTGCCGACACGGCGCAGCCCAACAGCCCCACCGCAGCCAGAGCCAAGCGTCGCGAACGCTTCGACCACTTCTGCTTCGTTGCGTCTACAAACTCGTCTTGCACGTGCGTCTCGATTTGTGGCCCCCCAATCTTCGGGAGTTCATACTACCATGGCCACCATGCGTGTCAAGAATTCTCGCCACCACATAGTAGGGTATAAGGGAATCTGCAATTAGGGGGTCGAACTCGGACTATTGTGGTCAATTCGGTCGTTTCCTATGATTCCGGGGCAGTCTATCGGTCTTCGTTCAACCATCCGAGTCCCGCGCCGAGTAAGAGCAGGAACCACGCATACGATGAACACGAACCAGAGTGACGAAGCGAGTTCAAGCCGAAGGGCGGCGCTCGTGACGGGAGCCTCGGCGGGCCTCGGCGCTGCCTTTGCCCGAAAACTCGCGCAGCGAGGATACAATCTCATCCTCGTTGCCCGACGCAAGGAACGTCTGGCGAAGCTTCGCGATGAGTTGATGAGCCAGGCTGGAGGCACGGTGGAACTGGTTTGCGCCGACCTGTCCGACGACCTCGCCGTCGCGAATTTGGCTGCCATGATCCTTGGTCGTGACGATATCGAGATCCTCGTCAACAATGCGGGTTTCGGCGTGCAGGGGCCGTTTTACAAAGCCGATATCGAAAAAAACCTGGCGATGATCCGCGTCCATGTCCTTGCCACGGTGCGACTCACCCATGCAGTGCTGCCCCAGATGATCGCTCGAAACCGCGGCTATGTGATCCAAGTTTCCTCGCTGGCCAGCTTCCTGACGGCACCTGGGGCCGTCTCCTATTGTGCCACAAAACGGTATCTGAATTCCTTCTCCCTGTCCCTCCAGGCGGAACTGCAGAATACGGCGATCCGGATTCAAGCCCTTTGTCCCGGCTTCACTTACACCGAATTCCACGATGTTCCGGACGCAAAAATGGATCGCAGTCTGGTGCCAAGTTTTATGTGGATGCAGGCTAACCGGGTCGTGGAAATATCGTTGCGTGCGATTGAGCGACGCAAGGTGATCTGCGTGCCGGGCGTGGTCAATCGGATCCTCGCGCTGGCCATCCGGAGCCATCTGTTCGACCCGTTCATTCGGGGCGCTTACGGACGGCGTCTCAAGCACGGAACATAGCAGCCATCTGGTGCGTTGCCTGGGGCCCGTAATTGACCGGCAGCCAGGAATATGTTAAAAGTACAGGCTTATGATATTGAGAGCTCCCTCAGCAGAGGGAGATGTTCTGCCGGTTCGCCTGTCGCGTCTTGTGTCGACGTCAAGATGAAACTCAATTGGCGACCTGGGGACTGCCGAATCAACTGAATTGAACCAATAACCGGATTCCGCTTCGAAGGAGAGTTACGTGGCTGGTAGCGAACGACGGCGAGAATTGACACGACGACGCCATCGACAGAAAAAGATGGCCCAGTTCAACCGCAAACTCCAGAAAGCCAGTGTCTCGGAGCGCACGGAGATAGTCGAGAAGATTCGCAACTTGACGCCGGGGGCCGAGGTCATTATCGCAAATCTGGGTCTCGGCGATTCTCAATAGTCGCTCGGTCGAGTTGGGGCTTCCGTCCAGGCGTTGGTGCAATTGCCTTGCGGTGGCGGAAGCCAGCAGAATGCGCCCCGGTAGCGGTAACAACGACCGCTACCGGAGAATCGCGTTTGTCGGTCTTGCGACCCGGCCTTTCATGGCGTCTTTTCGATGCACTCGAAGCTGAAGCTCTCGCCGTCTGAGTCGACTCGGACAACGCAACCTTCCGTCAACTCCTTCTTGAGAAGCTCCACGGCCAGGGGATTCTGCACGTACTGCTGAATCACTCTTTTCAGCGGTCTGGCACCAAACGTCGGATCGTACCCTTTCTCCGCGATGGTATCCAGCGCGGCATCGGTCATCTCCAGCCTGATACCGTGCTGCTCCAGTTGCGCGTCAAGGCGTTTCACCTGCAGCGTCACGATCTTGCGAATCTCTTCTTTTCTGAGAGGATGAAAGAGAATCGTCTCGTCGATCCGGTTGAGGAACTCAGGAAGGAAGCGAGTGCCGAGGATCTGATCTATCGCCTCGCGCATCTCCTGGAGGGATCCTCCCTCACGGGTGATTTCCTGAATCATCTGGCTTCCGATGTTCGAGGTCATGACCAGGATCGTGTTGGTGAAATCGACCGTGTGTCCCTGGTTGTCCGTCAGGCGTCCGTCGTCGAGCACCTGCAGAAGAACGTTGAACACGTCGCGGTGAGCCTTCTCGATCTCGTCCAGGAGAATCACGCAATAGGGGCGACGGCGGACTGCTTCGGTCAATCGTCCGCCCTCTTCATAGCCAACGTATCCCGGAGGCGCTCCAATCAACCGGCTGACAGTGTGGCGTTCCATGAACTCGCTCATATCGAGGCGCACCATCGCATCGTCGCTGTCGAACATGACTTCCGCCAGGGCCTTGCAGAGTTCCGTCTTGCCAACCCCCGTGGGACCGAGGAACAAGAACGAACCGATCGGGCGTTTGGGGTCCTGCAACCCGGCTCGACTTCGCCGCACCGCACTGGCAACAGCCTGTACAGCCTCATCCTGTCCGACCAGCCGCTGATGCAGTCGTTCTTCCATGACCAGCAGCTTGGCCCGTTCCGTTTCCATCATCCGGCTGACCGGAATCCGAGTCCACGCGCTGACGACCTCGGCAATCTCCTCCGGTCCGACCACTTGCCGGAGGAGGCGTCGCGTGTCGCTGGTCTGCTGACCGGATTCCATGCGCTCGAGTTGCGTGGCGAGGGACTCCCGCTCCTTGGCGAGTCTCCCCAGGCGTTGATAGTCGTCCTCCGGCGGACGTTCTCCGCGAGAGGTCTTCTCCATGATTCCGGCTTCCAGAAGCCGATACTCGGGATCGACGTCCGCCAGTCGCTTCCGCACCTGGTGAACGTCGCCCAAGCCGCTCTTCTCCTTATCCCACTGGGCGCGCAGTCCGTCGAGCTTGTTGCGCAGATCCTGCATCTCCTTCTCGACTTCGGCCAGCCGCTCCTTGGCGTGGGGTTCCGTCTCCTCGGCGAGCTGCCGTTGGGCAAGCTCCAACTGCACAAGCCGTCTTTGTACCTCGTCGATCTCGGTAGGAACGCTCTCCAGTTCCATCGCCAGCCGGCTCGTGGCCTCGTCCATCAGGTCGATTGCCTTGTCGGGGAGGAATCGGTCGGTAATGTATCGTTCCGACAGGTGGGCCGCCGCCACGAGTGCCGAGTCTTTGATCTTCACTCCCTTGTGGTGGGCTTCATACCGTGGCTTCAGGCCGCGGAGGATCGCGATCGTATCCTCGACCGAGGGCTCACTGACGATCACCGGCTGGAATCGCCTCTCCAAGGCAGCGTCTTTCTCGATGTATTTGCGATATTCATCGAGCGTCGTCGCGCCGACGCAGCGGAGAACCCCGCGAGCCAGAGCCGGCTTGAGAAGATTTGATGCGTCGCTTCCGCCTTCAGCTCGTCCGGCTCCCACCACGGTGTGCAGCTCGTCGATGAACATGATGACGTTGCCCTCGGCATCCTGGACTTCGCGGAGGACCGCCTTGAGCCGTTCCTCGAACTCGCCGCGAAACTTGGTGCCGGCAATCAATGCTCCCAGATCCAGGGCGACTACGCGCTTGTTCTTCAGGCTCTGGGGAACGTCCCCCTCGACGATGCGGAGCGCCAAGCCCTCGGCAATTGCCGTCTTGCCGACGCCCGGTTCTCCAATCAGGACGGGGTTGTTCTTGGTGCGCCGGGACAGCACCTGGATCACGCGTCGAATTTCCTGGTCGCGGCCGATGACCGGATCGAGTTTGCCCCGCCTGGCCTGCTCCACCAGATCGATCCCATACTTCTCCAAGGCCTGGAACTTGGCCTCCGGGTTCTGGTCGGTCACCCGGGCACTTCCGCGGATCCGTTTGAGTGCTTTCAGAATATCGCTTTCTTCGATGGCGTTCAGGTCGAGAATCCGCTTGGCCTTGGAGTCGACTTTCGCCAGTGCGAGGAAAAGGTGTTCGGTAGAGACGTACTCGTCCTTCATCCGGTCCGCTTCGCGTTGGGCCTCTTCGAGAACTTGCCCGAGCGAGGAGCCTCCGTGGGGCGGCACACCGCCAGAGGCTTTGGGGAAGTGCCCCAACTCAGCGTCGACCATGGTCCTCAATTGAGTGGTCTTTGTGCCGATCTGGTCGAGGATGGGTATTACCACCCCGTCACCCTCTTCGAGCAGTGCCGCAAGAAGGTGAAGCGGATCGATTTCCGGGTTACCGCGGTCCGCAGCAAGTCCTTGAGCGGCGGTCACGGCTTCCTGAGCCTTGATCGTGAGTTTGTCGAATCGGAACGCCATAGCGTTTGTCTCCTTCCCTTTTCGTATCTGTCGGCCATCGGAAGCAGGTCGTCTGTCGGAAGGCAGCAATGATGAGTCGGACCGGCAAAGCGATTTCATGCATCCAGGCATTTTGCCGATCGATCAAACCTTCTCCACTTGTCGACCTTTCCCGCTTTCTCAACTGGCCGAAGTGTTGCCCCTTTTCCGAAAAAAAGGGGCCGAGACTCATCTCGCGCCAAGCTCGGGAAGTGCTTGCGGCGGATGAAGCTCAGCCCCCTTTTTCGGGGCCGTGCGTCCTCGGCCGCGCCGTCGATGGGGATAAAAGCGGCGCGGCCGGAACAACACGATCTGCGTTGCGGCGCTCAGTTGTTCTTGACCTCGAATTCGGCATCGATCGCATCGTCGTCGCCACCGGACGGGCCGCGTTCAGACGCTCCCCCGGGAGCAGCTCCCGCAGCAGGTCCACCCGCCGCTTGAGCCCCCGCTTGCTCGTAGAGAACCTTGCTGAAGGCGTGCGAAGCCTGCTCCAACTCGGCCAGCGCCGACTTGATCTTGTCCGCGTCGTTGGATTTCGTTGCATCGCGAGTCTTCTCGACCGCCTTCTTCAAGGCATCCTTGTCGGTGTCTCGCATCTTCGCGTCGTGCTCCTTCATGAGCTTTTCCAGCTCGAAGCACATCGAATCGGCCCGGTTGCGAAGTTCTGCCAATTCTCGTTTCTTCTTGTCCTCGGCGGCGTGGGCCTCGGCATCCTTGGTCATCTTCTCGATGTCGCTCTCGGAAAGACCGGAGGACTGCTCGATGCGGACTTTCTGTTCCTTCTGCGTTCCGAGATCCTTGGCGGAAACATTCAGGATTCCGTTCGCGTCCAGATCGAAAGTCACCTCGATTTGAGGAATGCCGCGAGGTGCAGGCGGAATGCCTTCCAGGTTGAACTGCGCGAGCAGACGATTGTCGGCTGCCATTTCCCGCTCGCCCTGGAAGACCCGCACGGTCACGGCCGTCTGGCTGTCGTCGGCGGTGCTGAAAATCTGTTTCTTCTCGGTGGGGATCGTCGTATTGCGTTCAACCAGCTTGGTCATTACCCCACCGAGGGTTTCGATCCCCAGGGAGAGCGGAGTCACGTCGAGCAGGAGAATGTCCTGCACTTCGCCCGCCAGTACGCCCCCCTGAATCGCAGCCCCAACGGCCACGACCTCGTCGGGATTGACGCCCTTGTGCGGTTCCTTGCCAAACATCGTCCGGACCAGGTCCTGGACCTTCGGGATCCTCGTGGAGCCGCCCACCAGCACGACTTCGTCGATTTCGCTGGGCGACATCCGGGCATCGGACAGGGCCTTCTGCACCGGCTGCCGGCAGCGTTCTACCAGCGGATCGATCAACTGCTCGAATCGCGAGCGGCTGATGTTCATCTGGAGATGTTTCGGCCCTGTTGAATCCACCGTAATGAACGGCAGATTGATGTCTGTCGATTGGGCCGAGCTCAATTCCTTCTTCGCCTTCTCGCAGGCCTCCTGGAGTCGCTGCAAAGCCATCATGTCTTGGCGCAGATCGATCCCCTGTTCCTTCTTGAACTCGTCGGCCACATAGTTGATCAGCATCTGGTCGATGTCGTCGCCGCCGAGGTGCGTATCGCCGTTGGTGCTGATCACACGGAAGACGCCATCGGCCACCTCGAGTATCGAGATATCGAACGTGCCGCCGCCAAAGTCGAACACGGCGATCTTCTCGGTGGTCTTCCTGTCCAGGCCGTAGGCCAAAGATGCGGCGGTCGGCTCATTGATGATTCGAGCCACCTCGAGGCCGGCGATTTGACCGGCGTCTTTCGTCGCCTGGCGCTGAGCGTCGTTGAAATAGGCGGGCACGGTGATTACGGCCTTGTTCACCTTGTGGCCCAGGTACGCCTCGGCCGACTCTTTCAGCTTTCGCAACGTCTTCGCAGAGATCTCGGGCGGAGTGTATTCCCGCTCGTCGATCTTGACCTTGACATAGTCCTGCGGTCCCCCTACGACACTGTAGGGCACCATCTTCTCTTCCGACGCAACTTCGCTGTGACGGCGGCCCATGAATCGCTTCACGGAATAAATCGTCCGACGCGGGTTCGTAACCGCTTGACGCCGGGCCGGCTCGCCCACGAGCGTGTCCCCCTTATCCGTGAACGCCACGACGCTGGGCGTCGTGCGATTTCCTTCCGGGTTGGGGATAACTTTCGCTTCTTTCCCTTCCATCACCGCCACTACGGAATTGGTCGTTCCGAGGTCGATCCCAATAATCTTTTCGCCGTGTGCCATGTCTGCTCCTTTTGGTCTATAAAGTTGGGCGCTGCGAAGGCCGATGACGATCCCAAGGTTTGTCGTCGTCGGATCCTTCGACAATCGCCCTCGATTTCTCAGGGCTTCCTTCGCAGGAGACGCGCTCCAGAACAGGCCGGCGTCTCTTGGATTTGTTTTCAGTTCAAGCTCGGCAATTGCGTTCCGCCAGACACAGCAGCCCGCGATCCGTGAAACCAATGTTACGCAAAGGCCGTGCCGCCACCCCCACCTTTAGGAAAAACTCCGCAACTTATTATTATATAAAGAGTTGTGTCACTATATTTGAGGATCGATTAAACGTCTGTTCACAGATTACGCGGTGAAGCTGCCATTTTGACACGCCACTCCCCCCGTAAAAAGGGTCTGTGCCAGTTTGGCAGGCCGCGTCCATGCCTGAGAATCTCTTCTGCCACTCGGTTGACAAATTCGCGGACTCGGCGGTACAAGGGGTGCTTCACTCATCATCCCCCGAAAATGGTCGGGCATGAGATTCCTTCCATTCCGCCGGAATTCCTGAATGGCCAAGTCAAAGAAACGATATGGTTCACCAGACGAGGCAGCTGCCCCCAGCAAGCCCAGCAAAAAGGCCGCCCCGGGGCTGGCGACGGCTGAAGAACTGATTGGCCAACTCGCGGATCAGGACCGTGAGCTGGTGCGGCTGCTCCACGACCGGGCGAGAACTCTCGTCAAGATCGCGAAATGCCGCAAGCGGGCCGGGCAGGCACCGCTAGTTTTCACCGAAGAGTCCGAACGAATCAACAAGGCGGCTGCCACCGGACATGGGCCGCTCCCGCGTGACGCGGTTCAAGCGGCTCTGCGTGAGGTCGTCAGCGGGTGCCGATCCCTCGTCCGGGAGCTACGGGTTGCCTTTCTCGGCCCTCTATACACCTACAGCCATCTGGCCGCCATATCCCATTTCGGACAGTCGGTCGACTTCGCACCAGTTGGCAGTATCGCGGCCGTATTTGAGGAAGTGAACCGCGGTCAGGCGGACTTCGGACTGGTCCCCATTGAGAACTCAACCGACGGGCGGATTGCCGACACGCTTGACATGTTCACTCGCCTGCCCGTGCATATCTGCGGCGAAGTGGAGCTGGAAATCCAGCATTTTCTTCTGGGCAAGTGCACTCGCGCCGAAATTCGCGAGGTTTACAGCAAGCAGCAACCGCTGAGCCAGTGTCGAAACTGGATCGCCCGTCACATGCCTTCCGCTCGCACCATCGAAGTCACCAGCACTGCCACTGCAGCCCAACTTGCCCTGGAAAAGCCCGGGGCGGCTGCCATTGCCAGTCTGCAGGCCGGAATGCACTACGGCCTGAACGTGATCGCCGAACGCATCGAAGACAATCGCAACAACACCACGCGGTTCGCCGTCATCGGCGACCATACCGCCGAGCCGACCGGTAACGACCGTACCGCCTTGCTGATGCAGACGGAGCATCGCTTCGGAGCCCTGGCCGACGTGCTCGGCATCTTCAAGCGGAATCAACTGAACCTCACCTGGATCGAGTCCTTCCCCGTCCCCGACTCGCCGCGAACCTACCTCTTTTTCGTCGAAGTTGAGGGGCACCAGACCGAGAATCCGGTCATCCGTTGCCTCAAGGCACTCGAATCAAAGACTTTGCGA
Organism: uncultured Planctomycetaceae bacterium; assembly: GCA_964429355.1. Taxonomy (GTDB): domain Bacteria; phylum Planctomycetota; class Planctomycetia; order Pirellulales; family Thermoguttaceae; genus JAAYAY01. The sequence continues at coordinate 3,036 of CAYSCH010000012.1, read as the reverse complement.
CTGGAGATTCTCGGCTCCTTCCCAGCCTCAAGGCGGGCCAATTGATCGCCTCCGCGTGCCTTGTCGAGGCTCTGCCTCGCCAATTTGACGGCTGGACCCCCAGTTAGGACTTGCAGTTCGCGGCAATCTGGGGACAATGACGGTTTCCACACATTCAGGGACCGGTCGACAAGTTTGCCCGTGGTCCAAGGACCTTCCCGCCTGGGGCTCACCATCGACGAGGCGACGTCCATCTCCCTTTTTCACAGGAAAGGTGCATCGTAGTATGATCGGTAGAATCAGACGTTCACTTCGAACCAGCCAGGCGAAGATAGCCTATCTAGCCCTCGCGGCCGTGTTGTTCCTGGGGGTCTATCTCTTGACCCCCGCCTTAGCCGGCGAAAGTGGCACCGAAGCCCCCGCTGCTCATGGGAACTTCAAGTTCTTTGAACCCTTGTTCGACACGGCCAAGTACAACCTCATGGAGCGGGCGGGCCTGATCCTGGTCCTGATCATCGCCATCGTCGGCCTGCTCTATGCCTTGATGCTCCGCAGCCAGGTCCTCAAGGCCCCGCAAGGCACCAAGAAAATGCAGGAAATCGCCGACGCGGTTCGCGAGGGGGCGAACGCGTATCTCGGCGCTCAGTTCCGCAAAATCGGACCACTGATCGTGGTCATTACCGTCGCTCTCTGGTTCACCAAGTGCAATGATCCGGTGTTCGGTAATGTGTTCGCCTACGGCCGTGCCGGCGCCTTTCTCGTCGGTGCCCTGTTCAGTTGGTGCGTCGGCTTCGTCGGCATGCGTCTGGCAACCGCGGGCAACCTGCGCGTCGCAACCGCCGCTCGCAACAGCTACGGCGAGGCCATGCAGCTCGGCTACCGTACCGGCACCGTAGCAGGCATGCTCACCGACGGCCTGGGTCTGTTGGGCGGAACGTGCATCTTCCTGATCTACGGCGAACAGGCCTATGAGGCCCTGCTGGGCTTCGGCTTCGGCGGCACGCTGCTGGCGTTGTTCATGCGTGTCGGTGGCGGTATCTACACCAAGGCAGCCGACGTGGGCGCGGACCTCGTGGGCAAGGTTGAAGCCGACATTCCTGAAGACGATCCCCGCAACGCGGCGACCATTGCCGACAACGTGGGCGACAACGTCGGTGACTGTGCCGGTATGGCCGCCGACATCTTTGAGTCCTACGAAGTGACAATCGTGGCGGCGATGATTCTGGGTATGGCCAGCTTCGGCCATAAGGGCGTGATCTTTCCCTTGCTGGTCCGTGGCATCGGTGTGCTCGGTTCGATCATCAGTACCTACACGGTGAAGGCCGGCCCCAACGACACCTCCGACACCGCCCTGCACAGCGTGCACCGCGGTTTCTGGATCGGCTCGGTCATCTCCGTCGTCGGCTTCGTGGTACTCGGCCTGGCCTACCTGCGATTCGACCCCGCTTACTTTGCCCAGTACCCGCAGGCCAAGGGCGGTTTCCAGCTCAGTGCGACCAACGAAATTACCGGTGGCTGGTACATGATCGCGGGCGCAGACACCCGTCCGATTATCACCTGCTTCATCGGCATCGTGTTGGCCATCATGCTCAACAAGCTCACCAGCTATTACACGCACACCAGCCATCCCCCGGTCAAGAGCCTGGCCCGTGCCTGCCAGACGGGACACGCCACCAACATCATCCAGGGCTTTGCCGTGGGGTATGAATCGGCGGTCATGATCACCCTTGTGCTGGCTGCCGCCATCGCGTTGTCCGTGTTCTGCTACACCGGCACCTCGGCCGTGTTCATCGCCTACGGTGTGGCCATGGCCGGCATCGGCATGCTCACCCTGACCGGCAACACGATTTCGATGGACGTGTTCGGACCGGTCGCCGACAATGCCAACGGCATCGGCGAGATGGGCTACGAAAAGGAAGAGATGGGCGAGGAAGCCTACAAACGCGCTCGCCAGATCCTGGCCGACCTCGATGCGGTGGGCAACACTACCAAGGCCGAAACGAAGGGTATCGCCATCGGCTCGGCGGTCATCGCGGCCGTGTCGATGTTCGCCAGCTTCATCGCTACCCTGGCGATGGGCTCCGAAGAGAAGATCATGGAGATGTCGCAGACCCAGTACGAGAAGTATTCGGCGCTCTTGACGGTGGCCGACCCGAAGGTGCTGATCGGCCTTTTGATCGGTGGCGTCGTACCGTGGTTGTTCAGCTCGATGTTGATCCGTGCCGTGGGGCGCGCTGCGTTTTACATCATCAAGGAATGCCGAGTCCAGTTCCGCGATAAAGAAATCTGGGCCGGTACCAAGAAACCAGACTACGGGCGTGTGGTGAATCTCTGCACCAGCGCCGCACAGAGCGAGTTGATCGGACCAGCCCTGCTGGCGGTGCTCAGCCCCATGCTCGTCGGCCTCCTGCTCGGCCCGTTCGCCCTCGGCGGATTCCTGGCCGGCATGATCGTGTCGGGCGTCATGCTCGGTGTGTTCATGGCCAACGCCGGCGGCGCTTGGGACAACGCCAAGAAGATGATCGAGGATGAACCGCGCGATCCGGAACGGAACCTCGGCAAGGGTTCCGAAAAGCACAAGGCGGCGGTCACCGGCGATACGGTGGGCGACCCCCTGAAGGATACCGCCGGTCCTGCTATCAACCCGATGGTGAAGGTCATGAACATGGTGGCGATGTTGTCGCTCACCAGCGTTGTGCTGGCCTTCAACATGGCGGGCGACGCCAACCCCGCCACTGGAGCCAAGCCACAGGGTGCGATTGGCCTGCTCCTGGTCGTGATCTTCGTCGCGCTGATCATCTGGGCAATTTTCAACTCCAAGAAGGAGACCGCCGAGATGCAGGAAATCGATTCGCAACCGGACAGCGGCAAGTAAACCGCCGACCCAGCAACGCGTCTCGTCCACGCATGTCAAACCCGTTTTCCGAAGGGGCACGGTTCCCAGGCCGTGCCCCTTTTCTTTCATGGCCTTGCATGATTCCCGGAAAAATAGTCGTTATGAAGATAGCCGCGTGGGCTTGCCCCGCGCTCGGGTTGCGTCCGTGTTTTGCCTACGAA
>CAYSCH010000011.1:30276-53903 GCA_964429355.1 uncultured Planctomycetaceae bacterium | reverse complement strand
CGCATCAGGCCCGTGTTGCCTTCCTGGATCAGGTCGAGAAAGCTCAGCCCGCGATTACGGTAACGTTTGGCGATCGAGACGACCAGCCGGAGATTGCCTGCCGAGAGTCCGCGTTTGGCAGCTTCATACTCCTGCTGGTGAGCGGCCGTCTTGCGCACCCGCCGTCTCAGCGTGGAGGGACTCTCCAACGTGATCTTCATCAGGTAGCGGAGTTCGGTACGGACTTCGCCGATACGCCCCGAGGTATCGCGCCGATTGCACAGGTTCTTGAGTTCCGCGGAGAGCCCGTCCATCCGGCGCGAGATCTCCCGAAGATCGTCCAGCAGCGGTTGAAGCCGCTGGGTCCGCAGCCCGAGTTCTTCGACGAGCCGGACCGCCTTGTGACGGCGACGAACGAGCCGGCGCCACGCATCGCGACGCTGACCGGGCGTGTGGGACTTGCTGATAGCAGTGGCGAAATCTCGACGATTCGCCTTGAGCAAGTGACGGAGGGTGCGAAGATTGGGCGGAAGAACGCCCATGATATGCCTTTTCTCGCGGATGTTGGTCACCGAGACTTCGATCGTGCGATCCAAACGCAGTCGACCGTCGTGGACCTTGTCGAGGAGCGCCACGGCCGTGTGGAGGGCGTAGTCAGTCGACAGCATGGCATTGCGAAACAAGGTTCGCGACTTTTCGATGCGGATGGCCGCAACGACTTCCTCTTTCCGCGTGAGAAGCGGGATTTCACCCATCTGCATCAGGTAGATGCGGATAGGATCATCGATGTGGCTGTCGCCTCCGCTCGATTCGGCGTCGAGCTCATCGAGCTCCTCGAAATCGTCCTTCTCCTCCGCGACCTCATCGATAGCATCGTGGTCGATGACATCGTCGTCGTCGACCTGGAGAATGTCGTCGATGTCGGGTGTACCGTTGATGCTGTTGGCCTTCGCGGTACCGTTCCGGCTCGTGCCGTTCTTTCGACCATTCTTCGCAGCACCGGTTCCGTTGCTGCGCCGCTTTGCCGAATGCCCGTTGACTGCTTTGGTGCTGACTCGTGCCAAGGTGAAATCCTCTCAAGCCTGGAACATCTCGGGGAGCAGGCCCTTGCTGGGCCGATTCAAGATCCGAGGTGAGCAAAGGGCATTTGCAGTGCCAAAACCGGGAGGAGGCGGAGGGCCTTTTCGTAAACCCTTAGGTGGGAACGTCTTATGTGAGCCACAAAGAGCAATCTCTGCCCGCTATTGATTCGACGCGTTGCCAGAACGCATCGTTCCTGCAATCCACCGTCGATTTCGCGATTCGCGGCAAGACGGTGGCAACAGTTCGGGATATTTTCGCCAGCCAAACTATTCACGGCATAGGCCTTATAGGTCCCATGCTTCTCAACAACCCCTAACTGTCCATATTGTCTGTAACGCCAAAAATTACCAGCTCATCTAGATTTACGCAATATGCGAATGAGGAATTCTGCGGATTTTTTTCTTACCCGCCGGCAGAGAATGGTGCCGGAGGCTGGCAGAGACTGATGGCTGAGGAAATCCATCCCCCATCAGAGGAGATCCGGTTGTTGCCCAAAGTCTTCGTGACACGGCTTTCGGCACAAGCCGTTGGCGAAAGAAGGTTGCGATTCGCAGCACATCGCGATCTGAAACATGTCACGCCATGAATTGCCAGTTCGCCCTCAATTCAGGTAGACGGCTGGCAAACTTGGGCTGACGGAGCCCGGCATGCGGCGAACCTTTTCTTCGCCTACGGCACCTGGTCGAGCGAGATCGGCGCTGGTTCGAACAGTTCGTCGTGCTGTGTCTGCGACAGCCGGATTACGAGCAGCTTCTGCTCCAGGGAACCCGACGAGTCGGTCGTCAGGAAGTTGTGCCCCAGGCTGCCCTCTCGGCTGGGAAGAGAGCTCAACACGATCATCTGCCCCGGTGCCAGCGACGTCGAGATGGTCATGTCGTCGAACGCCAGACGCGGCCTGGCCATGTCGATGCGCCAGGCGCCCTGGCTGCCGGTGAAGGTGCGTTGCTCGTTGTCGTGGTGCAGTTCGGGAACGGCTTCCAGCAACACTCGCCCGTCCTTTTCGGGAATGACACTGACGGCCAGAACTCCCTGAGCGAGCCGATAGGTCTTGCCCGTGACCCCGTCCGGTCCCGAGAGGAGAACCGGCAACTCAGGATATACCTCCGAGGTCACAATCTCGTTGCGTTTGTGAGGGCGGATCTGCTTGTGGCTCCACATGGGTCCTTCGTCGGCCCCGACCTCGCTCACCGGCACCGACTGTGCCCCCCCCGCGGGAGCCGATTTGTCTTTCAATTCGAGCATTTGCGACAGGGCAATTGGGAGCTGGCCGGAGATGACTCCGGCGCGAAAACCGTTCGCCGAGAGGCGACGGCGCGTCTCGATCGGAATCGGCTGCTCGTCGATCTGCTGCCAGAGCTCCACATTGGCCACCGGATCGCCGAAAGGAAAGCGAACGAAAAACACGTCCAGCGTGACGCTGTCGGGCGACATCCGCGCTGCCTTCAGCGGCGAGTGGTCGGTCTTGGGACGGATCGGCGAGCAACCCAGAGTCGCAATCAGGGTGCATACAACCAGATTCTGTCCAACCGTCCCTGCCAAGTCCATGAGATCCTGTCCGCCTGTCCGTAAACGGAGCCGCCCAGAAATCGAACCTCCCCGAGCCTGGAAATTCAAGACGGGAAGGGTACAAAGGGCAACGGCCTGTGTCAATGCAAACCTCGTGTCAAAGTGGCCGAACCTGCCCAGGTTTGGCCGCTCCCCCACAGAGTCTGGCTTCTTCCACGCCCGTGGCTGAACTCGCCAGAGTTTGGCCGGCATCCGAGCCTGGCAATATCCCGGCCCAAGGCCATCGTTGTGGCCGGGTCGATGGCTCGTCACCGATCTTCCACGCACTTGGCGAGCGGGAAAAGCTTGGGGGCGGGGATCTTGGTACCAAAGACGGCCCCATGGAGCTGGCTGAGCTTTCGATAGCCGAGATGCAGGAAATCGTAGAGCTCCGCGGGAGGTTTCAGCGAGAGCCAATCGTCGGCCAACCGTTCCGCAACGACATCGAAATTCTTCTGGGATCCGCTGTGGGCATAGCATCGTCCCCGAAACCGCCTCACATCGCCGTTGAAACGAGGGCTGATGTGCCAGAGTTCGTGGGCAATCGTCGTCAGCTTTTCGCGAAACTCGAGGTCGAGAAACCTCGGGAGGTAGAAACTGAGGATGTAGAGCATTTCGCGGCCCTGGTCGTCTTCCAGACGCTGAATTCCCCAGTTCTGCCCGCCGCGGACGGTCGAACTGAGCCCACCGGCGAACCGCATGGGTGTCAGCGAGGCGTACATTCCGTGGGGGACCGGTTTGCGAGTCTGGCAGAAGCTGACAGCCACGAGCTGGAAATCGATATGATTCAACTCGGGAACTCGCCGTGTCATGTCGTGGCACAACAGGCGTATCTGGCCCGTAAAATCGAAGCCGGACGGTTTCCTCGCCCTCCGGCGTCGTGAGCGTTGCGACGGCGTCGGATCCATGACGGTCCTCTATTTTCCCGAGTACCAGAAAGCGCGCAGCCAATTGTGGCGTCTGAGCTGCTTGAGCAACGTGGCGGGCAGATCCGCTTTCTCGCAGGCCGCCGAGTTCAAGCGGGCCTGCGTAACGTTGCGGATACCCGGTATTACTGTACTTACGCCCTTGTGGGCAAGAGCAAACTTGATCGCCACGTCGGCCAGCGTATGCGAACCGGCCAGCCCGGCCTGGGCAATATCGCGCTGGATCTCTTCGACCCGCGCCACGGCCCGATCCAACCGGTCCCCTGCAAAATAACGGCTGCGGAAATCGTCTTCGGGGAACCGATGTCCCACCTTGTACTTGCCCGTCAGCGCGCCTTCATCGAACACCACCCGCACGATGATCGCCGTACCGGTCTCGGCCGCCACCGGCAGCAGTTCGGCCGCCGGCTCCTGTTCGAACAAGTTGTAGATCACCTGCACCACGTCGACCAACCCCCGCCGCATCAGGTCGATCACGCAATTCTGGTCATGTTCGGGTGTCGACATTCCGATCCAACGCAGCTTCCCCTCCTGGCGAAGCTGCGCGAGGATCTCCAGCGGGACGGGGTCGCGGTTCCAGGCTCGGGTCCACGTGTGCAATTGCAGCACATCGATGCAGTCGGTTCCCAGGTTCGTCAGCCGCTCTTCCAGATTCGACCGCAGGTAGCTCTCCGGATAGCGCTGTTCGGCCCTGCAATAAGGGCTCGGCGGCCAGGGGCCGGCGGCCGGTGCCGTCTTGGTGGCCACGTAAACCTTTTCGGACCGCCCCTTGAGCACCTTGGCGATCACCCGTTCGCTCCGGCCATCGCCGTAGCCCTGGGCCGTATCGATGAAATTCACCCCCAGATCGATCGCCTCATTGAGGGCGGCAATGGAATCGGCGTCGTCCTGGCCACCCCACTGCCCACCCAATGCCCACGCGCCGAACCCAATCTCCGACACGTTCCATCCGCTGTTGCCAAAAGGGCGATATTTCATGTTCTTTCCTTCCCTATCGGTCCAGGAAATAGTAGGCCAATCCTTGTTCGCCGGCCAGTAGAAACAGCCTTCCATTTCGAAAGCTGCTACACGACTCCGTCGATTGCCGCAATGTAAGGGAGATTCCGCATCCGTCCGTTGTAATCCAGCCCGTAACCCACGACGAACCGGTTGGGGATCTGCAGTCCGACGTAGTCGGGCTGTATCTCCGCCTCGCGCCGGTCCGGCTTCTCCAGAAACACGACCGTTTTCACGTCCTTGGCTCCGTGGGCCTGCAGACGCATGGTGAGCGTCTCCAACGTGCGCCCTGTATCGAAAATATCGTCGACAAGAAGTACTTGCCGACCGCGTATCTCCGCCTCGGTGAGCCCCCACAGATCGATATCCAACTGGCCAGGCCGGGTTGCCTCGCCTCGATACGACCTGGCACGAACCAGTTCCAGATGAACCGGCATCTGCAACTGCCGCACCAGGTCGCTCAGGAACATGATCGCCCCCGTTGCCACGCCAATCACCAGCAAATGCTGGTCGCGGTAATCGGCATTCAAGGCCTGGGCTACCCTGCCGACGGCCGCGCGGATGTCTGTCTCCGTGAACAGTGTTTCCATCGTCACACTCGCAGAATTTCGTAACCCGGTCGCGGAACCCGGGCAAACAGCGAGGCGGCCAGGTCGTCGCCCGCGATCTTCTCGCCCTTCGGATCCCACTTGACGGTTCGTCCCAGCCGAGCGGCAATGCCGCAAAGATGGCAGGAGTTCATGGTCTGCACGTGGCTGTAGACATCGGAGACGGGCAGGCCGCCCTCGCGGATGCAGCGGTAGAAGTTGCTCTTGTGCCCTTCGAACGGCTTGCCCTTGTAGAGGGCCACCAGGTCGTCGTCGGTGTACTTGCCTTCGTCCCAGTTTTCGTCGATGGGCACGCCGGTGATTCTCCCACGATTAACGAACAGGCGGCCTTTCGTGCCTTCAAACAGCACGCCGTTGTCGCTGCGGCTGTCGACGACCATTTCGACGCCGTCGTCGAACAGGCACTTGATCGCAAAATCGTGCGAGGTGTTGTAGCGGTCGTCGAGGGTCGGATAGCCATCCTTGAAAGGCACCGGGTGTTTGGCGTCGGCGCCGTCGAAGGACACCGGCCCCTGGCCTTCAGCGTTGCGGCCAAGCGCCCAGAGGGCCACGTCGACATGGTGGGCTCCCCAGTCGGTGAACTTGCCCCCGGAGTACTCATACCACCAGCGGAATTCGTAGTGACTGCGGCGGTTCGTGCCGTTTTCGCGGTAGGCCGCCGCGGGGGCCTGCCCCTGCCACATCTCCCAGTCGAGTTCCTTCGGCGGATCGGCGATCGGAATCGCACCGCAGGTCGGGCTGCCGTCGATCCCCACGATCACTTTCCGGATATCGCCGAGAAGCCCCTTCTGGACCAGGTTGATGGCCCGGAGGAAGCGGTCGCGGTCGCTTCGCTGCTGCGTGCCGACGAAGAACACCTGCTTGTCGTATTTCTTGCAGGCGTTGCGGATGAGCTGGTTTTCTTCCAGGGTCAACGTGAGCGGCTTCTGGCAGAAGACGTGCTTGCCGGCCATGAGCGCCTCGATGGCGATCTTCACGTGCCAATGGTCGGGCGTGACCACGCTGACTACGTCGATATCGTTCCGCTGGAGCAGCTTGCGATAGTCCTTGCAGGCCTCGGCCTTGCCCTTGCCGACGTTCTCATGGATCCGGGCGTGATCGGCCCGGCTCGAGTCGACGTCGCAGACGGCAACGATGTCGCCGAAATGGGCGTGCTCCTGGGCATCGCCCATTCCCATGCTCCCGGTGCCGATGCACCCGATCACCGGCCGGTCGTTGGCCGAGTCGTTGGCGAAAGACTTCCGACTCCAGGGGAAGTAAGCGATCGTTCCAGCGGCTGCGCCGGCGCATGCGGTCGTTCTCAGGAAACTGCGGCGTGTGGTTCGGCGAGATGCCATGAGGTGCTCCTCACAAGGATGAATCGGATTGGTGCGTCCCCAGGAACCGGCCCGGTGGAAGGGCGCCACGGGACCAGTCCACACAATCCAGCTATCATAGCAGATCGCTTGCTGCCAGGGACGCCTTGGTACCCCGATTTTCTGCCGCCCCCCAACCGAAGTGGCATCCTGGTTGAGCCGGGTACCCCCGGGAGGCTATCATGGCGGCACCGCGACCTTGGCTTCCCGCGGTCCAACAATCGTCGAGCTGGAGACACGAGAATGAGTACCTGGGCAAGAGGTGGGCTGATTTGGAGTGTGCTGCTGTCTGCCGCGATGGCAACGGCCGCCTCGCCGGCTGCGGAGCAGGCCAAGAACGTGCTGATCGTCGTGGGCCCCTCCAGCCATCCGCCGGGATCGCACGAAGTGGCCGCCGGGGCGCGGTTGATGGAGCACTGCCTGCATCAGGTCGAGGGGCTTGTGCCCCGGGTGGTGCAGGGATGGCCCGAAGACGAGACGCTTGTCCGCCAGGCCGCGACGATCGTCTTCATCGGCGATATCTTCCCGCCGGAGATGCTCCCGGGGCGCGACAAGATCATGGACGAACTGGCGGCGGCCATGGATCGCGGTTGCGGCATCGTCTGCATCCACTACGCCACCGGCCTCAGGGGACAGCATGTTGCAGCGGACGGCTCCCATCCGCTTCTGGGATGGCTGGGGGGCTATTTTGCCACGGCCGGATGCACGCATCATCGATCGGCAGCAAGAATCGTCCCGGCCACGCTCACCCCAGAGAAGGGCGATCATCCCGTGTTGCGAGGCTGGAAGGAATTCTACTTCGACGACGAACCCTACTGGAACAACTACTTCGGCAAAGAGGGCCCGGCCCAGAATGTTACCCTGCTCGTCAGCACCATGCTCCCGCCGGAAGCCCCCAAGAAGGAAACGGTTGGCTGGGCCGTCCAACGGTCTGATGGTGGGCGCGGTGTCGGCCTGGTGATCCCGCACTACTTCCGCAACTGGAAGATCGACGACCTCCGCACGCTGGTTCTCAACTCGATCTGCTGGTCGGCTGGGTGCGAGATCCCGGCCGAAGGCATCCGAACGACACTCCCCGATCTGGCCACGTTCGAACCGGCCTCGGTCGATCCGAAACCGCCGGGAGAATAGCCGGGATGCTGTTCCCGCGGGAAGACGGCTGCACCGCGGTGCTTAGGATGGAGAAGTCGGCAGGTTGGCCAGTTCGACACCATATCGTACGGCAGCATCCGGCTCGTCGATGCCGGATACCAGGGCTTCTTCGAGGCCGCCGGTGAGGTGCGATTCGCTCGGGATCTTCCGGAACAACCTACCTCACAACGGAATGAGCCGGCGTTGCCTGGTTTGCCAGCAGCTCCACCGACTCAACACAATCTCGGAAATAGCAGACCAGGTCAAGTTGATTGAGAGCGCCTGAGGTTGCCAGCCCCGTTTTGCCCGTTCTTTGCCTGCCAGAAATGTCCCTGCCCTTCTGACAGATTATCCATGGCACGCGGTCGCCGTGGGGTTCTCCAGCCACATAGCCGACGACATTCGAGTGGTGATCGCCGTAGATGACCAGGGTCGTATTGTCGGGCAATTCCGCATAGTACTCGGCCAGGGACCGATCGACGTAGTTCATGCTGTTCAAATAGCGCTCTGCGATGCCTTGGGGAGACGCGATCAGCCTGGCAGCCCGGTCCGGCAATTGGTTGAACGGGCCGTGCGACGTGAGAGTGATCACAAAGTGGAACATCGGTTGTTTCGACTCATGGATCAGCCTGGCCGAGAACCGCAAGACCTCGTCGTCGGCGGCGCCGTCAACGCCAAATTGCCGGAGTTCCTCCGCAAAGTACAGCTTCGAGAATCCCATCTGCGCATAGGCGGATCGCCGTTGAAAAAAGGCCCCCGTGTTGCCGTGGATGGCCACCGCCGTGTAGCCGAGTGTCCCGGTCAACCACGGCAGCGAATCGCCGTACGGGAACCCCACAACCTTGAACGGCGTGATCCGCCCGTTAGGTGATGAACTGGTCAGCAAGGAAAAATCCGCATCGGAAGTCCCAGTCGTGTGAAATGGCTTGACCATGTACCACATGGACCGCGACTTCAACTGGCGGAGAAATGGCATCACATACCGGTGGCCGACCTTCGCATCGACGACGTCGTAATCCAGGCTCTCGACCTGAACGATTACCAGGTGCTCGCCCATGTTGAGCCTCGGCTCGGCCGCGATGAGCCTGCGGCTCTTTGCCTGTGACTTGGCGACGGCATCGGCAAGGACGGCGTCTGCATCGTACGTCAGACACTCGGCGGCCCATGCGACCGCGTATCCGTAGGTATACTCCGGACTGCCGACGTTCACACGTCGGATTGGCTTGTAAAAGCCTGCAAAGCCAACGCCCAGCAGCACATAACTCACCCCAAAGACCACCCCCCACTTCCGCTGGAGATTCACCGGCACCGGCTCACGATGTGCCAGCTCTCGAAGGGCCACCTTGACCGCAAGCAACACCAGCAGCACCAGGATCGCCGACCACGAAACCAATGCCACTCCGTGACCGGCAACTGAGATTCCCTCCTGCCATTGATTGGACACGGTATGCCAGGAAAGCGGTTGATGAAAGTAGGTGGCATAGGACGTGACCACGCCGGAAAACACCGTGCCGGCGATAAACGTTCCATAGAGCCAGAATCGATTCAGCAGGCAAACCAGACAGGCGCAAACGGCCGTGTTGAGGACCATCCGGCGCGCCGCATACTTCAGCACACTCACGACCGACAGGGAGTCGCTCGGACGGGTTGTCAGGTCTTCGATGATCACAAGCTCAATCGCCCAGATCACGACAAGAAGACTGAGCAGAAGGACCGTCCGGCGGCGATTACCGACATCCCCGATTGTCGACGGTGTTTGCATCCATCTCTCCTGCGGCAAGGCCTGTTGCTCCCAACTCCCCATTTCCATCGCACACACCTCCCGACGAGAGGCGATCGGCCGCCGCGGTCACCGTGGCTACCATTGAGGGGGCTGATAGTAGCAAGTCTCGGCATGGGCAGCCATCCCGAATTGGCACCCCTCTATTGCGGGAACGCAGATGGAGTCACGCTGAGAACTCGACTGCATGAAGGCCCCAGCGGAGGTGCGGAAACTGGGGTCTTGATCGGAAATTGCGCAAACTGGGCGACCCTGAAAGGAATCCGGCAGGGTTCAGGCTCAACGATCAGGAACCGGCGGACCGTGGGATGGATTACCGTTCGGTCAACTGCTACAGTGAAAACGGGTGGTCGCAGGAAGCGGGAATTCTCCGGTGTGGGAGGTAGCCGACATGCAGGCGAAATGTCTTCTTTTAGCGCTGAGCGCTGTCCTTTTGCTTGCGTGCCCTGGTGCGGCCCGCCAGTGGACGAGCAGTGACGGAGTGCATCAGATCGAGGCCGAGCTGGTCGGATTGGACTCGCAGCGGGTCCGCCTGAAGAAAAAGGACGGCGGTGAGATCGTGGTCGTCCCGCTCGATCAACTCGGCGAGGCGGATCAGAAGTGGATTGCCGAAATCGTCCGCCGGCAAAAGGCTGCTCAGGGAGTGCTGGAGAAGAAGGGATTTCGGGTCACCACCGACGGCCTGCAGGTGCCGGAGGAACTTGAACTCAAGAACGGCCTGCGCGACCTGCCCCAATTGAAGAAGACGCTGCTGGATTTCGACCGGCGACTGGAGACTGCCCAGAAACAGGTTGACGACAATCAGGACGCCATCAACAAGCTGGTCGAAGCCAACGGCCAGCTCAGCGCCCAACTGGCAATGATCGGAGTCACCCAAGTCACGCTCAACAACAAGCTCGTCGGGGCGTTGCAGGCCAACAAGGCCCAACTCATCCTCACACGGCAACGTGGCACGAAACTCGAGGAACAATTGAAGACGGCCCGGGCCGAGGCGTACCAGGCCCGCAAGACCTACTTCGAAGCCGTCATGAAACTCCGCACGCTGATCGTCGGCATCGTGGCCAAGTACGAAGATTCGGCCAAGGACCCGGAAATCGTCAAGGCAGTGGCCGGTTTGAACGAGGTCATCCCCGGTGTGTATGTCCTGGGTGAATCCCGAACGCTCGCCTCCTCCATTCGGCAACTCGACAAGCTGGAAGAGCAGATCTACTCCGAGTCGATTCCCCTGCGCGCCGAAGGGGGAAGGATGTACGTCTCCGTTGCCATCAACGGCCAGCACTCCCAGGAAATGGTCGTCGATGCGGGAGCCAGCATCAGCACCATGCCGCTCGGATTTGCCAACCAGTGCGGCATTCAGGTGAGCGATTCCGATCCGACGGTCGTTCTCGCCTTCGGCGATGGCAACAAGATTCCAGGAAAACTGGTCACCTTAGGATCGTTGAGCGTAGGCCGGTTCACCGCCAAGGATGTCAAATGCGCTGTCCTTGGAATCGAGGCCATCAACGCCCAACCCATTCTCGGCAAGACATTCCTCGAGAAGTTCCAGTACGAGATCAACACTCAGAAAGGCATCCTGACGCTGATCCAAGTGGCCGCAGACGACAAGGCGCCCACAGGAACGTAACCGCAGGCTTGTCAATCTTCCGCTCCTCTGAAACAATGCCGGGAACGTGCCCACCCCGCCCCAGGAGCGAAACGCATGAAATCCCATCGCGAATGCCTGACCTTCAACGTCCCCCAGCGGATGGACTTCGTGAACATCACCCCCCAGGTGGAAGCCGCGGTTACGAAGAGCGGTATCCAGGAAGGGCTGGTGCTCGTCAACGCCATGCACATCACGGCCTCGGTCTTCATCAACGACGACGAACGGGGCCTCCATGAAGACTACAAGCACTGGCTCGAACAGCTCGCCCCCTACGACCCCTCCCCCACCCGCTACCAGCATAATCGCACGGGCGAAGACAACGGCGACGCCCACCACAAACGCCAGATCATGGGCCGCGAAGTCGTCATCGCCATCACGGAAGGCCACCTCGACTTCGGCCCCTGGGAGCAGATCTTCTACGGCGAATTCGACGGCCGCAGGCCCAAGCGGGTGCTGGTCAAGGTGATTGGGGAGTGATAGCGTGTGGTTCAATCTTGTCCCGTCGATAGTCGTTCAGGTGGAAGAAATCACCTTTCCCTTGGAGAGACGCCCGCCGCTCGGTGGAGGCGCCATTGAATGCCCGCATGGATCCCAAACCGCGTCCCAACCACCAGACGTATCTCGAGGTCTTGCGCCGCATGACCCCCGAGCAGCGGCTGCTCAAGGCACTCGAGTTGTCGCGAGTTTCGCGGGAGCTGTTTCTTGCGGGACTGCGGAAACGATTTCCGGATCTGTCGGATGAAGAACTCCGGCGCCTTTACCTTAAGCGAATTGCGAAGTGTCACAACCGGAACTACTGAAAGTCTCCGCAATGGCTCCGATTGCAGCGCGAGGGAGTCCCGAGCGACGAAGGATAGAATCGAGCCCATAATTCAGCAGTGAGCCCCTCCGCGACGCGTCTGCATCACGCACATCGGATACAGAACAACGCCGCGGAAGGGCTCGTACCGCCACACCACTCTGCGATTCTCACTGTTTGCCGGCTTCGGCATCGCCCTGCTTGACGAATTCCTTGGTCGCAACCAGGCTGTCGACCAGGGCGTGCAGTTCCTCGTCGGTCATTGCGCCGTTGACCGCCAGGGCCGGAAAGGTGCCCGACGGGGTCTGCAGCAGGTAGCCGGTCTGATCCTTCGACGTGGCCGGCCCGATCGAGGCTTGGGCACTTTGCAGAAGGATGTTGGCAAGCCACTTGTCGCGCGACGAACTCAGGACCTTGATGCCGCTCGGCGAGGTGTAAACAACCTTGCCCATCTTCTCGGCCATGGGGCCGATCATCTTGTTGTACGACGGAGCTTGAATCATCACCACATGCCGGCCGTCGTCTGCCTTGTGGGCGATGGCAAACATCCGCTTGGGCGGGCTGACAATGTCCAGAATATCCATGATCTGTCGCGGACCCGCCCAGGACGGATCTTTTGCGAATACGTAGGTCTCGAAATCTGCCTTCTCGATCATGTGCTCGATGGTCACGCCCTGCAGCACCATGTCGGGCAGGATCTTGATCGGCGGTTTCGGCTCGGACTTCTCGGCACGCCGCTGGACCCCCGCCAGATCCCAGGGCACTCCCGGCTCTTTGACGGATTCGTGCCGTACGCGATTGACTACCAGAAGCGACTTGTCGCCGGCGAAAACTCCATCTTCGCGATCGTCTTGTCGCTGTTGCAGATGGTGAACAGATAATAGGCATCGATCTGGGGAGAATCTCCCTCGGGCTTGGTGAAGGCAGCCTTGAGCACACGGGCCTTGCCGCCATCGTCGAGCGTAACCTCGCCGGCTTCGGAGAGGAGCTGTTCCTTCTTCTCGTCCACCGACGTGCGGATCCCGGCCGTAATGCCCAGATACTCCGCGGGGCTCGCAGGCGCTTTGAAATCCTTGGATGTTTCCTGCCGGACGATCTTCGGCGCTGAACCGTCACCCAATTCGAGCCAATAGACGGCCTTTCCGTCGCAGGCGTTGGCGAACAGCGGCGTCTTGCCGGTCGTCAACAGGCGTGCGAATCGGCCGGTCTTGGGATCGTACCACGATTCATCCTTGACCGAATAACCCTTTCCCACTTCGGCCGGCAGGCTGAGCTGGTGAAACCGCGTCTTGCCGGTCGCGTCCAGGGAAGTAATCGGCAGCCAGCGCATCTTGGCCCAGATGGCATCGTCAGTCGGCTGGACAAGGATCTCGTTCTCGAGGTGGATCACGTCCTGGCCCGCAAAAGCGAGTTCCTCCGCCGCGCAGGCCGAGGCAAAGAGTTCGAAAGCGGAGAACCCGCCTGCCGGTCGAGGGCCGGGACCAGGACCAGGGCCAGGGCGGAAAAGGCCTCCAGCTCGCATCGCGTCTGAGGCCAGGCCCGATCCCACTGGCGAGTGGGGTCTGGCGGGCTGGGGGGCATGTCCATTGGGCAGGGCCCTTCGGCTCTTGGCGGCATGATCAACTCCTTCCAGCACCCAAGACGAGTTTCGTCGCAGATTTCGTCTAATTTTCGAGAATGGTACCCGCCAACCGCAAGCAGAACCTCCCACCCACCACGAGCAGCACGACTCTGGAAAGGGGATGGTCGCCCGACGCCCAGGCAAGGTTACGGCCCGAAATACAGGCAATGAAAGGAGTTGCGGCTCTGCTTTTCCCCTTCTTTCCTCGGCTGAACACTAGGGGATCTTTTCCGGTCCAGTCGACCATTCCGATTAGGCAAGAGAAAAGGGTGGTGGCCAGCGTATTCACGGTCACGAGGGAAAATGGGCGAAATGTACTGAATGAAACGATTCGAAGGGCGCGCCCTTTCGTCCCATGGATGCGAGATGCGGTTCGGAAAGACAGACTGGCTCCTGGATGTTGTGTGCCGAGGCCAAGGGTGGCACAAGATACAGGGTACCTGTCCCACTTTCCGGATAACGTGGGAGTCCTGGTCGCCCCGCTCTTCCCGGAGACTGCCTTTGAAGTTCTTTTCGCAATGGACGCTGCCGGTCCTGACCGCGATCCTGGCAACTGGAGTATCGCTCGCCGGGACAGAGGAGCGGCCGGGCGGAGCGGATCCGCGTTGGCTTGAGACGCGGGTGATCGCGTCGGGCCCGGCCTGGAGCGTCGACTATCATGTCCGCTCCATGTTCGACAGTTGTACCTCGTATCAATTTGGCACCCCTCCAGACGACCCAGCCGGCGCCTTTGCCCCTTTGAGCCGGCTCGACTTCGACTTGGATTCGGCCTGGCACGGCCTTCAGATTGGATTGGAGCAACCGAATTGGCGAGTGCATTTCGAGTGGCTCGCGCCGATCCGGAAACAGATCGACGGAGTGATGGCTGACTTCGACTGGAACATCGACGATCCACAGAACGATCCGACTCGGCTTGACAGTCTCACCCATTCGTCGCAGCGTTGGAACGAAGGGCAGTTGCTCGAGTTGGGAACGGATTTTCTGTTGGCCAATCGCCTCTTCGGTTTACCGATCGAGCTCTGGCCCTCGGCCGGATTCCGTTTTCAACGGCTCAACATCACCGCCTATAGCCTATCTTCCCTTGTTCCGGAAATCGGCCCCATTCCGGAACTTGAGGGCGTTGATATCATCACCTTCAATCAGCAGTATTACATGGGGTACTTCGGCGGCCAGCTTCGAACAAGGCGATTTGCCGGGCCGACACCGATCGAGTTCACGCTCCAGGGCGATGGGGGGCCCACGGCAGGTTACAACGTCGATCATCACCTGATCCGTGAAGGAGATCGCTTCACCATGGAACAAACCTACGGTTCCGCATGGCACGTGGCCCTGATTGTCGAAGCCTTTCTCACACGCTGCGTGAGCGCCGGGCTCCAGGCCGACCACACGGAGATTCACACCACCGGAACGCACCGACTGCTCAACGAACCGCTCGACATAGATTTTGCCTGGGATAATGGGGTCATGGCACGATCCTATCAGACCTCCCTGACCGTCTTCCTTCGCGCCCGTTTCTGACCGGAAACGCCGGCTTGGGCTGGAAAACCTGCCCGGCAGCACTCCTTGAGTCCGACAGAAGCCATCTCTGTACTACTAACCTCAAAGATCGTGAAGTTTTTCACAGAGATCCGCGACTTTCCGGGAGCGGGCCATTCGAGCCGAGCGGTAGCTCGCGACCAACCTTCGGTCGGTGCCCGCTGGCGGCCCTGCCGCCCTGTGGAGCGATCGATGAAGACTGGCCTAAGAAGCCCTCACAAAACGTATGAGTTTCCCACGGGCATGGATGTGCACAGCCGGTGGTTTGTTAGCGGCTCTAACATGGTCGTCAAAAAAGTGTTTGACACCTCAGTATCGCCCCCCTAAAGTGAAGGGGGTGCGGTAGGGCTATTCTCGACCCGCCATCCGGCTTCCATGCCGGTCAGGTAGATCTTGTTGACTTGTTGCGGGACTCTCCGAGGCGGTCTATGGCGGACGTAATGAACACGGCCAAGCGAGTCATCGCCAACGCCGAAAAGGTGGTCGTGGGAAAGCGGCGGCAGATCATTCTCTCGCTGGTTTCCTGGTTCTGCGAAGGGCATATCCTTCTGGAAGATGTGCCCGGCGTGGCCAAAACGATCCTGGCCAGGACCCTGGCCGCCAGCGTCGGCTGCACATTCAAACGCGTTCAGTGCACGCCCGACCTGCTCCCCACCGATGTGACCGGGGCCTCGATCTTCAACCAGAAGAAGTCGGAATTCGAATTCCGTCCCGGCCCGATCTTCGCCCAGATCGTGCTGGCCGACGAAATCAACCGCACCACCCCGCGAACCCAGGCATCGCTCCTGGAGGCCATGGCCGAAGGCCGGGTGACGGTCGACGGCACCACCTACCAGTTGAAGCCCCCTTTCCTGGTCATCGCCACCCAGAACCCGGTCGACCACGAAGGCACGTTCCCCCTGCCCGAAGCGCAGCTGGACCGCTTCCTGGTCCGCTTCAGCCTCGGCTATCCGACCATGGATGAGGAACTGCAGATGCTCGGCATGCTCCAGCATTCCCACCCCCTGGACCAGCTTCAGCCGGTGGTGACGGCGGACGATATCGTTGGCTGTCAGAAAGCGGTGCGCGAGGTCCATATCGACGACAAGGTCCGCCGCTACATCACCGAAATCGTCCATGCCACTCGAGCGCACGACGACCTGAGCTTGGGCGGAAGCCCCCGGGCGTCGATCGCCCTGTTCCGCACGTCTCAAGCCATGGCCGCCATTTACGGTCGGAATTTCGTCCAGCCCGACGACGTCAAGCGGGTCGCCGGTCCGGTACTCATGCATCGCCTGATTCTCAAGCCGGAAAGCCGGCTCCGCAAGGTCACCCCAGCCGACGTCGTCACGGAGGTCGTCGCCAACGTGCCCGTCCCCATCCTCAAAAGTCAGGCCTCGTGAAGTGGTTTTTTCCCACACTCCTGATCCTGCTGGTCGCCCTGGTCTTTAACCTGGGCCTCTTGGCCTACGCCATGTATGCCTTGCTCGGGGCGATGTTTGTCAGCCGGTTGATGACGCGCCAGTGGGTCGAACACCTCGAGGGCGAGCGCCGCTGCAACCGCGATTCCTGCAATGTCGGCGAGATGGTGGCGGTCATCGTGTCGGTCAAGAACCAGGGCAAACTCCCGGTGGCCTGGGTACTCATGGAAGATCTCCTGCCACGGCAAGCCCTCGTCCAGCGCCCCCCCAAGATCAAGGTCCACGGCAGCCGGCTGCAACTCTCCATGCTCCGCCACGGGGGAACGAAGACCTTCCCCTATCAACTGGAGTTCAACCAGCGCGGTTACTACCAGGTCGGTCCCCTCGTACTGGAGACCGGTGACCTTTTTGGCCTCCATCGCCGCTGGCGTTCGGCCGCCGATCCGAATTTCGTGCTCGTCTATCCGGAAGTCGTACCGTTGGAGGGCTACGATGTGGCTTCGCGCCGGCCGATCGGCGAAGTCCGCATGACGCACCGCCTGTTCGAAGACCCAACCCGCATCTCGGGCGTCCGCGCCTATCAAGCCGGCGATCCGCTGAATCGCATCCACTGGCGAGCCACCGCCCGGACGGGCACACTCCACAGCAAGGTCTACGAACCCTCGTCCATCGCCGGCGCCACGATCCTGCTGGAATTCAACACCACCGCCTACGATCCCAGTCACGAACCCTATCGTTCGGAACTGGCCGTTACCGCAACGGCATCGCTGGCCAACGCCCTCTACCAGATGAACCAGCAAGTGGGCCTTGTCACCAACGGCCGCGACGCGGCTGACCGAATCCGCCGCGAGGGCTGGGATCCCGACCCCCGCTCTCGCAGGGCGGCCTTCCACTCGCGTGAAATGCTGGCAACAAGCAACCGGCTGCAGCCGCAGGTGGTCAGGACGGGCCGCGGTCCCGAACAGTTGATCCGCATTCTGGAAACCCTCGCCCGCGTGGAACAGACCGACGGGCTCGGATTTGCCGAACTCGTCGTCGAAACCGCCAGCCGCCTCCCTCGCGACGCCACTGTGCTGGCCATGCTCCCCTCGGCCTCCGCCGAGACGGCCGTCGCCCTTGGCAACCTACGCCGCCAGGGCTTTGCCGTCGAAGCCATTGTCGTGGCCTACTACGACCACGAATTCGAGAAGGCCGCCGGCAACCTCCTGGCCGAAGGTGTGCCCCCGCGCCAATTGCGGGATCGCGAAGGCATCGCCACAATGTGTAGAGACTACGTTCTCAGTCGGTGACCCCTCATTGCCCAGGCGGGCAGTCAGTCGGTCGACTGAGTGGCCGAGGTCGAGCAACAGCGCGCCCCCAGTCTCTTTCGAGGAATTTGGAATATCCGGCTGTCACTTGCGCGGCCCCAACGATCTTGCCGCCAATCCTCGATCATTCCGTTCTCGCCCTGCCACACCAATCCAAACGGAACCTTCATGGCGATTCGATTCATCTTCTTCGATCTCGGAAAAGTCCTCGTCAACTTCGATTTGCATCAAATGATGCGGCAGGTGTCGGACGTGGCCGGCGTCGACATCGACCGCGTTACCGCGGCCCTGTTCGACGACCACCTCCACAGGAGATTCGAACTGGGTGAAATCGCGATCGAGGAATATCAGCGAGGGTTCTGTGATCGGATCGGCTGCCAGCCCGACCTGGCCAGGCTGCACCGCGCGGCGACCGAGTTCTTCGAGCTCAACGCGAGTATCCTGCCCGTCATTTCCGGCCTCTGCCAGACCCGCTTCCCTTTGGGCATCCTGTCCAACACGTGTGTGTCGCATTGGGACTATTGCCGGCAGCGATTTGCCTTCATCCGTGAGTGCTTCCAGGTTTCCATCCCCAGCTACGAGGTCGGGTTCCTCAAACCCCACAGAGAGATCTACGACCTGGCGGCCCGGCAAGCCGGCGTTGCGCCCGAAGAGATCTTCTTCACCGACGATATTCTGGAAAACGTTGAAGGAGCCCGAGCTGCCGGTTGGGACGCCGTTCAGTTCACCGGCGCCCGCCAACTGGCCAACGAATTGCGAAGACGAGCGGTCCCGATGAATCTGTGAACGGGCAGTACGTAGGGCTGGATGGGTTTCGTAATCCTCGACGATCTTCTTTGCCATTGTCCTAGGGTTGCCAACGATCCTGGCTCGCCAAGGGGCTTCCGATCTCGACCTTCGAGCAGGAATTGCCTTTGGCCACCCCCACCCCTATAAATGAGATGTGTTGCCCGAACGTGATTCTCCCTGCCTCCCTCTGCGGAGCCATCCCATGCCAAGCAAGCCCCTGCTAGCCGCTTTCTTGTTCCTGGTAGTCCTTGCCGCGCTGTGCACGCCCGTGCTTGCCTGCAACACGCCGGTCTACCGCTATGCCATGTACAACTGGCAGACGGCCCCTTATATCGTTTTCTACTTCTATGAGGGGGAGATTTCCGAGGCGGATCAGGCGGTCCAGAAGGGCTTTCAGAAGCTCACCGAAGAGTTCCCGCCACAGGCGAACGTGCGTTTCGAACCCATCGATGTTGCGGATGCCAAGAAGATGGAAACCCTCCCCGAATTCGTGGTCGAGGCTTGGAAGGCCTACGAAGGCGGCAAGAAGCCCGCCTACCTCGTCTTCTCCCCCTTCCGTGCCCACATTTATTCGGGACAGCTCGATGCCCAGTCCGCCGAGAGGCTTGTCGATTCCCCGGCTCGCCAGAAACTGGGCCAATTTCTGGAAGAGGGGAACGCGACCGTCATGATCCTCCTGACCGGTCCCGACGAAGAGCAGAACAAGAAGGCCGAAGAGGCCCTGGCCGGACTGTGCAAGTTGGCCGACGCGGGGGAGATACCCGTCGAACAGGAGCTTCCCGCCATGGGACTTCCCGGTCAGGCTGATGGTGACCGACCAGCCTCGGATGTCGATTCTCCGGCCCCGAAGAAGCTGGGTATTACCGTTCTCAAGGTCGACCGCAATGATCCGGCCGAGGAGTTCTTCGTTCGCATGCTCATGGCCATTGAGGACGATCTGAAGGACTACGCCGACCAGCCGATGATCTTTGCCGGCTACGGCCGGGGCCGGGCCATGGAGCCCTACATCGGCAAAGGCATCACCAGCGAGAATCTTGTCAACGTCGTCGCCTTCCTGGCCGGCGCCTGCTCCTGCATGGTCAAGGAGCAGAACCCCGGCGCCGATCTGCTCGTGAAATGGGACTGGGAGAAGACGGCCAACAAGATGGCCGAGAACGATCCTTCGCTCGACTACGGCCCCTCCGGGTCGCAGGGCTACAGCGAGTTTCCAGTCGAACCGGGCATGACGGAAGCCGGCAACTCCAACGCTTCCGCCGAGACGGCCGGTGGCGAAGAGACGCAGCCCCAGCCGGTAACCGGCGCCGAAGTGGCCTTGGTGGCTTCCTCGGCAGAAGATCCTGGCCCCACGGCCCAAGTCGCAGCGGGCGCGGCTTCCTCCGGTTTGGAACCTGCTTCAGGCGAGGCGAAAGACGGGCCGACGGTGTTCCCTCCCACGGTTGCGGCATTGGACCAGGCCCAATCGCTCAGTGGCCCGGCCTCGCAGGGCTCTTCGGTCCCGGCTGGTGGTTCGTTCTTCGGCCGGCGGATGACGACCTACTCGATTGGATTTGGCGCCATCGCCCTCGGGGTCGTCCTCGCCGGCCTCGCCCTGGTGATCCGCCGATCGTGATTCGCTCTGCCGGCTTGCGGCAACAGAGGAGAACAGAAGGGAACAGAGTTGTGGGGGCGGCGGTGGTTGCTGAACCGTTTGCCACCGTGGTGAGCCCGAGGTGGGAGAGAACGGACTTGGCAGTGACATCGCCTCGGGAGAATGGGCCTCGGGGAATGGTTGCCCAGATAGCCGGGCTGATCTCCTTCAGCAGTTTTTCCGCGATCACTCGTCCTGCGCGCTGCCGCGGCCTTCCAGGTATCCGTCGCGAAACGCCGAAGCCATCGCCATGGGCACCTCCGCCTCGGCCAGCACAACCAGGGCACGATTCTTAGCCACCTCGGACTTCATCTCCTGTTCGCGTGCCATGGCCTGAGCTCGCCGTTCCTCGGCTTTCGCCCGGGCAACCCGCGTGTCGGCTTCCGCCTGATCGGCCTGAAGACGAGCCCCAATATTCTGCCCCACGTCGATGTCGGCAATGTCGATCGACACGATCTGGAACGCAGTCTGTGCGTCCAACCCTCGTTGCAGCACGGCCCGGGAAATCTTGTCCGGATTCTCCATCACCTGCAAATGCTTTTCAGCCGACCCGATGGCGGTGATGATCCCTTCGCCGACACGGGCGATGATCGTGTCTTCTGTCGCCCCGCCGATCAATCGCTCCAGGTTGGTACGCACCGTCACGCGGGCGCGGACTTTCAGTTCCACGCCGTTCTTGGCGATCGCGCTGAGTGTCGACTTGCCGCCCTTACTCGTGTCGGGGCAATCGATCACCTTGGGATTCACGCTCGTCTGCACGGCATCCAGCACGTCGCGGCCGGCCAGGTCGATAGCCGCCGCCTGGTCGAAGTCCAGAGGAATGTCGGCACGATGGGCGGCAATGATCGCTCGGATCACCTTGGGCACGCTGCCACCCGCCAGATAGTGGGCCTCCAACCGGCGTGTGGTGACGCCCGACTCGCGCTCGCTCCCGATCCCCGCCTGCATGGCCATGATCTTGCCTTGAACGATCACCCGGGCGTCGACCTGCCGGAAACTCATGGCGATCAGACTGAGCAGACTAACATTGGCGTTCGACATGTACGCCTGAAACCAGATGGAACCGTATTTGTAGAAAACGAATACCATCAACAAGACGAACAGAATGAAAACAATCGTACCCACCACCATTGCGGGCCCGAAATCTTTCAGAGCTTCTTGCGCAAAGAGAATCGGCAGATCTGCAATCATGAGCATGACTGTCTCCCAGGATGTCTCCAAGCAGTACCGTCCACAGCCTTTTCCCACGTCAACGAGAGAATTGGGCCAGATCCCATCGTGCCCCAGAGATTCTCACGAAAAAAAGGAATCACCCACGGGCATGGATACGCACTGTCGGTTAAGTTGTTACCGGCTCTAGGATAACGGGTCGCCTGCAGAAGGGAATAGTACCATCGCACAAAACACGGCCCACTCCTCCTGCGGAGGGGTATTTTATCTGACCCGATCCCGAGTGCCCCTCCAGGATATTTCGCCGATGTGAGACGCCTCTTGGCGATTTAGAGCAATCGTTCGCCGATTATTGGCCAAAAACAGCCTTCATCCGCCGCGCTTTCCCGGGAATTCGGGGCCGATCTCGGCCCCCACAGGAATCTGCTATACTTCCAACGTCACGGGGGTAGCGGCCGGAAACCAGGAACATCTCGAGACTTTCATTTCACATGACCCGCTCGGAACTGGCACATCTCGAACTGCTGGCCGAAATCGACACGCTCACGCGAACTCTCCAGCGGTGGGCTGAATCGGCACCAGCTTGCGAAGAAGCCAAGGTCTGCGGTGCGCTGGTCCGGCAACTCATCGATCGCGCCGCCACCGCCCGTGTGCGTCTGGAGGCCCCGCTCATTGTAGCCACTCTGGGGGGGACAGGAACGGGTAAGAGTGCTCTCATCAATGCCCTGGTGGGGCGAGAACTGGTCGCCTCGGGCCGCAAGCGGCCTACGACTGAGCGTCCCAGCTTGATCTGCCGGGAGGATCTCACCGCAGACCTGTTGGGCATCGATCCGGGCAGCGTCGACCTGGTCCACGATGATTCACCTGCACTGGCCGACCTGGTTCTGGTCGACTGTCCTGACCCCGACACGAGCGAGAACTCGGACGCGGCGGAAACGAACCTCGCGCGACTGAGGCGACTCCTGCCCCACTGCGACGTTCTCTTGATCACCGCCACCCAGCAGAAATACCGATCGGCCCGCGTCGCGGAGGAGCTGGCCTTTGCGGCCCCCGGGGCCCGGTTGGTCTTCGTTCAGACCCACGCCGATTCCGACGAAGATATCCGCAACGACTGGCGAAGCGTCCTCGGCGAGCGATACGAAACGGGCCACATATATCGAATCGACTCCCTTTCCGCGCTGTCCGACGCCCAGCGGGGGATCGCCCCTCGCGGTGAATTCGGCCGGCTGGTGGATCTCCTGACCGGCGAACTGGCCGGAGCGGCCTCGAGCCGTATCCGACGGGCAAATCTCCTCGACCTGATCGACGATACCCTCGCCCGTTGCCAGGAACGGCTCGACCGCTGGTCACCCTCCATCGACCGCTTGGCGGAAGCCATCCAGCAGCAACGGGCACGTCTCGGAGCGAGACTGGCCGAACGCATGGAAGCCGAACTGCTGGCCGCACGGCGGGGCTGGGAGATGCGGCTCGTCGGCCGCGTCGCCTCGCGCTGGGGATTCAGCCCATTCTCCATGGTGCTGCGGGTATTCCAGGGACTGGGTTCGCTTGTATCCGGCGTGCTCCTTTTTCGCGTGCGATCGACGGCTCAACTGGCTCTCTGGGGCGCCATGGAAGGGGCCCGGAACTGGCAGCGATTTCGCAGCCAGCGCCGCGCCGAACAGAGCGCAAGTCGAGCCTTGAGCGACCTCTGGACCGAGGAAGAACTGCGAGAGGCGGTCCTTGTGCTCGACGGCTACGCCATCGAGGCCGGAATCGATCGCCTCCCCAAGGACTCGCCCGCCGTGGCAGCCAACGCCACCAACGCGGGCCAACAATTTGTCGCACGGGCCACCGCCGAGCTGGACGCCCTGGTCGATCGGGTGGCCGATCGGCATGCCGGCTGGTTGACCCGCTGGACCTACGAGATCCTGTTCGGCGCCATGCTCGTGTTCGTCCTCGTTCGCCCGGCGAAAAACTTCTTCTACGATTCGTGGGTCACCCCCGAGGCCGTTCGCGTGCTGGGGCTCGACTTCTACCTGGTTTCCGCATTCTGGCTTCTCGTGTGGTCCACGCTGCTCCTGTGGCGGTTCACCGGCCGGCTGCGGCGAGGCTTGAAACGCGAAATCCACCGGCTCGTCGCCCAGTGGCGCGGTGCGACCCCGGCAACCGGACTGTTCGACTCTCTGCAGTCCCAGTGCGATCAGGCCTGTATGTTCCACCGCGATCTTGCCGACCTGCGCCAAAGGGTCAGCCGTCTCCGCGTGCGGCTGGATCTGCCCAACCTGGGCCGCACACGCTGACAGGCCAGCGGAGTCAGTCCTCAAGCTCGACGTTCCAGTACGCCTCGCTGA
>CAYSCH010000011.1:13355-30266 GCA_964429355.1 uncultured Planctomycetaceae bacterium | reverse complement strand
GCTCTCGATCCGTACGTCATGGACCGCAAACAAGGGGCTCCAGCGAGGAGCCTTCGGCTTGCGCCGCAACCGCATGTTGGCCTCGGCCGGCGTGCGATTCGCCTTCCGCCGATTGCATTCGGCACAGGCCAACACACAATTATCCCACCTCGAGACCCCCCCGCGGGATCGCGGGATCACGTGATCGATCGTCAACGAATCGGTTTCGGGCTTCTTGCCGCAGTATTGGCACGCCCAATGATCCCGCCGAAACAGATTGCGGCGGCTGAACGTCACCGTGGTTCGCGGCCCACGATCGCACTGCACCAGTGTGATCACCTCGGGAGCGCGCAACCGCATCCGCACGGCCTGAACGAAGTCCTCGCCGTCGCGTGGACGAATCGCTGCCCAATCGTCCCAGGTATAGGTCTGATAATCGCTCGGATCGACAACTCGGGCTGTTTCGTTCCAAAGAAGCACCAACGCCCGTGCCACCGTTGCCACCCGGATCGGCTGCCAGTAGCGGTTCAGAACCAGAGTCGGACGTTGAAGAATAGGCGACACAACGAGCCCTCCCAACAAGGACGCGCACACCGCGTTCTTGTTGAGTTTAACGATTTCGTCCGGATTTGTCATATATTGCCCACCAAACGGGTGGGTCGGCTGGCGATAGACCTGCCAAACTTGTCACCTCGATCGTCGCCATATGAGCTGGTGTAGACTTTGACCCTCCATCGGGTGTGACCTATAGATAGATATGGAACGTCCTGACCTTGGACGCTCCCTGTCGCGGACTGCGACCATTCCGCGGCTTTGCCAACACACACCGTCTCCAGACCTTCCCGTTTCGGCGAACATGGACGAAGCGCCTTCTCCCACAATCGACGTTCCCGATCTCAGCGAGCAACTTGCCCGAAGACTGTCCGAACAGCGGCAGCGTGCCGAGTCGTTTCTTGCAGTCCACCGCGAGGAGTTGGTCGGCGCTCAATCGCGATTGCGGCAGCAGCTTCAAGCGATTGCGGAACAGGTCTCCCGCAACGAACAGGAGATCTCCACGGCCCGAGCGCAACTTGACCGCCGGACGGAGGAACTCCGCAAGCAGAGTGAAGAGGTTGCTGCCGGCAAGGAGGAGCTGAACGCTCGTTCGGAGAGCTGGAAGGTCGCCCAGCAGGAGGCGATCGACCATTATCAGTCGCTGTTGGAGCAGCTTCGAACGCAGCGTGCGGACCTCGAGGCTCGCTCCCGGGAACTGCAGGAGCATCAAGACCAACTCGACCAGTCACAACGTGACCTCCGGCAGGAATCCCAGCGGTTCTCCCACGAGCGCCAGGAATTGGAGACCGAGCGGGATTGTCTGGGCCAGTTGCGCCAGCGTCTTGATGTTCGCGCGACCGAACTTGATGATCTCGGCAGATCCCTCGCCGAGAGACAGACCCAAACGGAGATCCAGCGCCGCAAGATCGCCGAGGAGTTGCGGGCCCAACGAGCGGCCCAGCTCAAGGAGATCCAGCGGCAGCGAGCGGAGCTCGAATCACACGACGCGGGTGAAGCGGGCCGGCTGGAACGCCAGCTCGAAGGCGTGGAACAGCAGCGTGACTCCCTCAAGGCGGAACTGGAGACGCTCCGCGAGGAGCACCGCAACCAGGCTCGCCAGGCTGCGGAACAAGAGCGTGCGGTCGACGATCTCCAGAGCCGGCTTGCCCAGGCCGGTTCCCGGCTCGAGGCCCAAGCGGCGGAGCTCGAGGCGTCGCGGAATCGCCAGACGGAATTTGCCGGACAACTTGAGGAAGCTCGCCAGAAGGAGGCCGAGGCTGTCTCCCAACTCGAGATGCTACGTTCCCGCCACGCGGAACTATTGCCCGAACGCGACGTGCTGCGGACTCAGGTTGCGGATCTGGAACGGGAGATCCAGGTTGCCGCCGAGCGTGAGGGCCCCTTGCGCCAGCAGATCGAAGCGGCCTCGCGTCGCCAGGCGGAACTGGCCGCCGAACTCGATCAGGCCCGCTGCCAGGCGAGCCAGTGGGAATCGCAACTGGGTACGTCTCACCAGCGCCAAGGCGAACTCGTCAAGGAACTGGAATCGCTCCGCGGAGACGCCGCCGAGCGATCCGCCCAATTCGAGGCCGCCCACCAGATCGAGGATACGCTCCGCCAGAGCCTGGCCGCAGCCAACGCCCGACAAACGGAGTTGGCGGCGGACCTGGAATCTGCCGTGCAGCGCGAGGCGGAGACACGGGCACGCTTCGATGCCCTCAGCGCGCAGCACGAGCAGCTCAAGGGCCGGCTCGACGACACCTATCGTCACGAGGCGGAACTGAACGAACAACTGCACTCGATTCAAACCGAGCGCGATCAGACCGGACGTGAGCTCCAGGACGCAAGGAAATCTGAGACAGAACTCGCGGAAGCTCTCCAGGCGTCTCGCGCGGAGAATGAGAAAACCGGCCGGGAGTTGAAGGACCTCCAGGACCGCGAAGCGGAACTCAACGAACAGATCGAGTCGCTTCGGCGCCATTGCGAAGACCTCCAGGCCGCCCCTGCCGGGTCCGGCAGTACTGTGGGGTCGGATCAGTACGACGCCTTGCGCAGCGAACGGGATCGGTTGGCCGGCGAACTCGAGGAATTGCGCGACCATTCGCGTGAGCTCGAAAAGCGTCTTGATGCCTCTGACAAAGGCGGCGGAGATGATTCAGAATTCCAGCGTCTCTACGAAATGGCCATGGACGATGTCCGAGAGATGAAGGAGCAGATCACCGCACTCGAACGAGAACTCGCCCAGGCCAAGAAATCCGGCGGCACGCAAGCCGCGCAGGCCAGCGACGGCGGCGCACTGGACTGGGAATCCCAAAAGGCGCGGATTCTCGCCGCCCTTGAGAGCGAAGAGGGAAACAACAGCGATCCGGAAGCAGAACAGGAACGGCTCAGGATCGAGCAGGTCGTACAGAAAACCGACAGCATCGTGGCCGACAAGGATGCCGAGATCCAGGAACTTCAGCGTCTGCTGGAGAATCAGAGCAACAGCCTCGGTTCGATCGCCGTCGGCGCCGCGGCGCTCGGCGAAATGCTCGACAACGATGAGATCATTCGCGAGGAACGGGAGAACCTCAAGCAGCTTCAGCAGCAGTGGGAAGAGAAACTGCGAAAGGCCGAAATCGATCTCTCGGTGGAACGTGCCAAGATCGCCCGCGAGAGAGCCGAACTGGAAGAGCGGCTCCGTGCGGCCGGTGGGCGAATCGACGCCTCCGACGAGGCCGCGCGTTCGGGCAAGGGGGGCGGCCGCTGGCTGGCTCGACTCGGTCTCAAAGAGGAAGACTCGTAACGACCGGCCGAGGAATACTCCTTCCGCCGGCAGATGGTGCCGTCGGGCAGGAACAGAGTAGCCGGCGTCTTCGGCGGGGGGCAACGATTTCTACCTCACGATCGTGCTGCCCATTCCCCGCGGAAGCTGGTGAAGAACTCGTCGACGGCGGCCTGCTTGGCGAAAAACAGGCCTGATGGATCGTCGGATGCCGCCCACCGGTAGTAGCCGAAACAGTATTCCCAGTTGGTGGCCCAGTCTTCCTGCGAGTCGCCTTGCCCGTACTGTCGGGCGTAATCCTCGTCGTTGGTCGACCGATCGTACAAGGACTTGAAGCCATTCCAGCCTTCATTGCCTTCGTACGTCGAGTCCCAGCAGTGCGCAAACTCGTGGACGATGGTTGCCGCCAACTGCTCGTCCGAGAGCACGCTCTTGACGTAGATCTCTCGCCGGTATCCATCGAAGTAGTTCAGTCCCGACATCGTCGCTCCCAGACTGATAGATCGGACCAGGTAGAGGCGGGTCGGATTGGAGGAGAGGGTATCGGCCAGGACCAAGGCACTTCCCGCGGCCACGTGCAACTGGGCGAGCGATCGGTCGCACCTCTCGATCATCGAGTCGGTCCAGGTCATCGCAGTGGACGTGTAGGTTCCCGCCTCGTCGACAAACACCAGCAGCGCATCGAGATCATCGTGGTCGTCTGCTGTATCGTCGCCGTGAATCAGAAGCCGGTCGCTTCCCTCGCCACCGTTGAGAACGTCGATTTCGTTGCCGCCGCCGAACAGCCCGTCGTTTCCGGCTTCACCCAGAAGCCGGTCGGCGCCCTGGCCGCCATAGAGGGTATCGTTGCCGTCGCCACCGAACAATCGGTCGGCGCCGGCCTGACCGTAGAGCCAGTCGCTGCCCTGGTGGCCTTGAATCACGTCGTTGCCGTCGCCGCCGCTGAGTTGATCGTTGTCGTCGCCACCGTAAACTCCGTCGTTGCCGTCGCCACCGTCGATCTCGTCGGCGCCATACCCGCCGAACAACCGGTCCCGGCCTGCTTCACCGAAAAGCCGATCGCCCTGGGTTCCGCCGTACAGGCGGTCGTCGCCGTCGCCGCCGTAGATCGTGTCGTCGGCGTTGTGACCGTAGAGCACATCCTCCCCCGCCCTGCCGTACAGCAGGTCGTTGCCGGTCTGGCCATGAATGAGGTCTGCGCCGTCGCCTCCGTCGATCGTGTCGTTGCCGGCTCCGCCGTAAATCGTGTCGTCGCCTTGTTCGCCGTAGAGCGTGTCGTAACCGGTCTGGCCTTTGACCAGGTCGCCTCCTTCTCCGCCGTAGATCGTGTCGCTGCCGCCGTCCCCCTGGAGCACGTCCCTTGCGGCTCGACCATAAATCAGGTCGTCGCCGGCGCCGCCGAAGATGCGATCGCAGGCCGAGCCTCCGATCAGCGTATCATGACCGGCGTTGCCGAGGACAACCGAGAAGATCCCCGCCCCGTTCTCGAAGGAATCGTCGCCCTCTTCCAGCCGGCAGAACACCTTACGAATCAGCGCCGCCTCAAACACGTAAACGGTGCCCGAATCCGTTGCGGCATCGGCATCCGAAATGGTCACGGAGACCATCTTCACGGCATCCCGCAAGTAGCTGTCGACCATCACGCGCTCGGCATCGCTGGTCCCATAGATTCGCAGGACATCCTCGGCCAGATACACCTCGGGAGGATCGGTGGGAGCGACCGAAAGCAGGTCGCGGCGTTCCAGCGATTCCACCTGAAGCCGGCGAAGACTCAAGAACATCGACGAGGTGCCGTCTCGCAAAGACATGACGTTGTTGGTCGAACAGGGGGAAAGAAAAGGCCCGGCAATGCCGGGCACTTGCAGGCGGTGATCATCGGAAGCCTAGAACATGCCCGGCTCGTGGTCAAAAACCGTCAGGAGCGCGGGGCGCGGGCAAAGGGGACCCTTGTTGCCTGCCGACAACGACGGGAAGACTTCCCCAGGAGTGAATTCGTTCACCCAAGAAGAACTGGCCGGCAGCCGTGCGGCAAAAACGAAACGAGACGGGTGAACTGAGCTGGCGACGTGGACTTCGAGAAACGAAGCGCTCAATCGTTACCGTCGGTGTAAAGCGTCCGGTCCAAGCCGACGCCAAGGGGGGGGTAGTCTGCGATCGATGCGTGTTCTGAGAAATCCTGGCGGTGCAGGCAAGTTATTCCGACCTGGGAAAGCTTGCAACCCCTTTGGAGGCATGAGAGAATGCAGATTACGGTACTCGGTGGTCCGCTCAATCCGTGGCTATTGGATTTTCCTGGAGTCATCACGCTCGGCGGGGTGTTTGTTGAGCGATCCATCGAGTCCGCCTATCCTGCCCATCTCTACAGGCTTATGCCGATCGAAGGAGCTTCCACAAATGAGACAGCTTTCGTATTTCCTTGCAGCCTGGTTGCTATTCTCCTTGGCGCCCAGCGTCTGGTCCGCCGAAGAGCCTGCAAAAGAAGACGCCAAGAAGCCGGCCGCCGCGAAGAAGGCAGAGCCAGCCAAGAAGGCAGAAGCGAAAGAGAAGGCTGAGGCTCCCAAGGAGGAAGAGGCCAAGGAGGAGGCAGAGCCCGTCAAGCCTGAAGAAACCCAGCCCGCCGCGAAACCGGAAGCCAAGCCAGCGGAATCGAAGCCCGAAGCCAAACCCGAGCCCTCGGCGCCGGCAACCTACACCGTCAAGGCCGACATGCTCAAGATCGATCTGGAGCTGGACGGTGTTTTCGTGGCCCAGACCATGACGGAGGTCAATCTTCGTCCCGAAAGCTGGGCCAGCTTCAAGGTGGTCAAGGCCGTTGAACACGGCGAGCAGGTCGAAAAAGGCGACGTCCTTGTCGAGTTCGAAACCGACAAGATCGATGAGGCGATTGCCGATCAGGAACTGGTCCAGGAACTGGCAGAACTCTCCCTGAAACAAGCCGAACTCGGACTCAAGCTCCTGGAGACGACCACTCCGATTGAGCTGAAGATGATCGAACGGCAGAAGAAGATGACCGCCGAGGATCTGGAACGGTTCTTGAAGATCGACGTCGAGCTGACGAAGAAGAGCGCCCAGAACAACCTCAAGTCGTCTGAGCAATCGCTTGAGTATCAACTGGAAGAGCTCGAACAATTGGAGAAAATGTACAAGGCCGACGACCTGACGGAGGAGACCGAGGAGATCATTCTCAAGCGGCAGCGCAACGCCGTGGAACGGGCGAAGTTTTACCTCGAAATGGCCAAGAACAACTACGACGAGACCGTAAACGTTTATCTGCCTCGCGACAAGGAGAGCATGCAGGTCTCTGCCGACGTTTACCAGCTCAACATGGAGCGGATGAAGGCCACGCTGCCCATGGACCTGGAGCGGGAAAAGATCGGTCTCCAGAAACTACGGGTGCAGCAGAAGCGCGATCTGGAGTCGTTCTCCAAGGTCAAGAAAGACCGCAAGCTCATGACCATCACGGCACCGGCTTCGGGTATCGTTTATTACGGCAAGTGTGTCCGTGGCAAGTGGGGCGGCGCATCGAGCGTGGCCGAGAAACTCCAGCCCGATTCGCTGGCCGCGCCCGGGGTGTTGATGACGATCGTCAGTCCCCGGCCGGTGGAACTCCTCGCCGCGGTTCCCGAATCGGACCTGCACTGGGTCAAAAAGGGGATGAAGGCTACGGTGAAGCCGGTTGCACTGCCCGACGCACGAACCACGGCCACGGTTGCAGAAATCGACGCGATTCTCGGGCTCGACAACAACTACTCCGCCACGTTCCGCGTAGCCCTTGGGGACGACATGGACGCGATCATGCCGGGCATGAAGTGCAAGATCGCCCTGGTGCCTTACTTGAAGAAACGGACGCTCGTGATCCCGGTCAAGGCGATGAAGGCCGACCCGCTCGACGAAACCGTCCATTACGTGCAGCTCGTCGGCGACGGCGGCAAACCGGCCAGGCAGGCCGTCACGATCGGCAAGAAGAAGGGCGACGTGGTCGAGATCCTGGACGGCCTGGCAAAAGGCGACAAGATCCTCGCCGAGTATCCGAACGACAAGGATTGAGTGCCGCATGAACGATTCCCCAGTCCGCGGCCATCGCCGCCTGATTGGCGTGGTGGGCCTATGGATCGGCCTGGCGGCCGCGTGTGTCTGCGCGGCCGAAGGTCGTGAGCCGTCGCCTTTGGCAACGCAAGGCCCCGAGCCGAAACCGGTTGCACCGGTCGACAACAACGCGATCGACGCTTCGATCAATCGGGGGCTCGAGTTTCTGGTCAAGCGTCAGAACCCGGGCGGTTCGTGGGGCTCGGCCCGCAACACCAAGGGTCTGAACATCTATGCCCCCGTCCCTGGCGCACACCACGCGTTTCGGGCCGCCGTGACGGCCATGTGCATCTCGGCGATCATCGATTCGAAAACGGCCGATCCGGCCGCGTTGGCTGCTCTCGAGAAGGGAGAGGTCTGGCTGATGAAGTACCTGCCCGAGGTGCGCCGGGCGGACGCGGAAGCGCTCTACAATTCGTGGTGCCACGCCTACTCGATCGAGGCCCTCGTCCGCATGCATGGCCGTGTGCCCGGCGACGAGCAGCGCCAGGCGAAGATCGTCGAATTGATCGAGAGCCAGATCGATCTTCTCTCCCGTTACGAGTGCGTCGACGGGGGATGGTGCTACTACGACTTCGACTATCACACCAAGCAGCCGGGCGGCTCGTCGATCAGCTTCGTCACCGCCGCGGTGCTCGTCGCCTTCCACGAAGCCCGGAAGATCGGCATTGAGGTTCCCGAGCGGTTGATCACTCGCGGCATGGACTCCATTCGCCGGCAGCGCAATGCCGACTTTTCCTACTGCTACGGTGAGTATCTCAAGTATCGTCCGCGCTACGACATCAACCGCCCCGGCGGCAGCCTGGGCCGTTCCCAGGCCTGCAGTATCGCCATGCGCTATTGGGGCGATACGCTGGTCACCGACGAGATCCTCAACACCTGGCTCGACCGCCTGTTCGCAAGGAATCTCTGGCTCGATATTGGGCGCAAACGCCCGGTTCCCCACGAGTCGTGGTTTTCCGTGGCCGGTTACTTCTACTACTACGGCCACTACTACGCCGCCCTTTGCATCCAGGAACTTCCAGCGGAACAGCAAGGTGCCCACAAAGACCAGCTTGCCACACTCATGTTCCACCACCAGGAGAGCGACGGTTGCTGGTGGGACTATCCCTTTTACGACTACCACCAGCAGTACGGGACAGCCTTCGCGATCATGACCCTTGCCCGCTGCCGGAAGGCGGAAACCAAGTAGACCGGCCCCGTGCCGAGGTCACGCGCCGGCCAGTCTCGGTGCGGTTCCTGCAGTCCGGTCACCGCGAATCCCGCTGCAGCCGCCCGTGAAAGTAGATGTCGGACCCGACCTGCTGAATCTGGGGATCGGCGAATGTGAAGGCTTGCGGCATCTCGTCGACCCCTTCGCCGGCGATGGGGCTCCGGGCCGCTGTTCCACCGATCACCTTGGGAGCGATGAACACGTGGGCCTCGTCAATCTGCCCGGCATCGAGGAGGCAGCCCGCCAACTGGCCCCCGCCTTCCACCAGCACGTTGGTCATCTGGCGCCGTCCCAGTTCCTGCAACAGTTGATCGAGACGCCCGGCCCGTGTGTCTGCCTTGCATACGTAGACTTCGCAACCGGCATTGGCCAATCGGCGCCGTTCCGCCGCCGGCGCCTCCGTGCCGACGGCCACCAGCACGGGGACTTCACGGGCGGTGCGCACCAATTGGGAGTCGTTCGAGAGGGTGGCACGCGTGTCGACCACGATCCGGACGGCCGTTCGCGGGCCGGGCGGACGTGCGGTCAACATCGGGTCGTCGAGCCGGGCCGTGAGCCGGCCGATCATGATTGCATCGACACGCCCGCGAAGCTTGTGCACGATCTCCCGCGATAACCTGTTCGAAATCCACCGGCTGAAACCCGTCTTCGTGGCGGTCTTGCCGTCGAGCGTCATGGCCCACTTGGCGATTATCCAGGGGCGTTTGGCTTGCTGAAGGGTCAGGTAGGGCGCGTTGAGCCGCTGCGCCGCCGGCTCCAGCAACCCCATCTCAATCGCAACCCCGGCATCCTGCAGCTCCTTGATCCCGCCGCCATCGACCTTCGGAAACGGGTCGCGCTGGGCCACGACGACACGGGCAATTTTGGCCTCGAGAATCGCCTTCGTGCAGGGCGGAGTCTTGCCGTAGTGGCAACATGGCTCCAGCGTCACGTACATGGTGGCACCCTCGGCGCGGCTTCCGGCCAGTTTGAGGGCCTCCAGCTCGGCGTGAGGGCCGCCGAACTGGCGGTGCCAACCCTCGCCAATAATCTCGGCACCTTGGACGACCACACACCCCACCATCGGATTAGGTTCGACCAACCCCTCGCCATGGGCAGCCAGGTCAAGGGCCCGCTGCATGTGCCACACATCGAGGTCATTCTGGTCCATCAAGCCACTCCTTGAAACCGGCACGTCGAGCCGGCGATTCTTGGAAACGGGGTATTGGGTTCATTCGCCCAAGCCTATTATCGGCGAATTCCCGTCTGTCAACTAGCCGACTCCACCACGAACCATGGCCAAAAAGATCGCCCCGCATTTTCCCCGAGCTCGTGTCTTCCGTCTGCCGGATTGCGCGAGGTCTCCCGTTGGCGGTATGCTGGGCGGGTGCTCGAGCCTGGACTCCCGCGAGCCAACCCCGATCCATGGGCGAAGAGAGGGCAACGACGCCGCCTCTCTGGCTCAGACTTCGTAGACTCCCGAGGCCTCGTAGCGGCTGGCCACGTAGATCGGAACACGATCGCCGAGGATCTGGCGGTGGGCGGCAAGCGCCCGGGCAGGGGTGTTGTTCTCCTGGGAGAGGTGGCCCAGGCAGAGCCAGCGGAGTCGTCCGTTCGTGGATACGGATACCAGCGTGGCCGCCTCTTCGTTGGACAGGTGCCCGCCGGGGCCGCGGATCCGCCGCTTGAGTTGGGCCGGATACCATCCCGAGGCCAGCATCTGCGGGTCGTAGTTGCTTTCGAGCAGCATGGCATCGAGCGTACCGAGCAGTTCCGGCAACCCCCGAAAGATGTGGCCCAGATCGGTAAGGATGCCGAGCCGCTGCCGACTGTCGTCGACAACGAACGCCACTCCGTCCACCCCGTCGTGGGGCGTGGGAATGGTCTCGACGGTCACGTGCCCAAACCGCAGCGTTGATCCCGCGGCGAAGTGTTCGATTTGCTGGAGCTTGCCCAACGACCCTCGAGTTCCGGCCTGGAGCAACGTCCGGGGCGTCACATAGACGGGTAGTCCGAACTTTCGCTGGAGAATTCCCAGCGATCTGGCATGGTCGCAGTGATCGTGCGAGATGATCACAGCCTGGACATCGCGGATGTCGCGACCATGCTCCGCCAGCCGCGATTCAGCCTGCGTGCCGCTGATGCCGGCATCAAAGAGCAGGCGAACATCCCCCGATTCCACGTAGATGCAGTTTCCATTACTGCCGGATTGGAGAGAGATCGTACGCATCGTCGCATTGTAGCCCGTGCCCCTGGGACCGGGAAGTAGGATGCGTTTGCCACGTATCGTCTGCCTGGAAAACGCCTGCGAACTTTCGAGCATGATACAACGCTATCGGGCGACGCGGTATCATGACTGGGAAGATGATCTTGGGTCGGATAGCAAAGGACCGGCTGGACACGTCCGTGCCCCGAAAGATTCCGGATTTGTGAGCGATCCGAATCTGGCCTTCTTCTGGAACCGATTTCGAACCGGACTCCTCATGGAACCTCTGACAGAACTGCTGGTGACCTACAGCGTGCGTGTGGCCGTCGCGTTGATCGTGCTGATTGCCGGCTGGGTTGTCGCCGGCTGGATCGGCAACATTGCTCGCAAGGCCCTCGCCCGGGCCAAGGTCGACTTGACCCTCGCCCGGTTCCTCAGCAAATTCGTCCGCTGGGCGATCATCCTGCTGGTGATCCTGGCGTGTTTGAGCGTATTCGGCGTGGAGACCACCAGCTTTGCGGCCGTGATCGGATCGGCCGGCATCGCCGTCGGCCTGGCCTTTCAGGGCACGCTCAGCAACTTTGCGGCCGGGATCATGCTTCTGATGTTCCGGCCATTCCGAGTGGGTGACGTGATTTCCGTGGCGGGCCAGACGGGCAAGGTCGACGAGATCGAGCTCTTCACCACGACCCTCGATACCTTCGATAACCGCCGCTTCATCATTCCCAACGGACAGATTTTCGGGGCCACGATCGAGAACATCACCTACCACAGTCTGCGCAGGGCCGACGTGGATGTGGGCGTTGCCTACTCGGCCGATATCGATCGGACCCGCGAAGTCCTCACCCAGGCAGCTCAGAACGTACCCCTGGGACTGGACGATCCGGCGCCCGCCGTGGTCCTGCTCGGCCTCGGCCCCTCGGCCGTCAACTGGTCCGTTCAGGTCTGGGCCCGGGCCGACCAGTTCGGCGACGTGAGACAGGCAACGATCCGGGCCGTCAAGGTCGCCCTGGACGAGGCGGGAATCGCAGTCGCCTTCCCGCAGATGGACGTGCATGTGGTCAAGTCGGAATGACGATTCACTAACGACGGCCTATTGCAGTTAGATCACAATTCGGCGGAAAAGAGGAAAACTGGTGAAGCAGACGCACCAGCCTTCCACCGCTCGCACAAGGCCGGCCGCGGACCCTGTTCCTTGCGTCCCGGCGACCATACAATTGCCTGGGTATTCGTCTGTGACCCCAGCAAGAGCAGCCTTCACGCTCCGCCGTGACGCGCCCGGCCAGGAAAAAAGGGAAGACTCATGTATCTCAGCGCAATCGTCTTCGTGGCAGCGACCACCATCCTCGCTGAGCAGACTACCGAGACATCGTCTCCCCTCCAGGTCAAGGTTTTGAGCTTCAACATCCGCTACGGCACGGCCAACGATGGCGACAACGCCTGGCCTCTCCGGCAGGAGATGGTGTGCGACGTGATCCGCCAGGAGGCCGCCGATTTCTGCGGGCTTCAGGAATCGCTGCGGTTCCAAATCGATGCGATTCGCCAGAATGTCCCGGAGTATGCCGAACACGGTTGCGGACGGACGGACGGAAAGACGGAAGGCGAGTACTCGGCCATCCTCTACCGGAAGGACCGCTGGCAACTGGACGGCGGCCGAACGGTCTGGCTTTCCGACACGCCGAACCAGCCAGGCTCGGCGAGCTGGGGCAACGAGATCCCTCGGATCGTCACTTGGGGCCGCTTCGTCGAGAAGGAGACTGGACGGTCGGTCTGCGTTTTCAACACCCATTTCGACCACCGCTCTCAGCCGTCGCGCGAGAAGAGCGCCGAATTCGTAGCCGCACTCATCGCCAAGGAAGCGGCCGGCTGCCCCGTCGTGCTGACTGGAGACTTCAACGCGGGCGAACAGAACCCGGCCATCCAGCGGCTCAAGCAGGAAGAGGGAGAAAACGCCCTCGGCCTGGTCGACACCTTCCGCGCCGTGCACCCGGACGAAAAGACCGTCGGCACCTTCAACGGCTTCGAAGGCCGCACGGACGGTGAGAAGATCGATTACATCTTCACCTGTCGCGATGCAAAGGTCGAGTCGGCAGAGATCCTTCGCACCAGCCGGGACTCTCGCTACCCGTCAGACCATTTCCCGGTCAGCGCGGTGCTGGCGTTCCCCGTGAAGTAGATCGCGGCCCTGTCAGGCTGGCCAGGCTGCAGTGGCTGGTTTCCGACAATCGGCCCAGGCCTGCCAGCAATAGGGCCTCGGTCTTGAAATCTCCGCCTTTCAACGCCAATCCTGGGTGGATAGCACCGCCGCCCCCTTCTGCCCGAATCGATCCGGGCCGCTGGATTTGCGGCCGCACATTCGGCCAACTAGGATAGTAGCGATCGGCCCGGTGGGTCGCTCCTGCCGGGTGCGATCCGTATCCTCACCCGCCAGGTATTCCTCACCTGCGG
This sequence comes from uncultured Planctomycetaceae bacterium, assembly GCA_964429355.1. Taxonomy (GTDB): domain Bacteria; phylum Planctomycetota; class Planctomycetia; order Pirellulales; family Thermoguttaceae; genus JAAYAY01. The sequence continues at coordinate 17,057 of CAYSCH010000011.1, read as the reverse complement.
TCCGATGACCGCTGTGGCGCGATGCTCTCGCCCGCGGCTTTCGAGGTTTTGATCTTTTGCGAAGTGTCAGGCGGACGGCCTGTTTCCGCCGTAGTCTCACCCCAACCGTGACGAGCCAACACGATGCATGCAACCATGGGAAACACGTCGGCCCTTGCCCTCTGTCTTTGGATTGCCGCCAGCGCGAGCAGCCTTGCCGCTCAAGACAAGGTTCGTCTCGCCTCCTCGCCGGCCCTCTCCCCGGACGGCACGAAACTGGCCTTTTCCTGGCACGGCGACATCTGGATCGTTGGCTCCGGAGGCGGTGTCGCCCGGCCGCTGACGCTTCACACGGGATACGACACCAGCCCCGCCTTCTCGCCCGACGGAAAGTCGATTGCCTTCAACAGCGACCGCGGCGGCGCCCAGCACGCCTACGTTGTGCCGGTCAGCGGCGGAACTCCGCGGCAACTGACCTTCCACAGCGAAGGCTGCCGCGTGCAAGGGTGGTACCCCGATGGCCGCGGGTTGCTCGTCAGCGCTGACCGGGATCATTTCTGGAAGCGTACGGAACGGTTCTTCCGCATCAACGCCGAGAAACGTGCGGCAGAGCAACTCCTCTTCGACGACTATGGCCAGAACGGCTCCCTTTCCCCCGACGGAAAGCGGCTCCTCTTCACTCGCGAAGGAACTGCCTGGTGGCGCAAAGGCTATCGCGGCAGCCAGGCAAGCCAGGTCTGGCTCTATCAGATCGACTCGAAGAAATTCCGGAAACTGATCGACGAGCCGACTGACGCCCGTTACCCTTTGTGGGCGCCCGACGGAAAAGGATTCTACTACGTGGGCAGGCAGAGCGGCTCGTTGAATCTCTGGTACCAGGCGTTTCAGGGCGGCGAGAGAGAGCAGCTCACGCAATTCGACGACGATTCGGTCGTTATGCCCTGCATTTCCGGAGATGGAAGAACGATCGTCTTCCGCCACCTCTTCGACCTCTATCGATTCCAACCTGGGACGGATCAGGCACCCAAACGGTTGAACATCACCGTCCGGGCGGACCTGGTTCCAGACAAGATCCAGCGCCGCCGGCTCGACAAGGCCGACGACGTGGTCTTTAGCGACGACGGCCTGGAACTGGCCATGATCTCCGGCGGCGACGTCTGGGTGATGGACACCGAACTGCGCGAGCCGCGGCAGGTGACCTCCACACCCGAAGAGGAACGGTCCCCGGTCTTCGCCCCAGACGGCAAGGCGATCCTGTTTGCCAGCGACTCCGGCGGCCAGAGCGATCTCTGGAAGGCCCAGCGGGCCGATGAAGGTCGCTACTGGTGGCAGAACAGTGAGTTCAAATTGACCCGGCTCACCAACGATGTGGAAGTCGAGGAAGACCTGCGTGCCAGTCCCACCGGCAAGGAACTCGCATTCATTCGCGGCCGGGGCGACCTCTGGTTGATCGGTACGGACGGCAAGAATGAGCGCCGCCTGATCGAGTCGTGGAACCGCCCCGATTACGATTGGTCACCCGACGGCAAATGGCTCGTCTACGCCCGTTACGACGACCAGTTCAACCACGACGTGTGGGTCTGGCCGATCGACGCCTCACGGGAGCCTGTGAATCTTTCGCGCCATCCCGACAACGATGGCAATCCCGTCTGGTCGCCCGACGGCAAGGCGATCGCCTTCACCGGGTGCCGGCTCGGGACGGAGGTCGACATCTACCTGGTTTACCTTACCAAGGAAGAAGACGAGACCACCTCCCGCGATCGCAAGCTCCGCGAGGCGGTGGAGAAGATCAAGAAGGCCCGCAGCAAGCTGGGCGCCGAACCCGCTGCCGGCACCCCACCGGCAACCAGGCCCGAGGGGCAGAAGCCGGATGAGAAGAAGGCCGAAGGCAAGGAACCAGCTCAGGCCGACCAGGCGGAGGAGAAGAAGGAAGAAGCCAAACCGCCCGTGACCAGCCCGGAGAAGAAGCTACCCGTGGTGCGAATCGATTTCGACGGCATTGGCGATCGCCTCCGCCGCGTGTCGATCGGCGACACGTCGGAAGAACGCCTGTTCTGGTCCCACGACTCCAAGCGGCTGGCCTTCACTGCCAAGATCAACGGCCAGGAAGGCACCTACACCATCTCTCCTCCCGACGACCTTTCGCCGAAATTGCTCATCGCGAAGACGGGCCACAACGCTCGTTGGATCGCGCGAGGCAACCAGGTCCTCTGGCGGGTCGACGACGTGCCGGGCAGCCTCAGCGCCGACGGCAAGTTGACCGCTTTCAGTTTTTCGGCCTGGCAGCAGGTCGACTCGCCCGGCCGGTTCCAGGCGGCCTTCGATCTGTGCTGGCGAGCGATGCGCGACGACTACTACGACGGTGCCTTGAACCATCGCAACTGGGACGAGATCCGCCGCAAGTACACCGACGTGGCCCGGGAGGCGATCGATGGCCGGGGACTGGCCGAAGTCGTCAGCCTGATGCTGGGCGAACTGAACGGGTCGCACCTGGGGTTCGCACCCAGGTCGACGAGCGAGTCGGCCAAAGACAGCTGGAATGAAGTTACGCCCCATTTTGGCCTGCGCTTCGTGCCCGACTATCCCGGACCAGGGCTCAAGGTTCGCGATGTGATCCAGCGCAGCCCCGCCGACCAGGCAAAGAGCCGGATCCTGGCAGGCGAGATTGTCACGGCCATCGACGGCCGGGCGATCGATCCGGCCATGGACCTGACGGAAGTGACGGGCGGCCGGCTGGACCGCGACGTGCGTCTGTCGGTCCGCAACGCCCAAGGGAAAGAACGGGATGTGACGGTTCGCCCCATCACCTACGCCGCCGCCCGCGGGCTCCTCTACGAATCGTGGATCAAGCAGAATCGTGCCGCGGTGACCAAGGCCTCGGGCGGGAAGCTGGGCTACCTCCATATTCGTGCCATGGACATGGGAAGCTTCTACCGCTTCGAAGAGGAGCTCTATGATGCGGGGGCCGGGAAAGAGGGGCTCGTGATCGACGTGCGAGAGAACGGCGGCGGTTCCACCACCGACCATTTGCTGACGGCCTTGACCCAGCCGGTACACGCGATCGCAGTCCCGCGCGGCGGCACGCCCGGCTATCCCCAGGACCGGCGCGTTTATGCCAGCTGGAACAAACCGATCGTGGTGCTCTGCAATCAGAACAGCTTCTCCAACGCCGAGATCTTCTCCCACGCGATCAAGAACCTCGGCCGCGGCAAGCTCGTCGGTGTACCCACGGCCGGTGCGGTCCTCAGCACGGGTGCCGCATCGATCATGGACCTGGGCACGCTCCGTGTGCCGTACCGAGGCTGGTTCGCGCTGAACACAGGAGAGGACATGGAACTCAACGGCGCAGTGCCCGACGCAGTGGTGTGGCCCAATCCGGGCGAGATGCCCCAGGGTATCGACCGCCAGCTCGACAAGGCCGTTGCCCTTCTCCAGGCCGACGTGAAGAAGTGGAACGCTCGTCCCCAGCCCAAACTGCGGAAGGCAAGCGAGCGGTAGGTCAGGCAGATATCTCGCGCTGTGAAGACGAAAAAGCCAACTGTTTGAAGTGAAATGGTAAACGGGACGGGGTGCATGTACAATAATCTGGCGGCATCCGATCACCTCAATTGTGCAGTCGGACCGGCAGGTCTGCGGGAGCAAGCAGTTATGTCCACAGTAGAAGAACGATTATCCGCCCTGGAGTCCGAAGTTCAGGCCGTGAAGCAGCAGCTTGCAGAGATG
>CAYSCH010000011.1:0-13345 GCA_964429355.1 uncultured Planctomycetaceae bacterium | reverse complement strand
TGGCTTCATGAGGTTGCTGGATCCATGGATCCATGGCCCGAGTTTGAGGAGGTATTGCGCCTGGGCCGGGAGTTTCGGGAAGCGGCACGTGATGCGCCCCACGCAGCGGGTGATGGAGGTTGAGCGTGTTCCTCCTCGATACCGATCACCTCGGGATTGTCCAACGCCGATCCGCGCCGGAGCATGCGAATCTGACGCACCGCATGCGGCAGCATTCTATGGAAGACTTCTTTGTCAGCATCGTCAGCTTTCATGAGCAGGTGACCGGCTGGAACGCGTACATTCAACGCGCTCGTGGAGATGAGGGGCTCGTGCGAGGCTATGCCATGTTTCAGGAGATCCTGGCGGACTTCGCCAGGATGAATGTATTGCCGTTCGATCACCAGGCTGCCGAGATCTTCGCTCAGTTCCGTCGATCCGGCGTGCGAGTCGGAACGATGGATCTGCGGATCGGCTCGATTGCCCTGGCTCGCGGCCTGACGGTCTTGACGAGGAATACGGTTGACTTTGAACGAATTCCCGGCTTGAGCGTGGAAGATTGGACGGGACCGATTCGCTCGATGTGAATTTGCGGTCGCAGATACTGAGAGGCCGAGCCAGAGCGTGCACGCGAGTGGCGGATTGGGGCGGAATCAGAATGGAGAATCACTTGGCCGCCGGGTGACGCCCGTCCCCTTCGTGTCCTTTGTCTCCCACCGCTCCGGTCACAACCTTCTGTGCAGGTGCGGCTCTTATTCGCGAAGGATCGCGTCCTCGATGGCCGCAGCGATCCATTGGGCCTCGGCCTTGTTGCCGATCGTGTCGGCCACGTCGACATGCCGTTCTCTTTCGGCCTCGCGGTAGAAAACTCGCACGCTGTACCAGGCGTAGTGCCTCGAGCCCTGCTGCCCCTGGCTCGTGATCGGGTACTCCACTCGCTCGACCTGCTCTGCCGGGATCGAGCGGTGAAACCAGAACCAGAGAAATCGCGAGGAGGTCTCCACCGCGTCGGTCGTGATATGCGATCGTTTGCGGCCCGTGAGTTGGCCCAGGAGGATCAACCCCAGAAGCAGATCGAATAGTCCAAAAACGATCAACAAGAACAGGGGCGCTCCCACGTAGTCAGCGAAGAAGATCCCGGCCGTCCAGATGGCGGTAAATGCAGCCAGGGCGAGGAACTGGCCAGTGGAACGAAACGCGGCGGGGGGGACGTCGAGTTCGAGGGAGCCGTCGGCCCCCTGCTGAACGTAAGCTCGCGACGCTCTTGCCGCTTCTTTCAACTGCTCGGCCTGGGCCGCCGGATCGACGATCGACTGCTCGGTCACGTCCTGACGGCTGTCGGCCGTCTTGAAGACGGGCACCTCGAACTGAACCTGGAAATCGAGCCCCGGTGTGGGGGCAGACGCTTCAAGCCGCCACTGGACGTTGCTCGCCTCGTCGGTCGGCTGGCACGCGTAGGGGATCGTGAACACGACCAGCACGAGCGTTTGCTGGCCGATCTGCACATCGTCGCCGCCGACCGCGTGCTCGCTCTGCCAGAGAACCGTTTCGCTCGTCGATTCGTTGTCGCCGCTGCCCGAGGTGGTTTTCTTGAGACAACTGAGCGTCAACTTGACCCGGTCCTGGAACTCGACGGGCCGCGGAATGCGGATAGCGCCGACCAGGTCGCCGCCGATCACGCCGGGTACCGATCGCAGCACAAACTCGGTCCGCCCGTACTTGAGCCACAGCAGGGTTGCCCGTAAGGCCGCGATCGCCAGACCAGCCCCGACCAGGGGAAACAGGATCGCCACGAGAATCAGCTTGTTGCCCTGGGCCCACTCGTCCACCAGCATGAAGGGGATGGGGGCGGAAATCGCATTCCAGATCGAGGCAAAGGCCCAAAGGCCGATCATGGTCATTTTGGATCCGGCCGGAATCGTGCCCCGATTCCACGCTGTTCTCCATGCCCAAGGCTGCTCGGGGTACTCCGATTTCAGCCGCTGGCGTTCTCTCTCCGTGCGCCCTGCGTGCCACAAGAAGGCATAGCCCCCCGCGCCAAAACCGCCGAAGACAAAACCAAAGATACTGAGCAGGAAGATCTGCTCCCATTGGATCGCGGGAAACAACACGGACTCAGCCGGCGAATCAGGATTGACGTAGCAGGGCACGGGCCTGCCTGCCTGCTGCGCCTCGCCCAACAAACGGGCACGCTTTTTCAGGTTCCCACCCCATCCGACGCTGTCGTCCAGTCCGACACGGGTGCCCCTGTATCTCGCCTCCTCGTAGACATACTCATATTCGGCAGAGATCTTCCAGCTCGAGGATTCGCCGTCCGATTCCCGGTTCAGATCGACTTTGAGCACAGTCGCGCTTGCGACCGGCCATGCCTGCATCTGGAGCGAGGTGACAAGATGTTTTCCCATGAGGAATGCGGTAACACATCCCACAAGAAAGAACGGGGTAAGAAACAGGGCGCCGCAACCGTAGCCTTTGAGATCGCTGGGTTTCATGGGGAAGGGGAGGTTGAATTGGGTGACTCTTCGTGAGATGAACCGACCTGTTGTGTTCGAGGGAAACGATCAAATCTTAAACGAAACAGTCCGGGTCCCGTGCGGCCTCGCGGGACCTACAATCTGCCCAGTTTTCTCAGGTGCGCCTCCCACACATCTTCCCGCACCCAGAGCTGGGCCAGGACCTGGGGGCGGAGTTCGTAGTAGCCGGTCATGAGGTGGGTCTGTTCCAGGACCGGCGTCAGGTCCTTGTCGAACTGGGGTGACGATATCACCACGGCGGCATTCAGATCCGCTGGGAGACCCGTCCATGGCTCCACGTTCTCGAACCGCCGCAGATACCAGGGCAGCGGCCAGTAGTAGGGATCCTGCCAGATGATCTTGATCGGCAGGGCGTGGCTTTCGGGATGGGCCTCGGCGAACTGCTCGACCAGGCCGGCAAGATCCACCAGCCCCGGCGAGGTGTGGGCGAAGACCCACGGGTTCTCCGGATCGGCGGGCTGGACGAAACTGGCCCGATAGGATTGCCAGCCCAATTGACCGGTGGCGGCGATCAAGGCCAGGGCCACGATCGCCTTGAGCGGGATCGTTGGGATCGCCCGCACGATTGCCGCGGCACCCACGCCCGCCATAAGGATCATTCCCAGGAGGAACTGCAGCACACACCAGGGGGTTTTATAAGGAATGATACTGTAGCCGGCTGTGAGAAACAGGGTGTAGAAGCAGAGCCAGCGGAGGAAGTTGGTGTTCGCGTCTCCCCGCAGACGGCCTATGGGGAAGAGGGCCGCGAGGCAGCCGATCGCCGCCAGGACGATAATCAGCAGTTCCGAGTAGACGGGCCCGTCTTTCAGTTGCCACCAGCCGAGCCGCTGGAGGAAGAAGTACCAGGGATTGGCATGGAGCGAGTGGCCGCCCGCCCTTCGAAGCCACGGTTCGTAGGTCAAGACCGCGTCGACCAGGCCGCGGGGATGGGTGAAGAATGAGGAGTAGAGCACGGCGGCGACGAAAAGCGGGGCGATTGCGCCAAGGGCGAAGTGCCACCAGGGGAGATGGAGACGACTTTCCGATGTCTCCCGAGACCTGCTGCCGAGCCAGATCAGTCCCAATGCCGCAATAGCCGCCAAGTAGCTCAGGGGTGCGGTCTCTTTGGTCGCCTGCATCAGGCCCATCGCCACGCCGGCTGCGAGGCACCAGGCGAGTTTCCCCGAGCGGAGATAGCGCCAGGCGGAAAAGACCGCACATAGGGTGAAAAATGCCAGGAGTGTCTCGTGGATGTAGTAGCGGCTGTAGAAGACCATGGCGGGGGAAATGGCTGCCAGCAGACTTGCCGAAAGGGCCGCGGGGCGGCCAAGGGCGTCGGCAAGGCACCCCACGAGCAGGATCAGTCCGATACCGAAACAGACGGGCACAATCCTGTAGGTCGTCTCCGTGGTCTCCGCGAAGGATTTCGCACCGCTCAACCATGCCGAGGGGAGCGTTGCATAGGGCATGCTCGGGCCGTGGAACTCGTCGGGGTTGTAGGCATACTCGCCACGGAGCCAGAGACCGCGAAAGATGGCCGCCTGCACGGCCTCGTCGGCGTGCATCGGGCGCCGAGTGAGCTCGACCGTGCGCAGTCCGATTGCGGCCGCCGCGATCAGCAGAAGGAGAAGTGACCAGTTAAGATGCCTCATGTTGCCTCTCATGCTTCCTTTCCTTCTCCACAGTAGGCAGAAGGAAACGTTGTTCGGAATTCTCCTGTAGCTGGTTCGTCATGGATCGAGGTGGCGCCTACCCACCCGTGTCCTGTTCTCGCCTGCAATTGGGAGCCGTGTACAGTTCGCGCTCTACACGTCGGGTTCGTACGGGGCTAGAGAGGGTACGTCTTACGATACCCCGAAGGGGTCTTGCCCATCAACTTGCGGAACTGCTTGGTGAAGTAGCTCTGGTCGCAGAATCCGGTCTGCTGGGCAATCTGAGAGATGCTTCTCCTGGTGGAGGTGATGGCCCGGCAGGCGGCGTGGATCCGCACGCGCAGAATGAACTGCTGGGGCGTAAGGCCGAAGAGCCGTTTGAAGCGGCGGTCGAACTGGCTGATCGAGAGATGCGCCATGTGGGCGAGGTCGGGAACCTCCAGCCGGCTCCCGTAGGACTCCAGCACGTGGTCAACCACGTGCTGCATCTCCTGGTAGGGCTGGAGGGCGGCACCGGCCTTGGCATAATCGCGCATCACTCCGGCAATGCCGATCACCTCGCCTGAAGCGGCAAAGAGCGGTGTCTTGCTGGAAAGGTACCAGCGGGGCGAGCCCTGACGGTCGGGCACGAGCCAGGCTTGGTTGGGGATGGGCGTTCGCTGCCCCATGACGCGGCGGTCTTCGGCGACATACTGTTCGGCCAGGTCCGTGGGGAAAAAATCATAATCGGTCTTGCCGATGACGTCTTCTTCCCGATCGGCGGAGACGATCTGAAAAAAGGTCCGATTCATCGTCACAAACCGGCCCTCGGCGTCCTTGCAGTAAAAGTAGACCTCTGGCAGATAGTCCAGGAGGCGGGTCATGTCGAGAGGGCCGTTGAGACGGGCGAGGAACGCTTGCTGAAATTGTTGGGTGTCGCGTGGCATGGTGCGCAAATAATACCAATTTGTGCGCAGTTTTTACAAGACCCGTTCCTCGAGGGGCTCTATGTTGAAAACCTGTCGATTTCTGGCCGGATTGCTGCCAGGGTCTGGAATGGGACGATGAAATACTCGATCATTCCGGTTTCCAGGAACTCAGCGTCACTGGCACCGCCGCCCAACCACTCCCCTGAATCCAAGGAAGCGATCCGTGAGCACCACCACCGCCCCGGAAAACCGTTCGGCCGAGGATCTCGCCCGGCTGTACCGCCAGCGCCTGCATCGCTACGTGACGGCCATGCGCAACGACAAGCCGGACCGTGTTCCGATTCGCCCGTTCCTGGCCGAATTCTGCGGAAAACTGACCGGCTACGACGTGATGCAAGTCACGCACGACTTCGACCAGGCCTTTGCCGCCGTGCGGAAAACGGCCAGAATCCTGGACGTCGACGCCCTGGTGGGCAACATGGTCTACGTCTGGACCGGACTGACCCAGGCTTTGGGACTGAGGTACTACGGAATTCCGGGGATCGACTGCCGGCCCGACCACGGGTTCCAGTACAAGGAGCCGCCCGAGGACAAGGCCTGGATGCGGCCGGAGGAATACGACCATCTGATCGACGACCCGACCGGCTATCTCTACGAGGTCTGGCTGCCGCGCATCTCCACAGAGATTGTCGCTCCCGGCGAGACCTGCACGTACCGGAACCAGATCGCCCTGGTCAAGGGCAGCCTGGCAATGCTCAACTACTTCCAGGGATTCGGCCGACAGGCTGAACTGATGCGAACCGAGGCAGGGATGCCCGGAGCAATCTGCGGCATCCTCAAAGCGCCGATGGATATCCTGGCCGACAAGCTGCGAGGTTACCTCGGGCTGGTCACCGACCTGCAAGAGCGACCCGAAAAGGTCAAGGCAGCATGCCAGGCACTGGCGCCGCACATGCTCCACACGGCCCTTTCCGGGGCCGATCCCCAGAAGCTGCTCCCTATTGGATTCTGGATGCACCGCAGTTGTGCCCCCTTCATCAATCCCCGGCACTTCCACGAGATCCACTGGCCGACACTCAAGCCGATCATCGAGAACCTCTGGGCCGCGGGACATCAGACACTGTTCTACGCCGAAGGGAAATGGGGCCCGCACCTGGAGTCGTTCCAGGAATTGCCCGACCGCAGCATCGTTTACCACGTCGATCAGGACAACGTATTCGAAGTCCACGAAAAGCTCGGCAAGAAGTTCTGCATTACCGGCGGCGTGCCCAATACCATCCTCAGCCTGGGCACGCCCGACCGGGTCCGCGAACACTGCAAGAAGATCCTCGACAAGGTGGCTCCCGACGGCGGCTACGTCATGGACGCCAGCGCGATCGTCCAGGAAGACGCCAAGGAAGAAAACGTGCGGGCGATGATCGAGTTCACCCGCCAGCACGGCAGCTACGGGACCGAACCTTGCGAGGACTTCCCGCGAGGAGCCGCGCCGGAGGCCGGTTTTGTGCCCACCGACATCCGCGGCTGGCAGACGGCTCGGCGCCCCGGCGTGTGCATTCCCTGGAGCGAGAAAGCCAACGAGCTTCCGCCCATCCAAGCCCATGAAGACATGGTCCAGCGGATCTGGAGCGAGATCGAGGGCCTGGGAAACATGTTCATCTACCAGGTGCTGGTGTCGTTCTGACCGGCAGGGTGGGACAAGTGGACCGTCAGCGACGGGGATGTTATATACAAGAGACCGATCCTCTCCGTCATGGCTGGAATTATGCGCGGCCTGCCATGGCGTGCGTACCGTCTCCTGCCGGTCCCATCTCCCGGCACTGGACTCAACCAACCCGAAACCGAGAAAGACATCCGAGTGTGACGTCCGCTTCCCGGAAGAAACGCGAACAAACCGCCGGTCAAAGCAGCCCCGATTCGCGGCGGCCTTCGTGCCCCGATGTGGGCACGAGACTGGCCGTTTCGGTCGTCATTCCTGCCTACAACGAGCAGCAGCGTCTGCCCCCTTACCTGGCAGCGATTCGCGACCACTTTGATCACGAACTGGCTGGCTGTTACGAGGTGATCGTTGTTGACGACGGGAGCAGCGACGGACTGGTGGGCGAGCTTGAAAGGGGGGCCGACCGCTTCCCCCAGTTGCGGGTAGTGCGTCACCCGCAGAATCGCGGCAAGGGGGCGGCGGTGCGTACCGGCGTACTGGAGGCCTCCGGACGGTTTGTGCTGTTTGCCGACGCAGACGGCGCCACGCCCATCGAGGAGGAATCCCGGCTCCGATCGCGACTTCAGTCCGGGGCCGATATCGCCATTGGCTCTCGGCAGATCGCCAGTGCGGGCGTGCAGCGAAATCGGCATCCCCTGCGCTGGCTGATCGGCAAGTCGTTTGCCGTGACGGCAAAGTGGTTGTTTGGCCTGTCGGTGCGCGACACCCAATGCGGATTCAAAATGTTCCGCCACCAGGTGGCGGTGGAACTATTCCCCCGATTGCGGGAAGATGGCTACTACTGGGACCTCGAACTGTTGATTCTCGCCGACCGTTGTGGGTACCGTATTGAAGAGGTGCCCATCAACTGGGCCGACCAGCCGGGAAGCCGGATGAGCTTCGCCAGGGAACTCGGGCGGATGATCGGCGCCTTTCGGCGGCTGCGGAGGTTGAAGAGAAACGAACCCGAAAAACCCTGAATGGCCTTGCGTGATTCCAAGAATAGTAGCCATCACGCTCCGTCGTGATGAGCGCCCAAAGCAGCGACTGAATTCCTTCGGGAATCACGCAAGGCCATTCAGCGAACCAGCACCGCCTGGCTCAAGATTAAGAGAACTGGGAAATACCTGTTCACCAGTAAGATTGAACATCGACTTTTCCTGAGAGGAGGAAATGAATGCGTTGCACCGTTTGTGGATTCATCCTGATTCTTTCGATTGCCTCGCTCGTTGGTGCCGACGATGCCAAGGTGCCGCTCAAGACGGAGCTTCCCGAGGAGGTTCTCGCCGGAACGCCGCCCGACGTGCTGGCGCTGTTGTATCCGGGCCTGGAGGAATTGCCCTCAGGAGAGGTGCCCGACTTCATGGTCCCTGAAGGGACGACGAACCTGGCCCTCAACAAGAAGGTCACCGCCAGCGACTCGCGGCCGTTGATCGGAGAACTCAAGTTCGTCACCGACGGGCGCAAGTCGGGCGACGAGGATGCCTTTGTCGAGCTCCCTCCCCAGCCGCAATGGGTCCAGATTGATCTGGAAGAGCCGGCCGAAATCTACGCGATCTACGCCTGGCACTACTTCCGCGAAGCGCGAAGCTATCATGATGTGGTGATCCAGGTTTCCGACGATCCGGAATTCAAGAAAGACGTCAAGATCGTCTACAGCAACGACCAGGACAACTCGCTGAAGATGGGCATCGGCAAGAGCCGCCCCTATATCGAAACGTTCCGCGGCAAACTGTTCGACGCTAAGGGAGTCAAGGGACGTTACGTCCGGCTGAACAGCAACGGCAGCACGGCCGACGGCCTGAGCCACTATGTCGAAGTTGAAGTGTTTGGGAAGTCAGCCAAGAAGGAGAATAAGTCATGACGATCCGACAGGAGAGAGACGGTTCCGGCGTGTCGCGGCGCGGCTTCCTCGCAGGCGCCTCGATTGCGGCTGCGGCCACGGTCCTCCAGACGAAGACCGCCCTCGGGTATCAGGCCAACTCCAAGGTCAGCATCGGGCTGATCGGATGTGGCGGGCGCGGCACGTGGATCGCGGAGCTGTTCAAGGAACATGGGGGCTACTAGATCGCCGCCGTCCACCACTATTTCCCCGATCGGGCCAACGCCGCCGGCGACAAGTTCGGGGTCGATCCGGCACGGCGATTCTCCGGCCTGAAGGGCTACGAGCGGATGCTCGAGCAGAAGATCGATGCAATCGTGGTCGAATCGCCCCCCTATTTCCATCCGGAACAGGCCGCGGCGGGTGTTGCGGCGGGCAAGCATGTCTACGTGGCCAAACCGGTCGCGGTCGATGTCCCCGGCTGCAAGCTGATCGAACAGAGCGGCGCCGATGCGACCAAGGCCGGACTCTGCTTCCTCATCGATTTCCAGACCCGATCCGATCCGTTCTATATCGAAGCCATCCGCCGCGTTCATGAAGGGGCGATCGGCAAATTCGCCTTCGGCGAGTCGACCTACCATGCCGACGTCCCCTGGACGGGCCAGATCGATGCGGCCCGAGAAGCGGCAACCAATCCGGAAGCCCGCCTCCAGGCATGGGGAGTCGACCGGATCCTCTCCGGCGATATCATCACCGAACAGAACATCCACACGATCGACGTGGCAAGCTGGATCATGAACGCTCCGCCCGTTTGCGCCTTCGGCACCGGCGGCAGGAAAGTCCGCGATTACGGCGATTGCTGGGACACCTTCAGCGTCACGTTCCAATACGCCGACAACGTGGGCATCGCCTTCAGCTCTCGCCAGTTCAACGGCCACGGCAGCCGGCCTGAGGGAATCCGGAACCGCATGTTCGGCACGGAAGGCACCCTCGAGACCGAATACGGCGGCGACGTGCTGATTCGTGGGAACAACTTCTATCGAGGCGGCCAATCGCCTGCCATCTACAGGGATGGCGCCGTTGCCAACATCGCCACGTTCCACAAGAGCATCCAGGAGGCGGACTGCAAGAACCCCACCGTCGCCCCCAGCGTCCGCAGCAATCTCTGCACGATTCTCGGCCGCACCGCCGCCTATCGCGGCGCGATCGTCTCCTGGGACGAACTGCTCAAATCGGATGAGAAACTGGATCCCAAGCTCACCGGTTTGAAGAGTTGAGGTTCCAGCCCCGATACCACCAGAGAGAAGCGGTTTCAAAACTACGACGAAAGTCCCCCGCGGGCAGCAACTGTCCGAATCGGCACTGGTTCTGAAATCGGCGCAAAGAACTGTCAGCCCGTCGAACTTCGCGTTCGACGGGCTGATTCCATTTGCCATCCGAGAACGGTCAGGCCCCCCGGCCGGCAGCCGGCAGCGTCCACTTCTCTCCGGCGGTCCCCGCCGGCCAGTCCGCGCAACGAGGGAAGCCCGGCTTCTGGAGCGGTGAGGCTCACTTCGCGCTGAAATCGCGAAGAAAAGCACGCTGGCCGGCAACTCGGCCACCGACGGGGGAGCCCTAATGCTTGACGGCGCCACGGCCTTCCTGCGGCAGGCGACGCTGGCCGACAACTCGGCCGCCAATGGCGGCGCCATTGCGCTGGAAAATTCGGCCACCGCCACGATCCTCCAGTCGACCATCGTCGAAAACGAGGCGAGCGCCAATGGCGGCGGGCTCAAAATCAGTTCGAGCTATGTGCTCATGCACAACACGCTCGTGGCCGACAACGCGGCCACGACGGCCTATCCGGACGTGGACGGGACGCTGCTGGCGGAGAGTTCCTACAACCTCATTTCCGACGGCACCGGGATGAGCGGGATATCGGACGGCAGCCAGGGGAACCAGGTGGGCACGGCGCAGTCGCCGATCGACGCGCTCCTGGGTACGCTTGGCGACCACGGCGGCCCCGTCCAGACGGTCCCCTTGCGGGTGGAGAGCCCGGCACTGGATGCCGGCTCGGAGGAACTGGCGGTGACTCGGCTGGGGCGGTCGAGCAGTGTCGTCTACGATTGGCTGGGCCGAGTTGTCCAGCAAATCGCGACCGATCCGGACGGCATCGGCTCCCAAGAGGCCGCGGTCACCACCTATGCCTTCGATGCCAATGGGAATCTCCTCGCTGAAACCGACCCCCTCGGCAGCGTCACGACCTATGCCTACGATCATCTGGCTCGCAAGACCTCCGAGACGAACGCGGAAAGCGGTGTCACCAGCTACACTTACGATGCCGCCAGCCGGATGACCTCCCTGACCGATCCCGAGGAAAACACCACCTACTGGAGTTATGGCCCCCTGGGGCAGGTGGCGACGGAGACGATCAACGTGAGTTCGACCGATCTCACCCGCAGCTTCTCGTATGATTCTCGTGGAAATCTGGTACGAAAGGTTGACCGCAACGGCCGGGTGATCGACTACGCCTTCGATGCGCTCTCGCGTCAGACAACGGAAACGTGGTACGATGACGTTACCGACGCCGACGCCCAGCAGAACGTCCGCAAGACGTATGCAACGGAGTATGATGCCGCGGGCCGAGTGGCGGCCGTTGGCGACGGCGATTACGATTTTGCCTACACCTGGTCGATCTTTGGCAACTTGACCTCCACCATTCAGGACCTCTATGGCCTGACAGACGATGTGGCGTTTTCGTACGCTTACGATGTGCTCGCCCGCAAGACGGGCGTCTCGGCCTCGATCGGTTCGACCGACGACTATGTCAATTCGTACTGGTACGACACTCTCGGCCGGATTACGCAGATCACGCAAGAAGGGGTTTCAGGCGGAAATGCGGTGGCCGAAAAACGGGTTGACTTCGCCTATTCAGACGACGGCACCCGGGCGACGATCTCCCGCTATGCCGACCTGGCCGGCACGAAGGCGGTTGCCGAAACGGAGCAGATCTTCGACCTGCTCGGCCGAGTGACGGACATCGTCCACGAGCGGGCCGCCACGGAGTTTGCCGATTACGATCTCACCTGGGATGCCGCCGGGAGAATCACAGACATCGATTTCGACTTCCTGGGATCGGCCTATGATGACGACGCCTCGTACACTTACGACGACACGTCACAACTGACCGACGCGGACTACACGACGCAGACGGATGAGGACTACGACTACGATGCCAACGGGAATCGGACGCTGGTCGACGGCACCGAGTCGTACACCACCGGCGACCACAACCGGCTGACTTCGGACGGAACGTACACTTACACGTACGATAACGAAGGCAACGTCCTCACCAAGACGAACATCTCAACAAGCCAGTCGGTCGAGTACACCTGGGACCACCGCAACCGGCTCGTCAAGATCACCTTCAAAAATTCCGGCGGGGTGCCGACAAAGATCGTTGAGTATGCGTACGACCACGGGCAGCGTTGGGTGCGGAAGACGCTCGATACAAACGCGGACGGGACAATTGAGGAATCCCGCGTGTTTATTCACGACAACGCGCAGATTGTGCTGGATTTCCAGAAGACCGGCACCGCCGCGGCGAGCAACTCGGACCTCGCTCACCGGTATCTCTGGGGTAACGCAGTCGATCAGTTGCTGGCCGATGAGACGGTCGACGACGGCTCCGAAGACGACGTCGCCTACGTGCTCGCCGATCACTTGAATTCGGTTCGGGATCTGGTCGTCTACGATCCGATCACCGGGACCGTCTCGGTCGTGAAGCATGTGATGTTTGATGCGTTCGGCAACGTCACGAGCGACAGTGCAACAGGCGTTTTGACGCTGTTCCGATATACGGCGCGGCCGTTTGATGTGGATGCGGAACTGCAGAACAATCTCAACCGGTGGTATGACTTGTCGACTGGGCGCTGGATGAGCGTGGATCCGATCGGGTTTGAGGCGGGGGATGTGAATCTGTATCGGTATGTCGGGAATTTGCCAACGAATCACCGTGACCCTCGTGGGCTCGTTGATGTAACCGGATTTACGAAGTTTGATGAAGTGTTTCGTCAGAAAGTGGTTGTTCTGCCGCTGGGCGACCATCAGTACATGTACGTGTACATGGCATCCGGAAACTTTGAAGCGGAAACTTGGGAGAGTTCGGCTGCCACGGCCCTTCCGATGCTGCAGGAATATGAGCCAGATGCAACATGGCAAAACATGAGGGGATTTTTTCGTGAGGTAGCAATTTCGAGAACTCTCGGCATCACCCCATTTGTCTGGAATGCTAAGTACGAGGTTTATGAACGGTGTCCCTGCGACTATAGGATAAGTGTGACCGCAACGGGAGTATTAGCGTCCGTAGTCATGCCAAACGGAGACCCTTTGTGGAGAGACCCCGACCAAAGTAGTAGAATTGAACAGCAGATCCTGGACCACGAAAGAAACCACTTCGCGTCATACGAGGCCGCATACAGGATTCTCGTTGCGGGACTTGATGCTGTTGAGCACATCGAGTTCTGCTCGGAGACGCTCGCGGACGCGTACGTGGTGAAGGTTCAGGCAGAAGAAAACCGCTTTCTCGCTGCTTTGGACACCCACCAGAAGGGGTACGACGGGCCCATCATCATATTCACGTATCAGGAGAACCTTGTTTTCGAGGAAGACTTCAACGTCCCCCCCGTTGACTGACCACCTACCCGGACTCTTTGGAGAAAGCGATGCGATCGCTCCTGCTGCTAGCTCCCTGTCATAACGGTACTGCAAGTCCGAGGTTGCGAGAGGTGCTGTTG
>CAYSCH010000010.1:45913-54090 GCA_964429355.1 uncultured Planctomycetaceae bacterium | reverse complement strand
ACTGCGTTCAGAACGACAAGCAACCGATCGAAACCGGCGAAGACGGGCGTGCGGACCTGGAGGCCCTCTTCGCCGCCTACCAGTCCGCCGGCTCGGCAATGAAAGTACCCCTTCCCTTCATCACCGACGCCGCCAAGCCCTGGGATCTGTGGCGATCGGGGACGGGCTGAGTGGACCTGCATGACGCGGGAAAACAACCGTCGCGGAACTAGCCGCTTCCATCTTCTTGCCGGCAACGCAAGCCCCTATCACATAAGGCCTTGCGTGCAATCGCCCGGATATCGTTGCCCAGAACGGGTTCGCCTTGTGCGAAATGCCGTTTTCCGCGACACTACGCCGCCCATTTTCTGCCCTTCCCCATCGGTCACCTGAACCAGGCGTCCCGCCGTGCTGCGTACACGTCGAACCGCTGCCACTGTTGCCCTGATCGGCCTTGCGAGCCTCGCCGGCTGCAGCAACGAGATTGTCTGGAAGGACCCGGCGGTTGCGCCAGGGGGATACGTACCCAGTCAAGTAGCAGCCATACCTCCCCCCACCGCACCCTACTACCAGAATCCGGCCCTTGTGCCGGCAAGCGATCATGAGTTCCTCTGGGAGACGATTGCCGACGTGGTCGACGACTACTTCAAGATCGCAGAAGAGCAGCCCGTGAAACTCGTCGACCAGGTGGCGACCGAAGGTCGGCTGACGACCTACCCGGAAGTCGGCTCAACGATCCTGGAGCCCTGGCGAAGGGATTCGGTCAGTCGTCGCGACAAGATCGAGTGCACGCTGCAATCGATTCGCCGTCAGGCGGAGGTGCGCGTTGTTCCCGAGCAGAACGGTTACATGGTCGAGGTCCTCGTATACAAGGAACTCGAAAACGTCCGCAATCCCGACCATGCCTCGGCGGGTGAAGCGACGTTCCGCTACGATTCGTCGCTCACGCGCGTAGTCGACTCGCTGGCCCAGCGCGATCCCAACGACGATTGGATCGACAAGGGCCGCGACCCGAACCTGGAACAGCGGATCCTCTCCGAGATCCTTGCCCGCGCTGGTACCGTTGGTTATCGGTGACCTTCGGTACTGCACCAGGATCGGTCGGTAACCGGCCTGGACAGAATCCACTCGTATCCCGCAGGGTCGACGGTCACCCACTTTCCCTCTGTCTGACAATCATGGCCTGCAAGGCCTGCCAGCCTTCGAGCTGCGTCGGGGTGAGCGTAGGCTGGCTGCGGCGTCCGTAGCTGAAAGGCTGGTAGTTCGCGTCCAGAATCGACCGTTTGCTCTGTTCCGTCAGGTGAACCGCGGCCCGGAGCCTGCGGCGGGTTTCCCGCGGAAGGTTGACCTTCTCGTTCACGACCAGCCCCGTAACCAACTGACGGTGGTGCCTGCGGCGGATGCTCATCTTCTTCCGTCGATGGATGCGGTAACCCGTTTCGGCCATGACGCGTCGAATGAACGAACGCAGGTAACGGATCTTGTCAGGATGCCCTTCGAGCAAGAAGGGCATGGGCGGACCTGATCGAATCACCCAGTCCTCCTCCGGCTCTTCTGCGGGGAAAGAGATCGTCAGGTCGTCGGCGTAACGGGTATAGGACCCACCCAGGGCGGCGACCATTCCAGCGATGCGAGCGTCGAGTCGATAGTTGACCAGGTTGCTCAGCCGCGGGCTTGTCGGAGCGCCCTGTGGCAGTCCGCCTTCATGAGTGCAGAGCCGGGTGAGCAGCCTGGCGGCGGGCCGATTCCAGCCGATGCGGCGAAAAAAGCGATGAACGCGCCGCGCCTGAGTCGACGCGAAGAAGTCGACCAGATCCATGCGCACCACCACCTCCTGCCCGCGGTGCACCCGAGCATTGGTCACGATCGATCGATCTCGCTCGAAACCGTGGGCCGCGTCATGGGCCCGGAGTCTCTTGAGCAGGCGGCGGAGGATCCGCTGCTGGATGCGTTTCAGGTCGTCCGACGGCGCCGAGATCTGGCGCTCACCGCCCGATCGCTTCGGGATCGCGAACTGGCGGTACTCGGGTTTGAGCTGTTTGAGCCGGCGAGGATCGACGTCGAGCCGCGCGGCAAGCTCCTTGACGCTCTTACCACTGCCCCAGAGAAGCCAACTGAAAAACCCCATCATGGTTCCCCCTACCTTGGAACGAGCAGAATCGTCCGAATGCTGAACTGCAAGCGGCGTGTTTCGGTTGGCGGCCCGGGCCGGGCTTCCGACGAGTCTGCAGTACTCTCCTCACTCATTTCCCCGCCTCATAGGCTATCGTCACATCGGCCCGTTCAGTCGGCGCCGCCGACTCCCGCACCGCCGCCGGCTCCAGCGACTTCCACCACCGGGCAGCCATCTCAGCCGTCCATTGGCCGGCACAGACGCATCCGGCCAGGGCCTGTTCCAAGGCCGCCGCATCGGCATACCGATCCTCAGGGTCCTTGGACAAGCATCGCAGAACCACCCGGTCGAGATCCTCGGGCACGTCGGGGTTCAGAGCCGAAGGGGGCCTCACTTTGCTGCTCGCGTGGGCAGTAAGCAATTCAACGATATTGCTGCCCGAGAAAGGCGGGCTGCCGGTGAGCAAATGGTACGCGACTGCTCCCAGCGAGTAGAGGTCGGCTCGCCCGTCCACCGCGTCGTAGGTCGTTGCTTGCTCCGGCGACATGTAAAGGGGAGTGCCGCTGAACGAGCCGTGCCGTGCGAGTTTCTTGCCGCGATCGGGCGTTTCGACGGCATCCTTGACCAGTCCGAAGTCGAGCAGCTTGGCCACGTCGTAGATGCCGCCGCGTTGGGCGGCAAATATGTTGGCGGGCTTAATGTCGCGATGGATCAGGCCGACAGCGTGAGCTTCCTGAAGGGCGCCGCAAACCTGGCGAATAAGGTGGACCACTCGTGTCGCCGGCAGCGGGCCGTGATCGCGGATCAGTTCCTCCAGGCTCTTGCCGGGCAGCAATTCCATCACGTAGTAAAAGGTCCCGTCGTCAGTGTGCCCGTAGTCGTAAATCTCGACCGTGTTCCAATGAGTGAGCCGCGCGGTGATCTTCACCTCTTTCTCGAAGTGGGCGATGGCCGAAGCATCGGCTTCGTTTTCCGCCTTGATCAACTTGATCGCGCAGGGCCGCTTGAGCAAAACGTGTTCGGCCTTGTAGACCACGCCCATTCCGCCGCCGCCCAGCCGCTCCATCAGCCGGTACTGGCCTAGCTGCCGGGCCTTGAAGGCTTCGCGGCGGACGGTGTTGATCATGTGCGTACCGTAGGTGGCCACCACGGCCGCAACGAGTGGCAACGGAATGGGAGCGACGGCCCGGTCGGCGTCGAGTAGAGTCGCCAATTCCGGAAGCCACCAGCGCTGGATCGCGATCGTCACGTAAGGCACCATCGCAATCAATCCCATGACGATTCCCCCCCGCCGCCAATTGTTCGGAATGAAAATTCCGTAGACGGTGATCAGCACGCACCAGGCGGCCAGGAACATGCTTTCCACGGCAATGGCCGAGGCAGCGTCGTGCCGGGCCGTGAACTCGGCCAGTCGCGTGGCCATCATGGCCGTCATCTGAACGACAACCGCCCCATGAATGACCAGTTCCAAGACCCGGAGTCGCTGCAAGGAAAACTCCCGGCCGCTGCGCAGCATCAGGGAGCACGCCAGCAAGGTGGCGAGGACCAGGACACGCAGCCACCATAGGGCCAGGACGCCTTGCAGGAGATTTCCGGCAAAGGCCAGTCCGAGAACGGCGGTCAGGGCGATGGCCGCGGCCGTCAATCGCCGGCGCAGCAGGCCGGCGGTTTCGTCGTTGAACCGGGGCCGCCCCCCTGCAACGACCCCCACGTTGGCCCTCGACACATCAATCGAACTGCCGCCGCCACTGGCAGCCGATGGACTGGACTGATGGACGATCGTGGGTTGAATGTCATCGCTAGCCATGGGCGTCATTGTACCCAAGGCTTCGTTTCCAAAACACCGTCGCTACCCATCTTTTGGAGTGCGGTGACTTGTCACCGCTTTCGTTCAACGCTCGCGTCCCATCGGAACAAGTCTCAAAGCGGGCAACAAGGCGTTCCACCTCGTCTAGCTGGAATTGATTCAGCTTCCCTAGCCGGCTTGCCAAACGTGGGACAAGTCCTTTGTGGTTGTGCATGTACCCACCGGGTCTGGCGGAATGCTCTTACGGGGGGAGTCCTGTGGGGCAACAGACGAGTGTTGAAAGAAAGCGGTGACGAGTCACCACAGTCCAAAATCCGTCGTCAAGGTCGGTCTGCTCTTGACTCGACGTTCGCCTCCAGGATGGCAAACCCGTCCGGCTCGGGCATGGCCGTGAAGGACAGGATTCCTTCCTTGGACCACCGCACCCGGTCGTGTTTCGAGGCGTCGCGGCCGCCCAATTCCGGGCCGGTGAGTTTGTGGGGGCCGGACCAGGTCTGCCACTCGTCCGCTGCTCCGGCAGTGAAGTAGCGGAAGCCGGCGGCGACCGGATCGTAGGTCGGGTAGAAGAAGATCAGGTTGTCGTTCTTGTCGAAGACCAGGTCGACCCGGCTGCGGCCGTCGGGGCCGGGATCGATCGGCTCGCCACCCGCCCAGGTGCCGTCGTCCTGACGCCAGAAGTGGACGAAGCACAGTTGGCTCACCACCACCGGGGGCGGATCGTGGGCCACGTTTTCCGGCCGATGAATCGTCCGCGATTGATAGGTGAGGACGTGCGGCCGGCCCTTCGAATCAAACCCCATGCACCCCGCGTTCATCAGCCAAGAGTAGACCGGAATCTGGCGAACCACGATCCCTGGATCGGCCAGCTCGATCGGATCGCCGGCTGCCAGGTCGGCGATCTTGAGGCCGGCGTTGTTCATCCAGGTCGTGCCGCCATCGTCGCTGTAGGCGTAGTGCAGATCATGATTGCTGGCCCAGGTGGCCCCGGCTTCACGATAGGTCCAGGAGGCGTGCAATCGGCCCCGGGAATCGAACAAGAGGTCGTGCATGTAGACGCACCGCGACGTGTTGTTATTCCACGGGGTGTAGGTTCCCCGGTGGCTGAAGATCATGCCCACGCGAGTCCAGGTGCCGTCCGCCGGGTTGTAACGCTGGAGGTAGTTGTCGCCGTTGCCGCTGCCGCCGATGCGGTAGAAACAGAAGAGTGTCCCGGCTGGATCCGTGAAGAACCGCGGATACGTGACACGTTGTTCCAGCTTCGGATCGCCCAGCATCGACTGGGCCGGCTCGATCTGATCGATCGAGATCTGGTTGGGCGGTTCCGTCAGGAAACCGGCCTGGGTCTTCGTGTAGTGGAGCTGGTTGTTGTGGTGGTCCCAGGAGAGATGCAGCCGCCCGTCGGCCGCACTCACCCCCAGGCACGTATTGCGGTGCCGATCGTCGCTGGTGAGGGTGAACTTCGCCAGGCGGACCGTCTGGACCGAGTCGTCCCTGAGATCGCGGCGGGCGAGTACCATCACCCGGTCGGCGTCCCAGAACACGGTGTACTGGAACTGGCCGAACGTTACCAGCTTCTCCTGATCCCAAGACGCCCAGTTCCATTTCCAGGCCTGGGCATCGACCACGATCGGTTTGCCGGCTCGTAGTTCGACGGCCGGTTCCCCCGCCCGAATCGCGGGCTGTCCGGCACAGGCAAGGAGGAGAGTCAAAACCAGACATTCAAGCCGAAAATTTGCCGTTGATCCGTTCATGGCGTTGGCTGTTCATGACGAGTGGTATTGGGCAACCGGCCAGCCCTGTCGATCCTACGGCACAGCCGATCTCCAAGCAACCCGCAGACTCTCCCCCTCTCCCTCAGGGCACCTGCCAGCAGGATTTTCGCTGGTTAGCAGCTCGTTGACCTTGTCGAACACCAACGGGCCCGATATAAGGCAGCCGGACAGATACCGCAACACTCCTGGCAGCAGATCAACGGGAAGGTCTGTTGACGGCAAATGCCCAGTCAATCCCACCGAAGTTGCAGTGCCTAATCGCCTGACCAATTCGGTTGGGCTCTTGGACCTAACTCGAGTAATACCAGAATCATACGCGGACGAGAACGAGATCCTGGGCGATCCGTTCCGCGGCGATGGACCGCCGATTATTCATGAAGATATCCGAGATTCTTGAACGGTTATCCGCGGCACGGACTGGCCGCCGAATCCTCCCGCGGATTGCCTGTACCTGGCTTGCGGCAGTGCTCCTGGGCCTTAGCCTCGCGGCCGGAGAAACAGTCGCCGGGAAGCCACCCGCCGAGGAACTCGCCCTTGAGACCGTTCAAAATCGGCTCAAGGAAATCGAAGCGTCCCCGACACTCGACGACGCCACGAAAGGCAAGCTGCGAGAACTCTATCAACAGTCGATCCAGGACCTGGAAGCGGCCAAGG
This sequence comes from uncultured Planctomycetaceae bacterium, assembly GCA_964429355.1. Lineage (GTDB taxonomy): Bacteria > Planctomycetota > Planctomycetia > Pirellulales > Thermoguttaceae > JAAYAY01. The sequence continues at coordinate 47,765 of CAYSCH010000010.1, read as the reverse complement.
GATGGGCTGCCTCAGCCGCTCGTTCCGACCAGATGGCGGCCTCGGCCCCCGACGAGCTGGCCAAGACAAAATCGGAACTCGCCTCGCTCCCCCGTCAATCGCTGGTTTCCGTTCCCGAGGTGAGTCTCGTTCAATTGGAGCAGACACTCTCCCAGAAGAGCGCCGAGCTTGCAGCCGCCAAGACCCTCCTTGCGGAACTCGAGGCGGAGCCCAAACGCCGTGCAACTCGCCGCATGGAGATTCCCAAACAGATGACCTCCGCCCGTGAGCGGTTCAACGAGGTCGAGGCCCAGATTCAAACCCTGGTCACCGCCGAAGATGCCTCCGGGCTGGCCGAGGCCAAACGCTTCGTTCTCGCCGCTCGGCGACAAGCCCTGGAACAGGAGATCCTCTCCCTTCAGGCCGAACTCAAAGCCTACGACCTCCGAGCCGAGTTGCTCCCCCTTCGCCGCGATCTGGCCGCCGGGCAGGTTGCCCTGGCGGAAGAGGAACTCGCCAGGTGGCAGGAAGCCATCAATCGCCGGCGACAGCGGGACGCCGAAGACCAGCTCCGCCGCGCCAGACAGGAGGCTCAAGGGGCTCACCCGGCGATTGCCGACCTCATGCGGCAGAACGCCCAGCTTGCCGAACGCAGAAAATCCCTGGCCCAATTGATCGTGCAAACGACCGGTCAGCTCGAGAAGGCCAACCAGCAACTCGCGGCCCTCGAAGACCAGTTCAAGCGGACTCAAGACAAAGTCGATGCCGTCGGCCAGACCAACGCCATCGGCCTGCTGCTCCGCAAGCAACGGCAAGCCATGCCGGACGTCCGCAGCCAGTCCGTCAATATCCGCCTGCGACAGCCCATCATGCAGGAGTGCCAGCTCGAACTCCTCCAGTTCGACGACCGCAGAACCGACCTGGCGGATCTGGAAGCTCAGATCCAGAAGGAGCTGCAGGCGGCCGAGCAGGGTGAACACTCCGACAACGAGTACGAATTGGAGTGGGCCGCTCGCCGCGCCCTGGAAACCGAGAAAGAATACCTCGATGCCCTGATCGTCGACCTGAACAGCTACTTCGACAAGCTCATCGATCTGGACAACGCCGAGAGGCAACTCACCCAGAAGACCGAGGAGTACATCAAGTACATCGACGAACGCGTCCTCTGGATCCGCAGTTCCTCCGCACTCGATCCGGCCTCGCTGCACCGAGATGTCGGCTTGGCGGCGGCCTGGCTGGTGCAACGGGCATCGTGGCTCGAGCTGGCTGGCTGCCTCGCCCAGGACGCCAGGAATAACCTGTTTCGAGTCGTCCTGGTCGCGGTCACCTTCCTCCTCCTGCTCTGGGGACAACGGCGCTTCAGGACGAGGTTGAACGACCTGGGCCAGCGGGCCGAATTGGCCAACTGCTGCAGCCTCCTGCCGACCCTCGAAGCCATCGGACTGACCGGCGCGCTCAGCGGCCTGGTCCCGGGTGCCTTGTGGTATCTCGCCTGGAGACTCAATGCCCAACCGGAAACGTCGACTTTCTGCACGGCCATCGCGGCCGCTCTCACTTTCACGGCCGGCGCCTACCTGGTCCTCGACCTGCTCGAAAGACAATGCTGCCACAACGGCCTGGCCGATTCCCACTTCGATTGGCCGGCGCCCGCTCTCCGCCCTGTTCGCCATTCGGTCCGCATTGCCAAGGCTTTGGTCCTCCCCTTGATGTTTGTGGTCGTGGCCATGGACTCGCAGCCCAACGACCGTTGGGCCGACTCCTTGGGACGGGTGTGTTTTATCGGCGCCATGGCGGCTTTCGCCGTCCTTCTTCAGCGATCGTTACGGCCCAAAGGGCCCCTCTATCAGTCCTTGCTGACTTCCCAGCGGGGACC
>CAYSCH010000010.1:33311-45903 GCA_964429355.1 uncultured Planctomycetaceae bacterium | reverse complement strand
TATCCTGTGGTCGTTCTTCTGCCGGTGGTCCTCGCAGCGCTGGCGGCAACCGGCTACTACTACACGGCCCAGCAGCTTGCCGGCCGGATGCTGGCCGGCGGCTATGTGCTCCTCGGGCTGATGCTCTCGCGGAGTTTTCTCCTCCGCTGGGTGCTGGTCAGGCGGCGCAAACTCGCCATCCACCACGCTCGCCAGCGCCGCGCCGCGGCGCTGGCCGAAGCGGCGTCGGCCGGCAACGAGTCGGGCGTTCTGCCTTCCATCCTCACCTGCAACGAACCGAAACTCGACCTGGCCACCATCAACGTCCAAACGCAGCGATTCGTGGAGTATTCGCTGGCGGTCACGGGCATGCTGGGAATGTGGTTCGTGTGGGTCGACGTGTTGCCGGCCCTGCGTGTGCTCGATAAGATCGGCCTCTGGCGGGCCGACGCCCAAGCCGAGTGGACCAGCCTCGCCGATGTCAGCCTGGCGGCCCTGATCTTCTCCACCGCGCTGATCGCCGCCAAGAACGCACCCGGCCTGCTGGAAATGGTCCTTCTGCAGCGCCTGCCGCTTGATACCGGAGTCCGCTACACGATCGGCACCGTTTTGCGTTACATCATCGGCCTGGTAGGAATCCTTGTGTCGTGCAACATGATCGGGCTCCGCTGGAGCACGGTCCAGTGGCTCGTGGCCGCCATCAGCGTGGGACTCGGCTTTGGACTACAGGAGATCTTTGCGAACTTCGTTTCCGGTCTGATCATTCTTTTCGAGCGCCCGGTCCGAGTGGGCGACGTGGTGACGGTTGCCGACACGACCGGGGTGATCTCCCGGATCCGCATGCGGGCCACCACGATCACCAACTGGGACCGCAAGGAGTTCATCGTTCCCAACAAGGAGTTCATCACCGGCCGGCTCCTGAACTGGACCCTCAGCGACAAGGTCAATCGCGTCGTGGTCAATGTGGGAATCGCCTACGGTTCCGACACGACCCTGGCCGCGGATCTGATGCAGAAGATCGCCCAGGACCATCCGCTGATCCTGAAGGAGCCGGCACCTCGCGTGACCTTTGAGGAGTTTGGGGCAAGTTCACTGAACTACGTTCTCCGCTGTTTCCTTCCCGACATGGACAACCGGCAGCAGGTGGTCCACGATCTCCACATTGCCATCGACCGGGAGTTCCGCCTGGCGGGCATCGAGATCGCGTTTCCCCAGCAGGGCATTCACGTCCGCTCCATCCACGCCGACCCCCAACTGTTCGGCCAGATCCTGGCCGGCAGCACGGCAAGCCGCATTGCAGCCGAAGAAGACGACGACCGCGGCCGGCGCACCCGGCAGGTGGCGTAATCCCACCGCGCACCGTCATCCGGGGCCTCCTGTAGCTGTGCGATTGCAGGTATATCCTCCGCGTAAGAACAGGGACTCAATTCTTGGTTCCTTGACCGGCCCGCGGCGAGAAAACCACGGACTTCGAAGCCCGTTCGATCAAGGGAAGGGGTGCACGAATAGGAAGGAATCCTGAATAGCCAGATTACACCATATCGCCAGTTCAACAAGAAACAAAGACACCTGCCCCTTTGATCGTCGTGCGCGGATTTCTTTGGGGGCAGAGGCCTGAGGGCAAAGAAGGGAGAAAGGAAAATTGGGGGAAAGGAAAATGAAAAGGAGGCGTGGTGATTGTCAGCGGAGATGCGAACGGAATCTTGGCTGTGTCACATGAGGTTCACGAACCGATGCCACCCGCGTGGCTGTGGACATATGTGCGGATGCTTTGCAATGCCGGTGAGCAGGGTGCCTGGTCCGGCGGCTTCTGGACATGGGCTCCCGGGGTGTTAAGATAGGGAGCGGTTCCGGCCTGGACCATTTGTCGGTTCAACCCCCTGGGGAATGCCGGCGGAATGGATGTTCAGGGAATTTCGTGGCGCGTCGCCTTTGGAGTTCGAGGCGGCGTGTGAGTTGGTTGACGGCTGCCCATCGCGACTTGCTGGCGGGGTTGGCCGGAGGCCAAGATGTGGGACATGCCCGGCCCGTCGCAGGGATGGGTATCCATCGACCAATTTTCAGGGAGCAAGCACGATGAGCGAGTGGATGAACCGGCGCGATTGGCTTCGCGCGATTGGCTATACGGGAGTGGCGGCCGGGCTTGGGGCGGCTGCGTCGCGGCCAGCCGGCGCGCAGAATGTCGGCGAGTCGAGCGGCTTCGAGAGTTCGGTGATTGCCGAGGGCGTGGTCCAGCCGAACCGGGCCAACCCCACGGTTGTTGACGGCAAGGTCCTGCAACCGGCCCGTGAGCTGCCCATATTGCGCACGACGGACGTGCTTGTCGTCGGCGGTGGGCCTGCCGGCGTTTGCGCGGCGATTGCCGCACGCCGCGCCGGGGCCGAGGTCACGCTGGTCGAGCGTTATGGCCATTTTGGCGGCCAGTGGACTGGTGGGCTGGTGCTGCTGGTGATCGGCCACATCGTCACCGGGGGCAAGCAGGTCTGCCAGGGCATCGGCGAAGAGATGATGCGCCGTGCCGAGGGACTCGATGGAGCCATCGTCAACCGCCGTCCGGGCGTGGCTCCCACGATCGATGCCGAGGCTCTCAAGTACCTCATGGTTGAGATGATTGAAGAGGCCGGCGTAAAAACGTTTCTGCATTGCTGGGGCGTGGACGCCATCGTCGATGGCAACTCGGTCCGGGGCGCGGTCTTCGAGAGCAAGGCGGGCCGACAGGCGATTCTGGCCAAGACGGTGGTCGACGCCACAGGCGATGGGGATATCTTCGCCGCTGCGGGGGCCGAGTTCACCCACTGCTCCCACAACATCGGGCTGGTCAGCCGCATCGGCAACGTCGATCGGGTCGATTCGGCCAAGGCCAAAGCTGCGCCCAAGCCACCTCACCTGGGCGGACTCACGCCGGTTCCGGGCGTCAACTGGGTGAACATGCACGGGCCCGAGGTCGACGGGCTCGACCCGGAGACACTCACGCGGCTGGAGATGAACCATCGGAAGTTCATCTGGAAGAACATCCAGAAGACCCGGTCGACGCCCGGCTACGACAAGGTCTACCTGGTGGAGACAGCGCCGCAACTGGGGGTACGGATCACGCGGATCCTGGCCGGGGTGAATTCGGTGACCCTTGACAACCTCAAGGCAAATACCCGTTTCGAGGACGTGATCGGTGTCGGCGGGGCCTCGGGCGGGAACCACCAGGAGTGGCAGATTCCGTACGGGGCGCTCGTCCCCAAGACGATCGACAATGTCCTGGCCGCGGGCCGCTGCATCAGCATGGAACTCCGCATGGCGGACCTGGTGCGGCTGATCCCCAACTGTTTCGTAACCGGCCAGGCCGCCGGAGTGGCCGCCGCGGTTTCCGCCGCCGCCGGATGTACACCACGCGACGTGGAGGTCGCGAAGGTGCAGGGGGTGCTCAAAGAGCAGGAAGCGTATCTCGGGTGATGCTGAACGGGCTTGCGGCGGAAAACGGTGAAAGTTACCAACGTTTTACCCCCTGATGACGCCGACCAACCGGGCCTGCCGACACGGCAGCGCGTCTACCTTCGTTGGACAGTTCGTGTGGCAGTCTTGATTGCGTCGGTTGCCGCGATTCTCACTGGATCGCGACTGAGCGTGTGGGTTCCGGCTGCAAGTGCGCTGACGGCAATCGCGGCAATGGCGGCCGCCTGGACCGTGCCGATGCCCCTTTGGGTCGGGCTGGCGGTCGGTCTTGTGGCGTTGGCTCGCCGGCGCTGGTTCTGTCGCTGGGTATGTCCGACCGGCACCTGCGCCGATTCGGCGTCACGACTGGGCCTCTTGGCCGGCCGGCAATGTCCTCGATTGCCGCCGGTGGGGCAGTGGATCGCCCTGGTCACGATCGGAGGGGCGGTGCTCGGTTACCCGGCCCTGTTGTGGCTCGATCCGTTGGCCATGTTGAGCAACAGCGCCAGCCTGGCGTGGGACCCGGCATTGGAGGCCGTGTGGTGGGGCGCCTTGGGCCTGGGGCTGGTGCTATTGCTGAGCCTCCTATGGCCCGGCGTATGGTGCATGCGGCTCTGCCCCCTGGGTGGGCTGCAGGAGGTTCTGGCAGCGATCGGGCATGGGCTCCGGAAAGCCGCTCGGCGGTCGACCGGCCAGATGCGGCCGAAGTCGGGATTGCGGATGTCGCGCCGGGTGATCCTCGGAGTGCTGGCGGGACTCGGGTTCTCGGCGGCCACGCGAACGGCCCGGGGATCGGCCCGGCGCCCGCTTCGACCGCCCGGGGCGCTGGACGAGAAGAGGTTCGTAGGATTGTGCATCCGCTGCGGCAACTGCGTCCGGGAATGCCCGAGCCGAATTATCCGCCCCGCGGCAAGTACCCACGGCATCGCGGCACTGCTCTCGCCCGTGCTCGATTTCACGGCCGACTACTGCCGTGAAGACTGCACGGGTTGCACCGAAGTCTGCCCCAGCGGCGCGATCACGAAGCTGACGAGCGAAGAAAAACCGTCCGTCCGCATCGGACTGCCGAAGGTCGACATGCGTGTCTGTCTGCTCGGCGACGACCGTGATTGCGCCGTCTGCCGCACCTGGTGTCCGTACGAAGCGATTAAGTACATCTTCTGCGAAGACCCGGACGTCTACACGCTGGTCCCCCAGATCGACCCGGCCAGGTGCAACGGCTGCGGGGCCTGCCAGGCGAAATGTCCCACCGAGCCGGTTGCGGCGATTGTGGTCCAGCCGGTATGAGCAGTGACGAGGCCGCACGGCCGTTGGAGGATGAACGCCGCGAGCCTCCAACGATCGAGTACCGTTTTCCTGACTGAAGGCGGCGAGGGGAGGCGAACCACGCCCTTCGTTCCTCTCGGTCCTCAGGGCGTGCCACCCGACCGACGGCGATGCGGGGCGAGGGCCGGCGGTCAGATCTGCCCAACGGGAATGGCCCAGACGGTGCCGGTGATGGGCATGGGCGATTGGGTCAGGCAGAGGATGGCGCCGGGGCCTTGCGGCAGCTTGAATTGATCGAGGATCGAGAAATGGCGAATGTCCTTCTTGCCTGGCGCGGTTGTTTTCTTGATCTCGACCGGGTAGAGCGTGCCGTCCCGGAAGATCAAAAGATCGATCTCCTTCTGGTCCTTGTCGCGGCAGTAATAGAGCGGGGCCTGCCGGCCGGCGTGCCAGTAACTGCGAATCACCTCGGCGACGGCCCATGACTCCAGGAACGGGCCGCTCATGGCGCCGGCTTCGAGTGTCTCAGGACTCGACCACTCGGTCAGGTAGGCGGCCAGGCCCGTGTCGAGGAAGTACAGCTTCGGAGATTTGACCAGACGTTTGGTCACGTTGGAGTGAAACGGCTCCAGCAGGTAGATCATTCCGGAAGCCTTCAGAATCGACAGCCAGTTCTTGGCCGTGTTCGGGGCAACGTCGACATCGCGGGCCATGGCTGCCAGGTTGAGAAGCTGACCCGTCCTTGCCGCGGCCGCGCGAAGGAATTTCATGAACGCCAACTCGTCCCCGACGCTTGCCAAGGCACGCACGTCTCGCTGCAAGTAGGTCTGCACGTACGATCCGTAGAACAGATCGCGATCCAGTTCTCCGTCCAGGGCAATTCTCGGGAGACTTCCTCGCCAGATGAGTTGATATAGCTTCATCAGATCCAGCGATCGACCTTCGGACGCCTCTTCCCGGCAGCCCGGCAGAAATGGCTCGATCCGCTCGCTCTGGCCGATAAGCTCGCGCCGAGAAAATCCCAGCAGGTTGACGATGCCCACCCGCCCTGCCAGCGACTCGGAAACACCCTGCATGAGATGGAACTGCTGCGAGCCCGTCAGCCAGAAATCTCCCGGCTGCTGCCGAGTGTCGACGGCGATCTTGATGTGCGGCAGCAACCCGGGAGCGTACTGGATCTCGTCGATCAAGACGGGCGGGGCAAAGCGCTGGAGAAACAACCCCGGATCGTCGTTGGCCAGCGTCCGGGCCTGGGGGTCGTCGAGGGTCACATAGCGCCGCTGCGAGTCCGCAGCATGCTGGAGGAGGGTCGTCTTGCCGACCTGGCGAGGGCCGGAGATGAGGATCACTGGAAAGTGCCGACTGGCGGCGGTCAGCGGTCCACTCAAAGTTCGCTTGATATACACGGAAAACCTCGTCCAAAATGCATTGCTACTGCATTATAGACGAAGAATCGAGCCTTTGAAGGGACTTGCGCGGCACTTTCACCGCTGGCCATACTCCGGACTACGTCTTTTGAGGGGGCTGATGATAGAATCTGCGGAGCGTTCGGAACGGCCGGCTTCCCGAGGTCAACGGTGAGCCTCTGGCAACGGAGTCTGCCGAAATCCAGACGAGTGCCGATCGCCGGGCCGCAGATGGTCTTCACTCCCCTTCCAGAACGAGTACCCAATCGCCTTTGGCTGGTGGCGTGAAGCGATGGACGCCTTGGTTCGGGATGCTGCCGGGCACCGGCGTCGAGCGGCCGCTGACCGGCCGATGCCTGATGCCAACCGGCCGAGGAAGCGTCCGCTCGATCAGGTGGAACCGGCCGGGAGAACAAGTCCAACTCGTAGATGTCCGCTACCGTTTCTTCTCCCTGCGACGAATCCTATTGCGTTCGGTATAGTCCTCAGGTACGAATCATAGCCCGTCAAAAAGTGGGTACTTCCCGGACGAGGACGCATCCTTGATGACAGCGGTAGTAGGGAACATGCTTGCGATCTGTCCGATGATAACGCAAAGATCCTCAGGGACATCCGCAACTTGGATGCCTGCAAGGATATCCTTGTCTTGGAATGAGATCTTATAGGTCTCCGCCACCATTGTTCGGAAGTCACTCAATACTCGTTTCGCATCAAGTAACTTATATGGGATCGCGCCGTTGCTCAAGGGGGCGGTATATGCTTCCCGGAAATATCTGTTCACCTTCTCCATCTCGGCCGTACGGTGATGCGCATCACCGCGGAGAGTGGGTTCATGTTCGACGATAAGCCTCGACCGCGTACTGTCTTCAAGTTCTGCAGCTTTTGCGAGGATGTAGCTGCAAATTGCACTACCTCTCAATTCATCCGGCGGTTCCTGATTGGGATTCTTTGACTGCCATTTCTTCCTCAGAACTCTGGCCAGAACTTCTGGAACCAGCAAATACGACTCCCGATGGCGCCGCATCAGTTGCCCCAGAGAGTACTTGTTAGTCTGCGCTTTCTCGATACGAAGAGCAAGTTCCTCGTCAGTCTGGAAGTCACGATCGGAGACGAACACATAGGTCAAGGATGCACCCAGCAGATTTTCGAAACACTCTATGGCATCGAACGGCCATTGCTTCGTCGCTCCGCCTGTCTCGAATACTGTCAGTCCTCTCGTGGTCGCCTTGAAACCTGGCCGCAGAAGCTCGCCAACTTCCAATACGAACTGTTCGTAATCGGCCTCTTTCCCTTCGACGAAGAGAGCACGCCTAGCCTTCAGGGCATTCACAACCTTTGCCGGAGGAAGAGCAAGTCCCCTGTCACCCAGCATCGGAACGAGCGTTTCCACGTCCTTCGGCGTCAAGGGCTTTTCATACTCTCGGTCAATAAGACGAACTTGCTCGAGACCGGCTGCGTCGATGAACGTGGGACTGTGCGTCGCAATAATGAGTTGTACGGCCCGCTGCATTGACAATCGGTCGAGCAAATCAAAGGTCAAACGCTGGAGGTCATCGTGCATGTGGGAGTCTGGCTCGTCCAGCAGCGCAACTCGTGACGAATGGAGATACAGAAAGCTCAAGAGATTGATTACTTGCAGAAAGCCCGACCCCGCTGCAACGAAATCAAACGCGCAGCCATTCTCTTGATAGGTAGCCGTCAACCATTCATCATGTGTCTCATCGAATGGAACTTTCAGGTCCTCGAGGCTAAAGAGTGGTGCGACCATTTCCTTGAAGGCTGCCCATTCTTCCGGCTTCTGCGTCAAACGATAAACAAGATTTCTTAGAACTTGGCTCTGTCGGCCTTCCAAGATCATCCGTTCTTGGGCAACTTCGCGATATAGATCTTCTTTGACAGTGACGCCGATCATCCCAGGAACGTAAACGGGGTTATTCTTCTGAAGCGAATCGTATTGTCCACGCGATATTGCCTGGTTGCTGCCGTCGATCATAAGGTTCCGACTGAAGGCCGGATAGACCGAGAAGGTCAGAGGCGGTGCAACATCCGTCTCCAATCTAAGCATGATCTTGGTTGGTTGACGGCCCGTCCTGGTTTGTTGCTGATAGAAGAGGTCTCGTGTCTCAAAGTAAGGCACCGCCCCGACATCAGGCACCTGAGTCTTCCGAAACGTAACTTCGTTATCTCCAACGTCGGCCGTTTGGTTCATGCACCAGAAGAAGATATTGAGCGCATGGAAAATCGTGGTCTTGCCACAGTTGTTTCCGCCCACAAGAAGGTTAATGCGATCGAATTCGATATCGTAACTCGGAAACCCTTTGAAGTTTTCGATTCTCATCGACTTGATCATCAAGCGGCTCCATGATTCGAGACTGCGCGAGAACGAACAAATCGCAGGATCTTTGGTCAATTTTCCTGCATCTACTTATCACAAGCGGCACCCCATCGCCAACTTCGCATCGAAGAGAGTAGGGCAGGATTCCACACTTCGAAACAGACATGGCTGTATGGTACAGGAAGAACGCATCTTGCAGGCGATCTCTTCGGACTCAAACAGCTCCCGCAACTGCCGGTTGTACGAATCGTGGTTTCGACGGGCCTTGTGTAACCGACACTTCCGTTTCTTCGTCCTTGCGTTGAGCGAGAGTTTCACGGTATTCCGCAGCCTCCGGAACAGTCACAAACGTAACCTCTCCGAAGTTCTCCTTGACTGCATTACGAATTTCGTCCAGCGTGACGAAGAAGAATTCTCGTCGAAGATTGACGAGATTCACCCTCCGACACGCAAAGTGGCGGTGAAGCGCATTCTCCAATGCCGGCGCATTCTCACTGTAAATCATCGCATGGACATCAAACCTGAACGGAACCGATGCGTCACCGAGTTCATTCACCCGTTCGAGCGGCTCAAGTCGCCTAGTCATGCCGATCTTGTAGACCTGTTCCCCGAAAGAACCGATATTTGACAGTATGTAGACATGCCCAGACTTGGTGAGCTGCGCTCGGGCGATGGCCTTGGCCTTGCGATCGATCGCCTCCTTCAACTCGTTCTCCAGCTTGGCAATCTGTTGCGCAAGTGCGGCATTCTGTACTTCCGTCTCCCGGGTTGCGTCTCTTTGGCTCTGGGTTGCCTTTTCGAATTCACGCCGAGCCTTCTCCAACGCTCGCTCGACCAGAGTCTCCTGTTTTTCCGCCTCTTGCTGCACCTTTTCGATTTCCTTTTGGACTTTCTCTTCTTCCCTCATCTGCTCCTTGATACGTTGCTGCTCCTCCTTCTTTTCCCATTTCTTGATTTGATGCTCATGGACCAAGTACAGTTCTTGCAGTTTCAAATCGAAGAAATCGGCGGTTATCTCAGCACAGTTTGTCTTGCCCAGCTTGTTGATCTGCTCCCACGAACGCCTGATGCGATTCTCAAGGCTGTTTGCGTTATCGTATTTCACCTTCACAACGGCTGCGTCGCATTCACCGTTGAATGCCCGAAGCATCAGTTTCGTCTGTTCCCCCATCATCTTCCGCCCTTTGGCATCGCTTCCTTCGACTATCCATTGCTTCTCCCACTTCACAGCCGTATCGCGTTTCATCAGGTCTTTCTGACGGTCTCGAACGGCATCAAGCCTGAGTTGGTACTGCGAGGAGGATTCGAAGTCATAACGTGGTCGGTAAAAGCCGAATTCCTGCATTGCCAGAGTCTCTTCAACTTCACCAACTTTCGCCTGCAACTCGGTCAACAGGTTCTCCTGGTAGGTAATCCGGGCCTGCAACTCTGCCGCCGTATTAGCTCCGGCAAGTACCGAGTTCAGGTCAGCGACGCGTGCTCGTAGCGTTGAGACTTGAGCTTGCTGTTGGGCGATGTGGGCGTCAAGTTTCGCAACCGTGTCGAACTTGCCAATTGTCTGAGCAAGGCGTTTGATTTGGGTGGTCTGATCCGTGATACGTTTGTTCAACTCATCGGCGGTCTTGAAGTTCCCAAGGAGTTGATTGTATTGGCTAACCTTTTGCTTCTGCTTCTCGATCTGAAGACGGATTTCGTCAAGACTGACGTATGCACCCAGCTTTGCTGCAGCCTGATTCAGCTTGTCTTGCTGTTCTGCGATCAGGGATTCTTGAGATGCGATCGTCTGCTGAGATGAAGCCATCTTCTTTCGGAGATCTTCCAGAGCGGCCGCAGCCTTGGCAGTCTCGGCCTCAACTGCTTCGGCCTTTGCCAGCGTGTCATCCCTGTACTTCTCGAGGTCCACAATTTCGCAGAACCTCTCCAACTCTGATCGCAGCCTTTTTAAATCCAGCCGTGACTTGATATAGAGGCCCAGAAGAATGACACACAGGAAAGAAACGACACTGCAGACGATCGTCAATGCAAACATGGTTGCGATGCCTCCCAGTGAGTGTTTGTCGGCACTTGGCCATCCCACACGCGACCACAACACCCCTATCCCCATTGAAGGGTGCGACTATTATGGCAATCGCGGTTGGCAATGTCAAAAAGCTCTACCGTGAACTTCCCAAATTGGGCCTGGCACGTGGCCATTTTCGACTTATTCTTGCCAACCCGGGGGATATTTGGCAGACATTATCTTTCAGTTTGACATGACTTGCCCCAAGCCATGAATCTCTGCTCATATTCCCCAGACTGCCGAATCAGCGATGTGATGATAATGGCAAACGCGTAGACTCAGCGAGGCAGAACTGGCACCATCTAGGTGAATCCTGTCCGGCAAGAGTCCTGCCAACATGCCGTGGGGACCGCTCAAAATGGTCTCGGTGATGGGCATGGCTGCCGAAATCCAGACGAGTGCCGATCACCGGGCCGCAGATGGTCTTCACTCTCCTTCCAGAACGAGTACCCAATCGCCTTTGGCCGGCGGCGCGAAGCGATGGACGCCTTGGTTCGGGATGCTGCCGGGGACCGGGGTATAAATGCCGCTGACCGGATCGAACCAACGGGCGGACAGGGGGGCGGAGAACTTTGATAGGTCGACCTCGAGAAGATCGTTTCCCGGCAGATAGGCGACGGCGAAATCGCGATCGGGCAATCGAGACAGGACCATGCGGCGGGTGACGTCGTCCGGTTGATTGAGAATCAGTTCGTGGGCCGGTTCCAGGGCCCACCAGTCGATCGAGGCGAGAAGATCGTGCAGATACTGCATCTGGAAGGAGCTTTCCCACTGGAGGGCCTTCGCCCAGTAGTCGTACTTCTCGGGATCCGTGACCCACTTCCACAGGCCGCCGCTGCCCTGGGGGCATTTGGGGGGCGTATCGCCGGCTCCGTAGGTGTAGCCCTTCGCGCCCGAAAGCCAGCTCCGCCAGGCCAAGGAACGGGCGTCGATCGCCTGCCAGCCTTTCTCGCTCTGGCCGTCGTACATGGCCTCCAGATTGATGACGGGCTTGTGGGGCTCGTGACGCCAGGCGTGGAGGATCCACTCGATCGCATGATGGGCGCATCGGGGTCGGTCGCCACCGTTGTGCCCGGTCTGAACGCCCGCGATATCCAGGTACGGACGATCGTAATATTCCATGGTGTAGATGGGTGTCGGTTCCTTCGACGGTGTGCCGGGGTGTTGTGTGATGAGGTGGACGGCCGTTGCCTGGCGGGCGGCAAGGCCGACCTCATCAGCCAGAGGCATGAACTTGCTGTCGAAGCTCGGGGAGAAGATGACAAAATTGCCATACAGGCGGGCCACGATGTTTCTGGCGAACAGGCAGGCTGCGGCAGGTTCGGGATAGCGGTGAACCGGCTCCATCAAGCCGACCAGGGTGACGACGAAGCCCTGCTGGTTCGCCCGTTGGATCTTCCGTTCATAGGCTTGCCAGAAGGCCGGATTGGCTTGGAGACAGGCCTGGTCGCGAAATGGTTTTTCGCCCGTCCGGTCGACCTTGTCGGCCCACTGGGGCGCGGGGGCCACCTGGATCAACGTGAAGTGTTTTGAAGCGCGGTCGGCGAGGTAGGCGTCCCACTCAGCCTCGGTGGCTCTCATGGGCGCGGCCCAGGCCGTGTCGCCCATCCACAGAAACGGGGTCCCGTCGCCATAGGTGAGGTAGCGGCGGTTCTGGCTCACCTTGAGGAAACCGTGACAGTAGAGCCGGTTATCGCCGCGATAGGGGGCAACCTCGGCGGTCCCCCGCTGGCCGTGAAGGCCGGCGTTGAGGGTATCGGAGCACTCTGTTTCCCACTTCCAGATTCCCGGCAAGGCGAAACACGTTGCCGCCGTCCCAGAAGCCGAACGTTTCGAGCTTGCTGCCATCGGGACCGGTGTAGCGGACTCGCAATGTCACATCGGCATAGGGGTTGTCGTAGTGGCGAGTGCTGGTCAGGACGTGGTCCCAGCGTTGCCAGACGTGCGGGGCAGGAGTCGCCTCAGCGGCCCAGGCGGCTGCGACTGTCGCGAGGAAGGCAGCCATCACAAGAGGTTTCAGCGAACCATGCCAGATTCCGTAGATCAAAGCTCTCATGCGGCGTGTCTCGCCAGGAAGATTTCTGCATCTATTCAGTCGTAACGAGCGAATGTGCACATACATGC
>CAYSCH010000010.1:0-33301 GCA_964429355.1 uncultured Planctomycetaceae bacterium | reverse complement strand
CGAGGGGGAGGCCTACGTTTTGTCAGGCTTCCTGACGTTCGGAGCTCCTGCCAAACGCGAACGCCCATTAGCGGAACCCCTCCGGGGGTGCACTCGTAGTCTACTCAGAGTCTTTCCTCTTGCGAAGCCGGTCCTGGCCCCCCACAATCATCGATGTGCAGCGGGTTCCGAACAGGTACCCACCCTTCACAGCACGGCCTTCATGGAGTCAAGACAATGCACGTTGCTCGACCATGGCAGACGTTCGGACCGATCTTGACATCTCTTTTCGCCTTGGTCTCCCCTGCGCTGGCAGAATCGTGGCTGCAGTTGAAGTACGATGCCCATCGGTCGGGCAACGTTCCGGAGCGGCAAGTGACGACGCCGCTGGGGCTCGTGGCGGCGGTGCCGCTCAGCGATGCGATTCTGACGGCTCCGGTTTGTGCCGACGGGCGGATCTACGTGGTCGATGGATCAGGCACCGCCTTCTCGATCGATGCCCAGACCGGCAAGGTCGTGTGGCAGACGCCGACACCTGGCGGAGCGGTCAACTGCAACAACATCTCGTCACCGGCCGTCATCGACCACTTCCTGCACTTCGGCACGGCAGCCGGGTCCTACATGGTGCTCGACATGCGGGACGGCTCCGTCGTTAGTGAAATTCCTTGCGGCGAACCGATCTTCAGCGCGCCGGTGGTGGACGGCGGCCGCGTTTACTTCGCGACGCTGGGTTCGCAGATCTACGCGGTCGAGCCGAACGGCAGCGTGTGTTGGAAGTGGGATTTTGTGGGCGAGGTGATGAAGTTCCAGGGCGATCGCTGGGACGGCGCTGCCTGGCTCGCCCACAAGGAAGGGCGGGTGAACTGGCAGGATTCGTTCTGCTGCTCGATGGATATTGCCTCGCATGAGCAGACAGTCGTGATTCCGGCCGGGGGGCGGACCGTCTGGTTGAAAGACCGGGGTGATCGGGGCGAAATGCGTGCTGTGGGGATTGTGCCTTCGTATGCCGGCAAGGAGTACCCGGCCACGTTCGGCCAGAGCCTTGGGGACGACGGGGCGGTGTATCGCCAATGGCACCGGCGCGACAATGCGGGCCGCGTCGAGATCTTCCGGCTCAACGGCGACCAGGTGGAAGCCGATTTCGTTCGTGGCACCGAAACCGCCATCAACCTTCCGGGGCTGCTGAGCTTCTGTTCGGTGAGCCTTCGCGGCGAGGAGGTCTACCGCTGCCGGCCGGAACGAGGGCTGGAGTTCTGCCGCCATAGGCCGGGGAGCGATCAACCTGAGAGTCTTGGTGGGTACCCATCGATCTCGTCGCCGATTCTCACCAAGGAACACGGCATCTACGGGGGGCTGGATGGAAGGCTTCACGTTGTGCCGCTTTCGGGCGACGGAGAGGCGTGGGCGTTCCAGACGGCGTTTGGCGCCCCGATCTCGGCCCCGGTTTGCGTCTGCGACGGCCGGGTAGTCTTCGGTTGTGAAGACGGTTATCTGTACATACTGGGGCCCGACGGCAATACGCCGCTGCCGACCATGGACCTGGAGATCTGGAAGGGCCGGAACGGTTTGACCGGCTCGATGACCGAGGCCAGGTTCGACTGGCCAACCAACTACGGCAACGCGGCGTGCACGAATGCCAACGATCAAGGTCTTCAGCCACCGCTGCGGATCAAGTGGATCCGTCGCTACGAGGGGACTTTCAAGCACCTGCCGGTGTGCGGCGGGGGGCGGATGTATACGCACACGTCGGAGGGGCAGATCTTTGCCGTCGAGCAGGAGACGGGGCGACTCTTGTGGCGGCGGTATTTTCCCAACGTGTATCTTTCGTTCACGTCGCCTTTGTATCACGAGGGGCGACTCCTGGTTCCGCAGGCCGGGATCAAGCAATCGCTGGTGCGATGCCTGGACGCGGCCACCGGCAAGCTCCAATGGGAAGCCCCCTTCAGTGGTTCGCCAAGCTGGAGCCGGCAGGCGCCTCCGATTGTTCACGACCAACTGGCGATCTATGCCTTCGGGTCGGGCAAGTATGCGCCTCAGGGCACGGAGAAGGCCTACGTCATGCAGGGCGATCCTGAACCGAGCGGCGAAGGTGCGGAGGTCATGAGCTTCATCTACTCCCACAACAACCCTTACTATCCCAAGGACAATCGGCCCATCCTTCGAGCCTGGAACCTGGAGACGGGCGAAGAGGTGTGGACGCGCGAGTTTTCGGAATTCGGCAGTGGCGGCAACGACTGCGGCCTCTGCCTGATGGACGGCACACTCTACTATTCCACGTTCTTCGGGTATGCCGCCCGTCGGGGCGATGAGCCCTCGGCGACCGGTCTGACCGCGGCCCTCGATCCGGCCACCGGCAAGATACTCTGGCACACGACCGACTACCACGTGACGGCCGGCTGCACCATTTCGGGCAAAGATGGGCGGCTCTATCTGGGCGGCTACAACAGGCCCAACCAGCGGACGGAGGATCGCTACGTCTGGTGTCTCGACGCCCGGGACGGGTCGCTGCTGTGGCAGTCGGAGCCGGTCGGGTCGGCGGTGAATGTGATCACCGTCGGGGACCGCTACCTGTTCACGAATGCTTCGGGGAAAGACGGCCACGTACTGGATCGCGGCACGGGGAAGATCCTATCGCGATTCAATTTCGGCTACGCCTGCACGCGATTCACGCTCTCGGAACCGTTTGTGCTCGGGGCCAACATGGATCTGATCGACCTTTCGGACGGCAACCGGCTCGTCGCGACCGGCCCGGCCATCGACAGCCGCGAGTGCGTGGGCTCGATCGTCTCCAACGGCCGTCTGTTTTACACCTCCCAGGCCAGCGGCCTGCAAGTTTCCCAGGTTTATGGAAAAGAAGCCACCGGGGGAGTTCCGTGGCGAAGGAGGCAGTGACCGGACAGAAGAACCGTGATTTGTGTGTCTGCGGTGACCTAGAATTGCGATAACCGCCAAATCGGCTGTTTTTCTGGCCAAGGGTATGGCATACCACTTCTGGAGAAACTAGAATAGTCGCAAGGGGCAGGCCAATGTACTATCTTTATGAATTACAGCGAGCTCGCGACGCGCACCAGGTTCACGGGGGGGTGTTGCTCGATTTTGTCGAAATGTACGTTGTCTGCTCTTTTCAAGACGCCGTCGAGATTCGAGGCGACGAACTCGAGAATCCCCAGGATTTTGCCCAGTACTGGGCAGTGATGGGGGAGTGCGGCTACGACGAAACGGAGCCACTGGTGCAACAACTCAAGGCTCGTCTGCTCGACAAAGAGGCGGATGCCGTTCTCAAGAAGGACTCTTGATCCGGCGGTAAGCGGTTCGTCATGAGCCCATCCAAAAGGCGACGCGAGGGCGAAGTTGTTCTCGCTCACGCTTCGGGCTCAGATCAAGCAGGTTGTCGCCTGCAATCTTGGAGCGGCCAACGTCAGCATCTTCGGACCGGCGATTTCGCAGCTTCAGAACTCTTCGGCCGGGCGTGGCGACGAACGGGAACTCACAGAAACCGGCTGCTGATCGAATTCTCGAGTTGCCACGGAGGAGGTTCGCCCGTGGGCATTTGCCTTGGGATCCGCCACGGATCCCGATCGGTTGTTCTGTCAGCAACCACCTGAGGTCGCAAGGGCAACGAGAAACGCAACTACCAAGATCAATCGTTTCATTGGATCGACCTCCATCGTGACGTGTGCCGAGCGGGTCTTCATTCCCGATAGGAGACCAGATAGTAACAAGTCTTGTCAAGTTTCCCGTCGATCTCGAAGATACCCTGGGAGCAGGGCAAAGTCTTGCCCGTCTTCCGCCCGTTGTGGTCGAGCACATAGACGGTGGGTTTTTCCTGGCGGCGAATGAGAATCTTGGCCTTGACGGGTTCCATCACGACGGGGCTTTCGCCGCGTTCGACGATGCGGTTTTCGGCAAAGACCTTCATGCCGGTGTTTCGTGCCCGTGCGAGGGCAACGACGAGAATCGCATCGGAGTCGGTCAGGTTGCGATCAGGCTCCCTGGCGGTGAGGTAAACCGCCGCATAGCGGCAAGCAGGGCGAATGGCGACGTTGCCAAGATTGCACGTCCGCCCGTCAGCGAAACCGACGACCGCCTTGGTGGCGTCGGTATTGATTGTGAAGAAGCCGTCGAGTTTGGAGCTGCCCGGCTTCCAGCGAAGCTGCCCGGTTGCGGAGGTGTAATCGCCGTCTTTGACGTACGTTTGCGGATCGAAGGCCGGCGTGTCGCAGTACTCGTCGGTGAACTCGACTGCCGATCGCGCCACGGCGAGCGAATGGGCCGGCACCTGCTCGCTGGTAAAGGTTTTCACGTCGTACTGCTGCACGACCTTGTCGTCCAGGCCCAGCTTTCCCTCGGCCAAGGAGGGGACATGAACGTACATGGGAGCGAGCAGTTCTGCTTCCTTCACGTCGCCCCTGAGCACCTGACGGGCGACCGCGGGAAACACCCCAAGCACGTTCGGCGCGGCAACATCCCACTGTTCACGGCCGATCTGCTGGCTGAAACAGCCCGCGTCGCGGTTCTGAAACATGTAGGAGACGTCCCAGCCCTGGAGACCCATCCCGTAGGCTCCAATGAGGGCCGGCCCCTCCACGCCCCATTCGTTCGGGGTCACGTGGATCCACTCGGAAAGCATAAACGGCCGGTTGGCCACCTGCTGCATGCCTGCGCTCAGCATGCCCGAGCCGGGCACCGCGAGCATGGTGGCGTTGAGGATGCGATTGCCCTCGCCGCCCCCGAAGTAGTTGTGGCGATCGACGGTACCGACGAGGGCGTCGGAGTGGAGGTTGAAGAAATGGCTGAACGAGCGCCCGGCCTGCCAGTTGGACGAGACCAGTTCTCCCTGGTAGCCCACTTCACGCACGGCCTTCACGTAGCGTGTGTAGAATTCGTTCTGCAACTGATAAAGGAACAGCATCGTGTCGAGCAACCGTTGTCGCCGGTAGGCCTGGGAACCGCGGATCTGGTCGGGGTCGAAATACCACGGATTGCCCTGGGGCAGGATGTTCTGCTTATCGAGATGCTCGCCGACCGCCGGGAATCCGTCGTCGACAAAACCGTCGAGAGCCTGCTCTCCACCCCAGGCGGAGACTAGTTTTTCCTGGGTTCCGTACTTCTCCCGGAGCCAGCGAGAGAACCGTTTTGCCACGGCCGCCCGCAAGGTGGGACTGGCTTTCAGGGGCTCCATGGATGAGTAGAAGAGAATGCTCTGCTCGTTGATGATCTCCAGAAAGGCAATCGCCGGGTCTTCGGCATAGGTCATGCCCGTATAAGGATTCTTGTGCTGGAGGAGATTGACCATTTGCAGGATCTGCACCTGCTGCAACTCGGGCGAGTAGTGGACGGCGCTGTGAGGGGTGTTGATTCGATCGGTCCCGCCGGAGAATTCGCCGAATTCCTCGAGGTAGGGTACATACTTCTTGTCGGCCGGACCGAGTTGCTGCGATCCGAAGTGGGCTGACAACTTCACATAGATTCCTCGCTTCTTGAAGGCGGCGACCTGGTAGTCCATGCGGTCCAGACCTTCGGGGTTCAGATCGACAAAGCTCTCCTCGGATTGAATACCCGCCCAGCCCGGGCCATCGGCATACTTGTGAAGCCGAACGGAGTTGACGCCGTACTTTGAGTAGAACGCCGCCCGTTGGTCGGCCAGATCGTTTTCGGGGGAGCAGGCGGAGTAGCAGAGATTCAGGCCCCAGAGCTTGATCGGCCGGCCGTGGTAGACGAGCTTGTCCTGCTGGCGAACGATCCGCCCGTGCTTCCCGGCCGGCTTCTCCAGCCAGTCCTGCATGGAGATTTCCGACGGCGTGTCGTGGTCGTCGTCGGGGGCGAACTGATACCAATCCTCGAATCCCGCTTCGGGCGGAATCCGGCTCGGGCCGGGCAGGTAGGCGATGTCTTCCGGCAGATCGATGGTCATCAGCAACTTCGAGGGTTCGTCGGCCTTGACGGGTCCTTCGGCAAGGATGATGCGTGCCGGTCCGTCGCTGGGAATGTTGCAGGGCCTCGAGAAGCTGACGCGAGTGGTGCGGCCCTGCGAGTCGACGAGGTCCATGCCCACGACGGCATCGCCCACGCCTTTCCGATCGAGGGGAAGCGACACCTCCCTCTTCTCGCCGCCAAGGTCGGCGATCAGCTTGCCGTCATGAAAGGCTTCGTCTGCCAGGCCGAGGGCCGCGATGAAGAAGAGCAGTTCCGTATCGCGTGAGGTGCGAAGTTCCGAGCTGACCATGAGTTGCCGGGGCCCGCTCTTCTGGACGCGAAGATCAACCGAGAGTTCCGCGCCGTTGGCGGTTTTCGAGGTATTTGCCAGCAGGGTCGCCTCGCCTTCCTCGACGAGTTTGCCGTCAATCCCCATGTACTTCCATCCCGGCTCCCAACCCATCAGCGCGATTTCGAGGTAGGACTCACCGTCGAGAAGTACGGTCAGCGTGGAGTGGTTTTCTGGAAATGCGGTCAGACGCTCGGCAGCGGTTCCGGGTCGGCAAGCAACAAGCGACACGGCAACCAACCCGAGTGCGCCGGCAAGTACTCGAAACCTCATGGGACCCGCTCCTTGATAGCAGACAGAAGAGATTTGAACGTTCATGCCGGAGTCTCCCTCGGATTCACGGCTGACGTGTGCTGCCGTTATTCTATCTGCAACCATCCGCGTCAACAACGACACGGTGAGACGGCAAGAGGCGCCGGTCACGCTCTGCCTCTTCATCGACGGCTTTCGAATAATTTAGGACTGCAGGAAATGCGCGTTCGTCGCTGCCTCCAACTTCCCGTGTTCCACTTGCCACTTTCCCCACAATCGTTATCCTGAAAGGGCCAGAATCCATCCTCTTCCGCGAGGTGCAATCATGTTCGGCAAGAAGAAACCGGAGGTGTTGGTTGTCGGGGCGGGCCCGGTTGGGCTATTTGCGGCGCTCCAGTTGGCAAAGCGGGGTATCCGTGTCGAGATCATCGACAAGGATTGGCGGACGGGGGCCCACAGTTACGCGTTGGCCTTGCACCCCAGTTCCCTTCGTCTGTTTCAGGACGTGGGACTTCTTGGCGAAATCCTGGACGAGTCGTACCTGGTCAAGACGATCGGGTTCTATGGTGCGGGCCAGCGTCAGGCGGAGCTGCGGGTTCCGGACGACAGTGCTTATGGAGGCCTGGTGGCCGTGCTTCGCCAGGATGCGCTGGAGGCTCTTCTTGAGGACGCACTGAAGTCGGCCGGCGTCAGCGTGTTGTGGAATCACGAGTTGTCGGATCTGGGACCTCGCGCGGACGGCAACCGCGTGACGGTCCATCAGATGGTCAAAGAAACGGTGGGCTATGCCGTGGCCCACACGGAATGGACGATCGGCAAGACGATTCGTATGGACGTTCCGTTTGTGATTGGGGCCGACGGGCATCGCTCGACCGTCCGCCGGCGGCTGGGAATCGACTTCGAACCGGCCGGCCAGACCCAGCATTTCGCCGTTTTCGAATGCAATACCCATGCCGAGCTGGAACCGGAGATGAAGGTGGTGTTTGCCGAAGGCACGGCCAACGCTCTCTGGCCGATGCACGACGGGCGCTATCGCTGGAGTTTCCAGTTGCTCGACTACGCCGCTCCGGAACTGACGAGAATGAAAGACAGGCTTTCCGTGCAACTGGGCACCGGACATTACCCGGTGCTGAGCGAAGAGAGTCTCAGGCAATTGCTCCAGGAGCGGGCGCCGTGGTTCAATGCGGCCGTGGAAGAGGTCTTGTGGCGGATCGTCGTGCGGTTTGAACGCCGGCTGGCCAATCGCTTTGGCAAGGATCGAGCCTGGCTCGTGGGAGATGCGGGACACGTGACCGGGCCGGTGACCATGCAGAGCATGAATGTGGGGTTCGGCGAGGCCCATCAACTCGCCGGGATCGTGGCGGGCATACTGAAGCAGGGGGAACCGGCGGATCGGTTGGAGGAATACAACCAGGGGCGGCTGGACGAATGGAACTATCTGCTGGGGCTTCAAGATGCATTTCGGCCGAGCGAGTCCGCCTCAGCGTGGGCCGGTGAACATGCCGGGCAGATCGTCTCTTGCCTGCCGGCTTCGGGAGATGAATTGCGATCGCTTGCTGGGCAATTGGGGCTCGAGCCGGTGTGACCCGGCGACAGCCCTTGCCCGCGACTGGTTAGTTTATATCACATCCTGCAGGGCGAGAAACAGGGCGCGGTAGTAGTGCATGAAGCGGATGGGCTCCTCGCTGGCGTCGACTTCGGCGTGGCAGGAGCCTTGGTAGCCGTTCTGCCGCAGGAGGCGGAACAGCTTTCGATAGGGGTAGTCAAGGTCGCTGAGTTCGTGGAGATGGACATGGCGAATGCGGTCCTTGACCGAGTCGAAGTTCGCCTCGAAACCGGGATCTTCAACGTCGCTGCGGTCGCAGTTCCAGATCATGTAGACGTGGGGTGAGTTGGCCGCGTCGAGAATGCGTTTGACGACGGAGACCCGGTTGGTTCCCTGGCCGTGGTTCTCCAGGCGGAGTTCAACCCCGTGGTCGGCGGCGAAGGAGCCGAGCTGGGCAACCGCTTTGGCGATCTGGTCGATCGTTTTCTCTTCGGAAACGCCCTCGAGCAGGGCGTTGGGGAAAACCCGGATTCCCAGTGCCCCGACATCCTGGGCGAGAAGCAGGTATTCCTGGGTGCCTTCGATGTTCTCGCGAAGCTTGGCCGGATCGTCCCAGTGGTAGGCGAAACCGCTGGCCAAGCTGAGCTTGAGACCGGAATCGGCGACGCGGCGGCGGACTTCTCCACGCTGGGATTTCGACAACGACACCTCCACGCCATGGGCGTGGGTGGTTCGCAGTTCCATGTGCTCGAAACCGGTTTCCTTGCAGTTCTTGATGACGGTATCGAGATCCCAATCGCGGGCCAGATTGTAGGTCATGAGACCCAGATGCAGCGGTTGGATCGCCGGTTCCTCCTTGGCGAGGGTTTTCTGCGGCGCCGATCCGAACACACCTGCTCCTGCTGCGGCGGCGGAGGAGGCGATGGTGGAACCGAGAAAGAGACGCCGGCTTACGGGAAATGTCATGGTGGGGCTCCGGTGAAACTCAGAGGATCGGACGACGACGGATTGGCAGATTATTCGAGAAGATCTTTCGCTTCAACCAGTTTCCAGTGGATACCTCCGTCGGGCGACATCATCAGCGAACGGCGATTGCCGGGGTAGTCGGTGCGATAGAACCAGTAAGTGGACCAGCAGTCGTAGGAGAGGAACAGACGTCCGCGGCGATCGACGGTGAGGCGGTGATAGAACACGCCGTATTCGGAAAACGGGGGCACAACCAGCCACTCGGGGGCTTCCCAGGAGCCCTCGGGCGTTTTTCGCTGATGGGCCAGGGTGGCGAAATGGCCGGCGGGGTGGGGCTGTTCGTTGTAGCGCCAGACGCGGGAGACGAGGTGCAGGGCGTCCTGGGCGTCGCAGACCAGGCCGATGTAGGTTTGAGTCCAGCCGTTGATGGTGGGCACGGCCTCGGTCCAACCCTCGCCGGCCTGGTTGGGCTGGAGCGAACGGGCATACTGGAAGGGGCTGCCGTGGGTTCCGGCCAGGGCGTGGAGATAGCCCCGGCTATCCATGGTGATGCTCGGTGTATTGTGGATGTCGTTGGGCGGAGCGCCGTAACCGATCAAGGCCGGCTTGCCGAGCTGCCGGGTGGCGCGGTCGTAGGTCACCACGTAGGTGGGAACGCCGGGCACCTTCTGCTCGGGGTCGGTAGCCTCGGCCCAGATAACGTGAACCTTGGTGTCGCGGGAGACGATCGTGGCGGGCGCCCCGGAATGGGTCGACAGGCCGATGCACATCTTCGTGAGCAGGATCGGCTCGCCGATCAGGATCGAGTCACCTTCGAGGGTGGGAACGAAGAGTTCCAGATCGTTGATGCGCCGCCAGATTCGCTTGGGGTCGGAAGCGGTGTTGGTGAAGCGGACGAAAGGGGGTGGAGCAGCGGATCCGTTGTGGCCGGAGAACGACTCGAGGTCAAAGGAACGCGACTCCCCTTCGCGGCCGGGAATCGGCCAGGCGGTGAAGGTTCCGCCGCCGTCGGCCGAGTGGAGCAGAGCCGCCTGCCGACCGGCTCGGCCGACGAGGTAGACGCCGCCGCGCGGGTCGAATCCGATCTTGGTCGAGGCGTCGCTGAAGCGTTTGCCGGCCAGGTTCTTGTCAATCGACCTGCCGGAGTCGGCCAGAGGCAACTCGACCCACTGGCCGTCGCGCAGGGTTGCGAGAGACGAGCCCTGGATGACGTAGGGGCGATTATCATAATCGAAATACATCTGGCTATCGACCGGGTAATCGGGCAGGTAGCCGAACTGTTCGTTTTCATGCCGATAGGGCAGGATGGTGAGCGGCACGTTCAGAGGCGTGTCGATCGGTGCTGTGCCCGGTTTTGCGGTGAGAGTTGCGTAGGTTGAGAAGTCGGGAAAATCGATCGGTGTTGCGCGGACGAGAACCGATTGGGGACGATCGGGGACCGTGTATTGGACTGCCAGATCCTGCGACTTTTTGGCATCGAGGCTGATTTCGCCGGCCGCCAGTTTCGCTTTCCAGGGTTGATCGGGGAACTGGAGCTCGAGGCGGACTGTTTGCCTGGTGTCGGCATTGTTGTGAAGACGAAACTGGATCGTCTGTTCGCTTCCCGCCTGGCCATAGGCCGTTCGCTGGTAGGGTGTCAGGAGCCAGCGGTACTGGTGCAGGGGAAACCAGGACGACGGATTGGGGGTCCAAAGGGGCAGGTTGGGGTAGCAGTCGCCGTCGTCCCAGCGAGTGACGCCGTCGATCTGGATTTCCGCCTTGCCTTGGGGCAGATGGAGCCGCCAGGGTGCGGCCCCGCGTTCGGAGTCCGCCGGAATGGTGGCGGTCGCCCGTCCGTCGGAAACGGTGAGGGTCTTCACGAGGTTGCCGCGGTCGTCGTAGACGGCCGGCGCCTCGGAGGTCTTCGACGGCAGGGAGACTTCCATGCCGAACTCGCCTCGACGGGGGAGGAAACAAACGTCGCGGGCACGGTCCGGGTCGGCCAGGACGAGGGGTTCTTCGCGGCGAGCGTCGCGGTGGCCACGGGCGGTCTCGATGAGGTAGTGGGGGCAATTGGTATGGACGCCCCAGACCATTTCCGTGCCGTAGCGGTCGTTGGAAACAGTGATATTCAGGCCGAAGACGCCCTTGTGTTTCACTTGGGCGGTGAGCCGTGCGGTCTGGACCGGTCCCGGTCCGCTACCGCGAGCCTGACCGTCGTCGGGAATCGTGATATCCTGGAGAACCTGCCGGTCGGGACCGACGAGGACCGCCCGCAGGTCGGCAGTGCTCCCCGATCGGTTCAGATCGCGTTTTTCCAGATCGATGATCAGCTCGCCGGGCTCGGCGAGGAAGTAGGCCCCGCCGGTGCCTCCAATGTGGAGGACGGGGTCGGCCGGTTCTTCAGCTGCGAAGAGGCGGCCCGCCAACAGGAGCGCGAAGAGGAGGAAGAACCGGGTTGAGATGGAGTGCATGGGTGTGGTCCTTGGCGGGGGTGGCGGGGCGTGGCGCAGCTTGCGGCGTGGGCTGTCCGCGGTCGCTATCTTAGCTGCCGGGCGCACGGGTTTGAAGCAATTGAAGGCGACGTTCAATGATTCTCCCGAATACGAATGTTCTTCCAGTGCGTCTCGGCCCCTTCGCTCTGCAGTCCGATCGGACCTTCCGTCAGTTCGCAGTCGTTCACGGTCGAGACGACGGTGCCGTTCAGCGAGATGACCATGTCGCCGCGGCTGACCTCGATCTCCAGCTTGTTGAATTCTCCCACCGGTTTGACGACTTTCGCCATCGCTTCCTTGTCGAAGGTGTGGGTGCATTTCAGATCGCGGGGGATGGGGAGAATGAGGCCCATGCTCCGGTTGGCTCCCTGGACCTCGATGCTCCGCGGCCAGACACCGAGGGCATTCTTCTCGCCGACGTGGATCAGACAGCCGCTGTTGCCGCGGAATTCCGAGTCGTCCTTCAGCCCGTCGGGCTTCTTGAAGGCCAGTTCGAACTGCAGTGTGTAGTTGCTGTAGGCCCTTGCGGTGACCATGTAGCCGGCCGGTTTGCCGCTGCAGATCAGCACGCCCTCCTTCAGAGTGAACGCACCTTCGTTGCCGGCGCCCTCGCTGCCGAGGTGGAACTTCCAACCCTCAAGGCCGTTGCCTCCCAAGAGTTCCGTCCACCCCTCTGGCGTGCGATCCTGGGCAGGCATCTGGTTCGGCACGGCGAGCAACACGGCGAGAATCGAGCCCAAGAGGCATGCACAACGGGACGTTTTCATGTTATTTCTCCTGGAAGGGGCACCGACTACTCCCGACGTCCGTCCGTGCTTGCGTGAAAGCAGGCTCGACCAGCGGCCAGCCGGCGGGGATGCGTTCGAGAACATTGTCGCCGAACAGACAGTAGAGATCCAGGTCCGGCCGATGAACGTAGCCGATGTGGCAGCCGCACGTTGCGTTTGGGCAGGTGCGAGGGGCGAGGAGGGCGAAGATGTCGTCGCGATAGATGTTGCCGATTTGCCGGTCGACGAAATGGCAGGGGCGGACGCTGCCGTGACCATCGACGGAAAAGACCGAATCGCCGGCTCGGCAGGCTGCTCCGCGGCTCGGGTAGTCGACTCGGTTGAGATCGACATAGGGATCGATTTCCCGCAGGAACGAGAGATCATGCTCGCTGTAGTAGTGGGGATCGCTCTTGAAGCAGTTGATCCACAGGTAGACATCGGGCGGAAGCCGGCGCCGCAGTTCAGCAATCGTGTCGAAATACTCCCGCAGGCCGACGACGCCGACGCTGTAGTGAAGGCGCATTTTTTCAAGCTTCCGGCACTGGCGGATGAACCGGGCCAGGGTCGTTTGGGTGGGATGGTAGGTGGCCCAGAAGGCGAGGGAGTCTCGGCCTGCCGACGAGAAGTCGTCCAGGCGGCCGCTGAGGTTCGTCTGGATCGCGACCCGCTGAACGTGTGGCATATGAGAGAGGCGAACGAGGGCTTGGCGGTAATGGGGGTGGATGATAGCTTCTCCCCAGGGAGTGAACAGAATTCCGAGGGGCCGGCCGGCCGTTGCCACCCAGTCCACGAAACGTTCGACCTGGCGGGCGTCTTGCTGAAGTTGGTCGCGGGTGTTGCGTGTCTTGGCGAAGGAGCAGTAGCCGCACTCGTAATTGCAGCTACTCAACGAACCTCGGTAAAGGACGCGGTAGGTCATACGAGTTGCCAGAGCCCATTACGGAATGACGGATCGTGGATATCTCTGCCCATGGGAAACCGGTTATCCTGCAACAATCTCAAACGCTTCCATCCTGGAGGTCACGCGGCGGGAGTAGAGCCAGGGCCCGATGACGTCGCTCCAGGAGAGCCCATCGGACGTGAGGCGAATGGCGCGACCTTCGCGCAGCCCCAGGCCGAGGGCTGCAAGTTCCGCGAGTTGTGGAAAGTCGTCTTCGGCTTCGGCACCGAATCGAGCCTGGTAGGCGTCGAGGTCCAGGCCGGGCGCGCGGAGGAGGGACTTGATGATGTATCGCCGACGCTGCTCTTCCGCGTCGAGTCGCACGCCGTAATCGGCACAGGCCAACTGGCCGTCTTGACGCGCGTTGAAGTCGGCGATGATCCGCCGGACTCCGGCCCGGCTGACGGCATACTCCGAGCTGTAGTGGAGGGAGCGGGTGTAACTCCTGGCGCCGGGGCCAAGGCCGATCATTCCGTCTTCCTGGCAGCAGTAATCGCTTTCCGAGACGACGCCGGGGCGGCGGAAGAGTCGCATCGACTGCTGGTGATAGCCCGCGTCGAGCAGCACGCGGCAGGCGGCGAGGAAGAGTTCGCGGCGGCGAGCGGAGGGGGATCTTCCGGTCCGGCCGAGGCCAGTCGCCTCGCGGATGTAGAGAGGGTAAAGATAGAGTTCGTCGGGAGCGGCGGCAACGGCCCGCTCGATCGTCTGCAGCCACGTTTGCTCAGTCTGCCCGTTGGCGCCATAAATCAGGTCGAGATTGAAAACGGGAAAGCCGGCGCTGCGGATCGCGGCGATTGCCGCTTCCACCTGGCGATCGGACTGGGGCCGGCCGAGACTTTTCAAGTCGTGGGGAGAAAAGCTCTGGACGCCCATGCTGATGCGGTCGACATGGTAGGTTTTTAGGAGCGCGAGCTTTTCGGCATCAATGGTTGCGGGGGAAACCTCGAAGGAAACGCGGGCAGCGTTCCAGTCGATCGGCCAAGTGCCGGAAAGCCGCTGAAAGAGACGCTGGAGTTCTTCGACAGAGAGGAGGCTGGGGGTTCCGCCGCCGAAGGCCACCTGGCTGATCTGCTGGGGGCGGATCTCGCGGGCCGTCACCTGGGACTGGCGATGGATCGCGTCGAGCGTTTGCGAGAGGAACTGCGTGGCGGGCCGCACCGCCGTGAACAGGTTGCAGAATCCGCAGCGCATCTCGCAGAAGGGGAGATGGACGTAGAGGAACAGCGCATTCTTCTCTTCCCGCTGCCAGGCGACCGACAGGGGAACCGGGGGCTCGAGGGGGCGATAGGAAGTCTTGTGCGGATAGGCGTAGGCGTATCCGGCAAACTGGTCTTCCTTCATGCGTTCGGCAAGGGAAGAGGTCACAGCATGAACTCCGCGTAGGGGACATTCCAGACGACCTCGTGGGCGACGCGATGCCCGTAATGGCCGCCTTCGCCGTAGGCGGTGCCATGGTCGGAGCAAATTATGCAGAACGTTTGACGGCGCCGGCAGAACTCGAACAACGGCGCCAGGGCCCGGTCGACGGCCTCGAGGGCGGCCCGGTGCGTGTCGAGCGTGTCGCGGGGCGTCGTGCCGCCGTAAAACCAGTTCGGCTGATGGATCGCGGCAAAGTTGATGAACAGAAACGCCGGCTGCGGGCCGGCCTCGGCCAACCTTTGGGTGGCGCAATCGACCTGGTGCTGCTCAGAGTTCGGGTCGGCAACACCGAAGGCCGGTGTCCAATGGGCCTCATCGAAGAGGCCGGGCAAGACGCGGCCGAGGGCCGATGAAGGGTTGAAGAACCCCGTTCCACCGATGCAGATCGTGCGGTAGCCCCGGACCGAGAGTGCCTCGGGGAGGGTCGGCTCGTCGAAGACGAAGGTTCTGCCGGTGGTGGTTTCGCTGCCCGCAAACCGCGAGGCGAAAAGCCGCGGGTGCAGTCCGGGATCAACGCGGGTGGGTAGGAAACCGGAAAAGAACGCATGGTGAGCCGCATAGGTGAAGGTCGCGGGCGTGTGGCGCCGTTCCCACCCGTCCTTGCCCAGATAGGGCTCCAAGGTGGTGAGGCGGTTCTCACGCCACGCGGTTTGCGCCGCGTCATAGCGGAGCGTGTCGAGGGTGATGAACAGGAAGTCTGCCGGACCGACAAGTTCGGACATGTTGTGGGGCAGTTCCGTGAGGGGATCGTGAAGGGCGCGAGCGGGATTCATGGATCGCAGGGGAGAAGAGAAGTGGCAGAGCGGTTTGTCACGATGACAGGACTGTGATCGCGCTGCGACGCGCGCAGGATAGCCTCGTACGCGGTTTCGCCGCGATGGGTCACGTTCGGCAGGAGGTCGCCAAAGGCGTTGATTTCGCAGATCAAGGGATCGCCCCGGGCCGGTACGAGCACATCGACTCCCGCGTAGAGAGAGTCGGGGAAGCATGCGGCCGCCCGTTCGGCGAGACGCCGGCAGTTGTCGACCATTCGCTCGCCGAACGCTTCCTGGACTTCGTCAAGGCAGCCTCGCCGGTTGCCGAGGTGGAGATTCGTCATGGGATAATGGCTCTGGCGGACGACAATGTGCCGCGACTGGCCGTTGATCACGAGAATCCGCAGGTCGAATTGTCCGTCGGGCAGTCTGGCTTTTCGAATCCAGGGCTGGCAGATCATGCCCTGAGGCAACAGATTTTCGAGGATGGCGGTGATGTCCTCGAGCGATGTGTAAGAGCGAACTCGAAGTGAATTGTAGAGGCGAACTGCCCGGCCGTTGCGATGAAGTTCGACAGGCGCGATCAACTGCTCCCGGCCGTGCGACCAGCGATACGCGCAAACACCGGAGGCCGATGACGCGAAGCGGGGTTTGAGGAACAACCGGCCCGAGCCGGGCGTGCCGAACGCCGAGCGGAACTTGCGGAACGGGGCCACACTTCCGGGCGCCAGCGAAGTGGCGGGGCACGAAATGCTCGCAGCGGCAAAACGGCAGCCGCTCGCCCACTTGTCAAACATCACTTTGACGTCGGCGGGCGGGTTCTGGAACCCGGAGCCGGAAGGCGACAGGCGATCCAGAACAAGGCTGAGCCCGCGGTATTGCTCCGGCAGGAAGCCGATTTCACCAAACGCCAGACCCCCGCAACCGCCGCCGAGGCGGATGAGGCGGCGGAGAACATCCTCGTTTTCACCAGGGGAGTCGAGCCGGATCATGCCGGCAGCGCGGAGACGTGCCAGGCCTGCAGGAAGATCGTCCAGGAGCTCGCGCCAACTGACGCAAACCGGGGGGTGGAAGCCGACCCTCTCGGCGGTCGCTTGAAAATCGCGGACGCGGCGATTCTCCGGATTTCCGACGACGAAGAGACGCCCGTCATTCTCCGACGGCAACGAAACGCCACTCATCATCTTCGTCCATGGTCGAGGGTTTGGAGGTGTCGATGGAGATCTTGAGATCCTTGAGTTTCTTGAGCAGGTCCTTGCCCACGTAGTTGTAGTGGATGCTCACCTTCTTGAGCGAGCCACCTTCGGGGAGTGACAGAAGCGCCTGGGCGCCCTCGTTGGTGAAGACGCCGAGCGACAGGTCCAACGTTTCGATCCGCTCGAGGATGGGGCTGTTGACGACCACCGCGGCGACATCGTCGGCATACTCGCAGTTGCGCAGGCCGAGATACTTGAGTTTCGGAAAGAGCTTGCCGGAGAGGATGGGCTGAAGGTCCTGCACGGAACTGGTGCCGCCGTACTGCTCGGTGCCCAGCCACAGTTCCAGGTGTTCGAGGTTCGGGAATTTCGCGGTGCAGACCGAGCGGACGACTTCGACCGGCAGGCCACCGCTTTCGAGGGCCAGCGCCCGCAGCTTGTCGTGCCTGGGCTCCTTGATTTCCAGCCCCTCTCCGCCGCGAGTCCGCAACAACTGCAGATTGGGAAAAGCCTCCAGCAGGGGCGAGAGATCGGTCTGGTGGATCCACGACATTTCGTTTTCCTCGGAGACGATGTCGCCGAGGAAGAGGGCGACGAGTCGGGGCAGGCGATCGGCATTCTTGACGAGCAGCTCGATGACGGCGTCGGGGCTTCGCATGGCATCTTCGCCGGACCAGGAGCCGATGACGATGCCGGTTGCCTCGAGCGAAGCGTCGGTGGCCAGGAAGTGCTCCAAGTTTTCCTGGATGACGTCGTTCTCCCAGTCAGAGCGAAAGCGATAGATCGTCTTGCCGCCGCGTGTGGGTCCTTTCTCGGGATTGTAGTCGGCGACCTTCCTTCCGATAAAGGTCTTCACATTTTCGTAGATATCGGCCTGCTTGATGACGGAGACAAAGGCGGCAGGGGGCAGAAGATCCGAGTCGTTCTCGTCGACCGTGTCGCCACCGGCGGCGTCGGCGTAGCCTTTCTTGAGCTTGGAGGCGACGAGTTTGTCGAAGTCGGCCTTGGCCTTATCCGCCGAGGGAAACTCCTTGGTCTGCGACTGCCCGCTGGTGCCGATGCGACCGTAGGTTACCGTGTGACGGGCGCCGTCCAACTCGATGTTCCAGAATTTGCTGGAGTTGGCATCCATCAAGACCAGCTCGCGACGTTCCATAGGGTGGTACTCCTGCTCATGTTTCCATTACGGGCTTGTACAACTGGGGGTCGTCAAATCCTGCGATCCAGGCGGCGGCCTCGTGGCAGGTCTTGGTGGTGGGGGGCACTCGCAGAAAGTACTGGCGGCCCGTCGACGGGCAGAAGCACGCCAAGCCCACGAGCGGCTCGTCCCCCTCGAGCTTGATACATAGCAACTGGCGCTGGCCTCCGGGATCCTGATCCTTGTCCAGCACTTTGGCCTTGGCATCTTCGGCAAACCGCAGATACCCCATGCGTTCGATCATCACCCGTCGCCGCTCGGCGTTTCGTTCCTCGAGGATTTCGCGGGCGGATAGCGTGTCGGGATGAAAAGCGATTCGCTCATCCACCGGCACACCTCGCCATCGCAGCGGCGCACCCGACAAGCTGCTCGGCAACGACGCGATCCCGGTTCCACCGACGTCGATCCAACTGCTGACGCGGACCCCGTCGGGCACCTCCGCCAAGCCGACGCAGCCGGAGAGATCCAACTGGCCGAGCAGTCCGAGCCAGGGGGGCAGTGTCCGCACTTCAATGCAGTTTCGCAACCGCAGGATTCCACGATGAATGGTTCCACGGGCGGGCCAGGAAGTGAACCGCCGGCATTCCGACAGATCGAGAAACCAGGTGCTCAAGCCTTCAGGCAGCGAACTGAGGTAGCCGCAGTTGCGCAGGCTGATCGAGCCGCACTCGAGCCCCTTGGGTAGCGATTCCAGTTTTGCGCAGTCGTCGAGGATCAGCCGCGACTCGATGCAGATGCCAGCCGGCAGCGACACCAACTCGGAGCCGCTTGCATCGAGATCGTGGCAGGAAATCGTTGCGGAGAGTTCCTGGAGGTTGGCCTCGCGCAAATTGATGAGGCCCAACACGCGAATGGCGCCCTTCTTTCCCTGGAGGAGGAAGTCGCGAGCTTCCTCGGGCGTAAGATCCTGGACTTTGCCCACACTACCACCTCAGTTCCGGCAAGCAGATCGAGAAATACTCACGAGCGAACGCATCAATCACGAATGACGCGAATCTCCTGGGGCGAATATTCGCGCTGCCGCCAGATGCGATAGTATCCCCGCTCCAGACAGATCGAGGCATGTTCTTCGTGAATGACGGTGGCCCTCTCGGCCGTCACGTGCAGAAAGAGGCCCGCCGGAGTCTCGTAGAGGATCGCGCTGGAGTGGTCTTCGACCCGATGGCAGTGCCCGGTGATTTCGCCGTGGGCGAGGATCGTATGGGACATCTTCCGTTTCCGTGAGGGGAGCGAACGAACCTTTTCCATCATGACGTCGCCGTGTCGATACTGCATGGAAACCTCCTCGGAAATCGATCGGATAAGACCGGGGTCAGTATACCCCGGAGAGTCGCAAGTTACAATTGTAGAGTCGGAAGGTGCCTACCTCTGTCTGTATCAGGGTTTTTCCCTGCGCGAACGATCCTCTTCGACGGCGGGGTCGGCCGTATGTTCCACCGTATGGTCCACGGGGCAGTGCCTGAGTCGCCCTACAATGAGGCCTCGCCCATGCGGTCAAGAACATCGCGGGTGCTGGGAAGTTCCGCGACCCGATTGGGGGAGCTGCCTCTTGGCAACAGGGTCGGCTGATGGGCGATCAGGACGTGAGCCAGCAGGAACGCGGAAACCCAGGGAAAAAATTGCTTGACAGGGGATTGTGAAGTCGATATAGTGTGTCGGTGTAGTGACACACTGGCATTGCGGTGTCTTTTTTTGGATTGCGTGTGTCACTGAAGCCATACAGAGAAACAGTCAGAATCCCCTTTCCAGGAGAGGGATGGCGATG
Organism: uncultured Planctomycetaceae bacterium; assembly: GCA_964429355.1. Classification (GTDB taxonomy): domain Bacteria; phylum Planctomycetota; class Planctomycetia; order Pirellulales; family Thermoguttaceae; genus JAAYAY01. The sequence continues at coordinate 13,776 of CAYSCH010000010.1, read as the reverse complement.
CTGATCCAAATTGACCCATCGAGCGACCAGCCGCTCTACGAGCAGTTGATCCGGCAGATGACATTCCTCATTGCCCAACGGGCGTACCGGGAGCACGAACTGGTGCCGTCGGTCCGCGAGGTGTCGAAGTCGTTGGCGGTCAATCCAAACACGGTGGTTCGCGCTTACCGTCACTTGCAGGAAGCGGGAATCCTCGTGGCCAGGCGGGGGATGGGAATGGCCGTCGCCGAGAGCGGCTGCGAGAAAGCCGGGGCGGTTCGCGAGGGAATCGTTTCGCAACGCATCCAGGATACCCTCGCCGAACTGCGTCAGAGCGGGCTGCCGGATGGGGAGATACGAAACGCTTTTCTCAGGCTGCTCGAAGACGGAGTTCCGCAAGCCGACCATCCAAGCCAGACAAACGACACTGTGCGGAGCAAGGAGACACAGTCATGAACAACGCCATTGAGCTCGATCGATTGTCAAAACGGTTCAAGACGACCGAGGCGCTGAAGAACGTGACGCTCAGGGTGCCCGAAGGAACGGTCTTTGCCCTGCTCGGCGAGAACGGAGCGGGAAAGACCACTGCAATCCGGATCATGCTGGGCCTGGAACGGCCCGACAGCGGTCACGCCCGTGTCCTGGGCTACGACAGTTCGACCGAAGATCTGGACGTGCGCCGCCGTGTGGGGTATGTGCCCGAGGTGCCGGACCTCTACGACTGGATGACGGTGCAGCAGATCGGCTGGTACGCGGCCGGGTTCTATCCACCGGGCTACTGGGACCGGTTCACGGCCATGGCCAAGGAATTCGAGCTCCCGCCGAAAGCGAAAATCAAGAACCTTTCGAAGGGCATGCGGGCCAAGGTTTCGCTCAGCTTGGCGCTGGCCCATGATCCGGAACTGCTGATCCTCGACGAGCCGACCTCGGGTCTGGACGCGATGGTTCGCCGGGAGTTTCTGGAGAGCATGGTGCAAAGGGCAGCCGAGGGGCGGACGGTGTTTTTGTCGAGCCACCAGATCCACGAGGTGGAACGAGTGGCCGAGTATGTGGCGTTGATCCGACGAGGCGATCTGCTGCTGGTGGAGCGGCTCGACGACCTGAAACAGCGATCGCGGATGATCTCGATGACGCTGGCCGGCGAATCGATCGATCCGCAACTGCCGGAAGGGCGGATCATCGACTGCCGCCAGGAAGGCCGGCGACTGCGTTGGCTGGTGACCGACATGCCGGACGCGCGGATGAGCGAACTCGGCGCTCAGCAGGGCGTCGAGTCGGTCGACGTCCACCGTCCCAACCTGGAAGAGATCTTCGTGGGGCACATGCAGTGCAATCTGGGCGACAACGATCGCGGTGCCAAGCCGGTTTCGAGCCTGGGGGAGGCGGTCTGATGAACCCATTCAGTTTCAGGGCGTGCGGCCGGATCCTCTGGCGTGAGGCGGCCGAGCAGTATGCTTTCTGCATCGGCATCTTCGCCATGCTGGTCACGTTGCAGGCGTCGATGGCGACGATGGAAACGTTCGATATAGCGCCGCCTCCGAGCGTTGCCTTCGGGTTCGGCATGGCGCTTTTCATGACGGCCATCTACTCGGCCGCGAGCAGTGCGCTGCTATTGACGGCCGAGACCGACGCCGGGACGTTCAGTTTCCAACGAACGCGGCCGATCGGTTGGCTTACCTATCTGTTGGGCAAGCTGAGTTGGGTTGTGTTGAGCAGCCTGTTGCTCGGGCTGATCGCCTGGCTAGAGACGGCGGTCTGGATGGGCGTGTTTCCAAGCTCGCCAGATGCGTCCCTGGCATTGGGAGTGAGCGGGGTCGGGATTCTGGAGGGGCTGGCGTGGGGATTGCTGGCGTCGATGCTGATCCGTGAGCCGCTGCGGGCCGTGGTTGCGGGGATTGCCCTGGCAAGTCTGGGAGCCTGGGTGACGGTCGCCATTCACCACACCGCCACCGGGGGCGGGACAGTGACGGTGACAGCGGCCTACTATCAGGCGGCCGGGCCTCGCTTGATCGTGGCGATAGCGGTTCTGGCGGCCGGGCTGCCGCTGGTGCGAATCTGGTACCGCACCGGGCAGCCCTTGCGGGTGTGGGCGCTGACGCGAGTTGCGTCGGGAGAGGCGGGAACGCCTGCCTTGACCGCCCAGTGGAGTTCGTGCGATCGGCCCTGCCGGGGCCGCTGGATCAGGCTGATCTGGCACGCCTGGCGACAGGTCAGGACACCGGCGGTGATCTACTGGGGCTCGTGCCTTACCGTGGGGGGTACCGTGGGGTTTCGCGAACTTTCTCGAGCGACTTATTCAAGCGATTCGTCTGACCTGGTCGGCAGCGTTACGGCAGTGGCCTTTGCGATCGTAGCGTTTTCGTCGCTGCTGGCGGGCAATACGTTCGGCGCGGATCAGAAGGCCCGTTTTTTGCAGTTGGCTCGTGACGGTGTTTCGCCCTGGGAGATCTGGCTGAGCCGTCTGGCGGTGATGGCAGCCGTCTTGCTGCCGCCGGCGATTGTTCTGTGCGGGTCGTACTGTGCCGTTCTGTTCGCAAATGACCAGTTCAAACCATTGTTCGCCAGCCAGATCGGTCTCCTGGTCGTGCTGGGCTACGTTCCGGTCCTGGTGATCGGCCAGGCCTGCTCGATGTTCGTTCGCAGCCGGATCGTGGGTATACTGGCGGCCCCGGTGATGACGGGCTGTTTTGCGTTCTGGATTGGCATGGGGGTGTTTTATTTGGGACTGGGCTGGGGACTTGGTGCAGCACCAATGCTGCTAGCGCTGCTCGTCGGGAGCCGACTGCTCGTGAGCGCGCGGCTGCGGCAGGACAACTCGTGGCGGGCGATGCGAGTGCCGGCGCTGCTGATCGTAGTGGCAACGGTGTTCACCTACGAAGCCCTGGCCTACCACCGGGTGAATGAGATCCGGCCCTATGATTCGGTCAGTCAGCTCGGAGGCACACTCGGTTGGCCGTGGCCAGCGATGAAGGAGAACGCGAAGGAAGAGCGCGAAACCGAGCCTCACGCGTGGATGGAACATATTCTGGTCACACGCGGCCACGTGTATGGAGGAAAGATCTCTTCCGTGCTCAGACGCCCCTGGGACGAGAACTCACAACCCCTGCACACGAATTTGCAGGCCGGAACGGCGGGCGCTTACTGGAATATGCTTATTGTCGATGCGCAATTGAGTGCCACACTCCGCGATGTAACCCGCCGATTGGAGATTCCCAACGACCGGCTCCGCGCCGCCATTGAATTCCTCGAAGATTGGGGTGAGCAGCGGACGGGCTGTGCCGAGTGGCTGGCTGCCGATTTCCAGCGGGACATGGTCTGGCTGCAGGAAGGGCCGCGAAAGCACGCCGACGGCAAGAACCAGTACGACAAGCGTGGATTTCACTGCAAGGCGTTGCCTTGGAATTATCGTTGGCTCTACTTTGAGCGACAGCGTGCTCTCCGGTTGCTCGATCGTGCATTTCGAATTGGAGCCGACCGGGCCACGGAATACGAAACGGCAGTGATCCACGATCAAGCCATCCAGGGACCGGAAGACCTTCCTGACGTTGACGTCGACCCATGGGGATTCGAGCGTCAACGCTTTCGGTTGCTGAGAAGCTATGACCTTGTGCCCTATGACCCGGCCCGACCTGTCTGGTACCAAGCCTCGGCCCTGGACGAGGTGTTCCAGCAACTGCGATGGCAGTTTCGCCTTTTCAATTCTCTGGACACTCTCGGATGGTCATTGAGGGGCGGGCTATACACGGCGGAGGCGCAGCGTCGCGGGACAATCCTGTACCTTGCGCTGCGGATGTACGTCAACGATCACGGTCGGTTCCCCGAGTCGCTCGACGCGTTGGTCGAGGGGAAGTACCTCGCCCGTCTGCCGGTTATCCCCATCGCCCGCGAGCCGTTCTACTTCGCTCCAGACGGTGCGAGCGAGGAGCTCCATCGAGCGATTACGGAATGCAATGCGAGCCGGGCTGACCTGATTGGACCTTTCGGCGCCGACATCTCTTTCCTCGGCCAGCACGACAAGTCGAAACCGTTTTTGTGGTATCCGGTGGGGCCTGCGGCGCAGATGGATCCCGGCGCCGTGCCGGGCGTGTTCATCGACCTTGATTTTGTGAAGTAGAGTGAGCGCCCAGAAACAGATTGGTCAATGGCTCGCTCAGACCCGACCACCCGCCGACCCTCCCGATCGACTCCCAGACAGCCTCGGGGCGGGTTTGCCGGAGGACTGCGTTGGGCCAAGGTGTCTTCTGCGGGTCTCCTGGGTCGCAGACGTCCGCAATCCATCACTGCGGTGCTGACGATTGTCTCCAGGGGCATGGGGGCTAATATTTCTTGGCGCATCGGTTGTGCGCCGAGAATGGTACGGCGCGAAACCCCAAACCGATCGCCTGGAGTTCGGAAATGCTTGTTCGCGAAATCTCTGGCCGAACCGGGATCCTCTCGGAATTCGCCCGAAAGCAGTTGGAGATGGCGGGGCTGGCTGATATTGGGGACCGGGTTGCGCGAGGCGAATTGCTCGGCCAGGAGGATGCCAGACGGCTGTCCGACGCACCGCTCCCCCTGCTGGCCAAGCTCGTCGAACTGGTGCCGAAAGCCGGACCCGATGAGAGTCCGAAGGTCGAGCCGGTGGTCTTTGTCCGGCTGGCCGAACGGCTCGCCAGCGGCGAATTCGAAGCGGCGGTCGCCAATTCGGCCGTCGCGATCCGCGAGGCTGCCGCCCGGCTGGCCGCGCTCGCTGAAGAGGATGAACGTGTGAGAGGTTTTGGCGGGTGCGTGTATACACTCCACGTGGTTGCGGACGATCCGGGCGGGCCGGCTCGCCACGCGTTGACGGCGGCCTTCGACGCGATTTCGAACGACGCGGTGTCAGCCGGAGTAACCGTGTCGGCCGGAGTTCTTCACGATCCGAAGGAGGTTGCCGAGGAGAGTCGGGCTGCCGGAGCGATGCGATCGATCGCGATCCGGCGTCTCAGTTCGCCCCTCGGCACCGAGATCCGGGCACCGGTTTCGGAGCTCGGCTTGCAGGCGGCCCAGGCGGCCCTTGCGTTCGGAGCCGACCATCTCGGACAGGTGGCCGTCGACAGCGAGACGGCCGAGGTCCTTCAGATTCCCACACTGGTCGAGATCGCCAGCGCACTTCGATACGATACGCCCACGCCCCTATGATCCTCAACGAACGGCTCACAACCATTGCCGACAAACTCGCCCAGGGGCGGCGCCTCGATGCGGCCGACGGGCTTGTGCTCTTGAAGCATCCGGACCTCCTCGCTGTTGGACAACTGGCCAACCAGGTGCGGGAGCGGCTCCACGGACGGATCACCTACTACAACCGCAACCTGCATCTGAACGCAACCAACGTCTGCCAGGCCGACTGCCTGTTCTGCTCGTTCGCCCGCCTCCGCGAAGGGATGCCGCAAGCGCACACGATGACGATCGGCGAGTCACTCGAGTGGATCCGCCGTCGCTACCGGCCGGGCATGACCGAAATCCACATCGTCAACGGGCTTCATCCGGGCTTGCCCTTCGACTACTACACCGAACTGCTGCGGGCGATCCGGGACCGTTATCCCGACCTGCACCTGAAGGCGTTCACCGCGGTCGAGATCCATTTCTTTGCCGAGACCTTCGGCATGAGCTATCGCGAAGTTCTGTGCCGATTGATCGACGCCGGGTTGGGATCGCTCCCGGGGGGCGGGGCCGAGATATTTGCCGACCGGGTGCGAACCAAGATCTGCAGAGACAAGGCGACGGCCGACCAGTGGCTCGACGTCCACCGCACGGCCCACGGGCTGGGCCTCAAGTCGAACTGCACCATGCTCTACGGCACGATCGAGCGGCCGGAAGAGATCGTCGATCATCTTCTGCGGCTCCGCGACCTCCAGGACGAGACGGGCGGGTTTCAGGCCTTCATCCCCTTGGCTTACCACCGCGAAAACAACCGGCTCGGCAAGCTCGAAGAACCGACTTGGGCCGACAAACTGCGGATCATCGCCACCAGCCGCTTGCTGCTGGACAATATTCCCCACATCAAGGCCTACTGGGTCATGCTGGGGCTGAACACGGCTCAACTGGCGCAGACATTCGGCGCCAACGACATGGACGGCACCGTGGTGGAAGAAAAGATCTACCACATGGCGGGCGCCACGACCCCCCACTCGTTGAGCATCGGGCAGCTTCGGCGGTTGATCCAGGCGATCGGCTGCGAGCCTGTCGAACGTACCACGACCTATGAAACAGTTGGAGCCCGGGCTTCCGCCGGCTCATTGGAGTACCAACATTGATTCGTCCTTCCTCCTCGCGCACGCTCGACTCCGTCCTTGACGATGCGGCATCCGGCCGGCGGATCTCAACCGCCGATGCGCTGCTGCTGGCGCAGCGCGCGAGCCTTGCCGATCTGGGACTGGCCGCCTTCGAGAGGCGACAGGGCCTGCACCCGGGACGCCGGGTTTCTTACATCGTGGAACGGAACATCAACTACACGAATGTGTGCAACGTCTACTGCCGCTTCTGCGCCTTCTACCGGGCGCCGGGACGACCGGGGGGATACACCCTCACCAGGGAAGAGTTGGCCCAGAAGATCGAAGAGACCGTCGACGCCGGCGGAATCCAGATCCTGTTGCAGGGGGGACTCAACCCGGAACTGGGCATCGGTTACTACGAAGACCTTTTCGGCTGGATCAAGGCCAACTACCCGGTCAATCTCCACGCGCTGTCTGCCGACGAAGTTCTGCACATCGCCAAGGTCTCCGAACTGACGATCCAAGAGGTGCTGGACCGGCTCATCGAAGCGGGTATGGGGTCGCTCCCCGGCGGCGGTGCGGAAATTCTCGTCGATTCCGTGCGGCATCGCATCGCCCGGCTCAAATCGAGTAGCGACCAGTGGCTGGCCGTGCATCGCACGGCGCACCGGCTCGGCCTGCCGTCGAGTTCGACCATGATGTTCGGCGTTCGCGAATCGTGGACCGACCGGGTCGAGCACCTCGAGCGTCTGCGCAGTCTCCAGGACGAGACGGGCGGGTTCACCGCCTTCATCACCTGGCCCTACCAGCAGGGCTCGCTCAGTCTCCGCCGCGGCAACACAACCGCCACCGAGTATCTCCGCGTGCAGGCCCTTTCGCGTCTCTTCCTCGAAAACATTCCGCATCTGCAAAGCTCTTGGGTGACGCAAGGCCCCCGCATCGGCCAGATGGCCCTGGACTTTGGGGCCGACGATTTCGGCGCGGTGATGTTTGAAGAGAACGTCGTTTCGGCGGCCGGCACAACCTTCAGGATGAACTCAGCCTCCATCGAGGAGCAGATCCGCGGTGCCGGGTATGCGCCCTGGCAAAGGGACGTGCGGTATCAAGAAGTGCATCCAATTCGTGGCGTGACGCCTTCGCGTCGGGTTGCCAGCACTCGTCCCTGACACAGGCTCCTGGTCACTTGGCCTCAAACCCGGCCCTCACCTGCCCGTCGTGGCCGATCAGGGGCTGGGCGTTTTCGACCTTTCCGAGCGGGCGGGAGCCCGGGGCCTCGCCATCGAGCCCGAGATCGTCTTGCATCGCCGCGACGAGGGCCTGCAGCTTCTCGACCACCGCCGGGTTGGCAGCCGCCACGTCGGTGGACTCGCCGATGTCGGCTTTCAGATTGCACGATGAAATTGGGCCTGGCCGGCAACGATTCTTCGGCAGCTTCCAGTCCGGCGGGTGACAGCAGCAAAACGGCAAGAATGGGCAAGGTGTGCTTCACAAGCGTTATCTCCGTCAGTGTGTCTCCGGCGCGAGCGGCTGTTGATCGTATCGTTCGACAAAAGCGTATGCGGTTGCGAAAAGATCGTTTCTTCCCATCTGCTGGGCGATGCCCATGGCCTTGCGGGCGACGGCAACAGCTTTGGGAAGACGGCCTGCCGCGGCGTAGGCCTCGGCCAGCACCATCAAGGCGGGAGGGCTCCTGTTGGCGGTGACCTCACACGACTTCGCGGCCAATCGCACCGCCTCTTCAATATCACCCGGCCCCCGAACCTGGAGCAGGGCAACCGCCAGGCCGCTCATGGCCACGTCGGAGCCGGGGGCCGCTTCCAGGGCACGCCGGTACATGGCGACGGCCTGAACGGCTTTCTGCTCCTGAAGATACGAGTGGGCCAGATCGATACACGGAGAGGCGTTGTCCGGATCGAGCCGGGCGGCCTCGAGCAGGTGCTGCCGGCCTGCCTCTACCGCCCCGGTCTTCAACTCCAGCCGGCCCACCGACTGATGAGCCAGGGCGTAGTCCGGATCGATCTGGAGTGCTTGCTGATACGCCTTCATCGCCTCGGGAAGCATACCCTGCTTTTCGAAGAGGGCCGCGCGGTGCCAGTGAGCCTCTTTGTTCGTGGGGGCACGGGAAATCGCCTCGTCGAGGTGGTGCTGTGCGGAGTCCAGATTCCCTTGAGCAAGATACACGCTGCCCAGCACGACGCGGACCTCGATGTTGCCCGGGTTGATTTCCAGGGCCTTCAGAAAGTTGACGATCGCCTGATCTTGCTGGCGGTCGTCGAGGTTCCACATGCCCGCCTTGAAATAGGAAAGGTCGTCGATGAACGCCGAGCGTATGTTCCGGATTGCGTCGGGAGACGTATTGACGAACTCGGGAATATTGGCGGCCATGTCGTCGGAGGTGAAGCGGGACAGGGGCACGGCAGGCGTCGTGTGGCCTTCTTCGTCCACGTGGGTGAGAAAGAGCTGGGTATAGGCCGAAAAGGCCTTCGAAGAAAATACGAGCCACCTGCCGTTGGGCGACCAGCTATGCCACGAATTCATCCGGCTGGTGTTGCACTCCAACCGCCTCGCCTCGCCCCCCTCGGCCGGAATGATGTGAAGCGTGCTATCGGGTTGCAGGAGCATGAAACTCTTCGCCTGGCAGAAAACGATCCATTTGCCGTCGGGGGAATACTTGGGGAAATAGTTACTCATCCCGTTGTTCGATGCCCCTGAGAGCGGTTCGGCCCGGCCGCCCTTGCCTTCGTTGAAGGGCACGCGCCAAAGGTCGAACTTGAGACTTCTTTCTCCGTTCAGGAATTCCGAGATGTCTTCCGGCTTGGTCAGGCCGGAGCGTTTCTCTCGGAAGGCGTCGGAGTGATAAGCCTCGCCGCGCGCGAAAACGACGTACTTGCCGTCCGGACTCCAAACGGCGTTGCTCTGCACGTAACGATCGTCGTCGGCTCCGTGCAGCGCGTGAAACGTTTTTGTCTGCCGATCGTAGTACGCCAGGATTCCCTGGATCGGAAAGAACAATTGGCTGAAAGCCAGGTTGTCGACGGCGGCGAAGACCGAGCGGTCCTTCACCGTGCTGATCGCGTAGCGGCCGTCCGGCGACACCTGCGAAAGCAGGCCGAGTGTGCCGCGGTTGTCTTTCCGTTCGTAGTCGCTCCATGTGATGATCTTGGCGTTGTCGTAGACCATCTCCTGCGATACGGGACAGAGGACATAGGATCCCTTGTCACTCGCATAATCCACGTCCATTCCAATCAAGGCCCCGTCCTGGGAGAAGGAGTGGCAGTTCCCGCACAGGGGCAACTTCTCCATGACGACCGGCGGCTGCTCGGTACTCGAGACCGTCCCGAATCGCCAGCGAATGTGTGAGGCGGGATCTTTGACCGCTTCGAGAAACGGCAGATTCACTTCCCGGTAGAAGATCGGCGCTCCGACTTCGTCCTTCGACGTTCGAATCGATACCTCGTCGCGGGAGAGAATCTCCTCGGGGCGCTGTCGGTCGATACCGCATAGGGTCACGGTGGCCGCCGCCGACAAGGAACGCTTCTTGATCTCTTCCCAGGCGTCGGACGAGGGGGTCCACTCCCGCAGGTCGCAGACGAAATGCATCGGCGGCCCGCCGTCTGCAAACTGGATCTCGATCGTCCAGCGGTCCACTCGAGCCGTCCCGTCTTCCCAGTGAAAACGTGGTGGCGCGATCTCGGGCGGAAACAGGCTGCCGTCGAAGGGGCAGAGGATCCTCATGCTCGGGCCGGTCGCGATCGGTGCGACGATCGCACCTGGCGGCTTGGGACTCTCCTGGCCTGCATCGAACCGCAGCGACTGCGAGAAGCCCCACCACGCGAGCGGAATCACGACGACTGCCAAGGTGAGGATCAGGCAGGCCCGTCGGGAGAAGCGCCAGACGCCTGTTGGCGCCGGAGGCCGCGGAGCGGTCTTCGAGGGCTTCTGTGGCTTGCGTCGTTTGTGCTTCATTGCCGCTCCGCGTCACTTCTTCACCACCGAGTCTCGATCACGCGTACTGACTTGGTGATCACTTGCCTACGCAGTAGAGTTCCCGCGTCGTGCGGATGAAAAGATGCCCATGGGCAGCAGCGATCGAGGAACGAACCACTTCGCGATCCTCCGGTTCGTCCATCTGGATCGAGTTGATCACGTTCCCGTTGTTCGCGTCGATCACATCGACCTGGCCTTCAAAGTCGACGATGTAGATCTTCCCATCGGCGGCCAGGGGCGACGCCTCGTATTTCGCCCGTCCGGGCGTGGAGACGGTCCACTTCACCTCGCCGGTTGCGGCCGTCACGCGGGAGAGCGATTTACCGAGATCGCTGAGGATGAAGAAATCGCCGTCATAGAAGGCGGGCGTGGGTACGTCGGAGTTGACCGTGCGGACGTCTGTGCTCGCCCAGGCCAGATCGTCGTCGGTGAGTTGGCCGGACAACCCGGCCTTGACGGCGAAGACCGGGCTCATTTTCGGCCCACATATCAGGTACACGCCGCCGCCAGCCACCGGCGAAGGGACCAATCGCCAATGGGAGATCTTGTTCGGGTTGAGGTTGTCCCAACGCCAGAGCTCTTTGCCCGTTGCCGGATCGTGCCCTGTGAGCGCGTCGCCGCCGGCCACGAGGAGTTCGCTTTTTCCGTTGGTTTCAGACGGAATCAAGGTCGAGAAGGCCTCGCGAGACTCGGCGACCGCATCGCTTGGCTGGACGTGGCGCCAGAGAGTCTTGCCGGTCTGCGGATCCATGGCGAGGAGGTAAGATTCGTTTTCGCGATCGGTGAACCCTCGCTCGCGCACCGGCACATCGCGCTGCAGGACCTGCATGAAAAGCTTCCCGTCGAAAAGCGTCGGGCTGGTGGAGAAAGTCCAATTAAACGCAAAGGTGCCGTAGTCTTTCTGGAGGTTTCGCGCCCAGCGACGCTGGCCGCTGAAGTCGTAGGCAAGAAGATCTCCGTTGCTGAAGAAGAAGTAGACCAGATTGCCGTCCGTCACCGGCGAGGGGGCGGCAAAGTTGCTGCGCTCGTCGTGGCTGGTGCCCTCGGCCACGTCGTGTTTCCAGAGCAACTTCCCGTCGGCACGCTGGAAGCACATGGCCTGGAGCGTGTCTTTCTCGGCATCGAGTCCGGAGAGGAAAACGTAGTTCTCCCAGATGATCGGAGTCGACGCGGCCGCTCCGTCAAGCTTCGCCTTCCACACGATCCCTTCCGTCCGGCTCCACTGGGAGGGAAGCTCGGTCTCGCTCGTCGAGCCGTCGAAATTCGGACCGCGCCAGTGGGGCCAGTTCTCGGCGTGGAGCGGCAAGGCCATCAGCAGCAGAATGGTCGAGAGAAACACATATCTCATGACGGAAATCTCCGTGGGGCGGGGAGGATGTGGGGGCAGGCTGGCAAAACGTGGGACTCTCCCACGGGCATGGTCTCTTGGCGGCTCGATAGAAAGCCGTACCCGAGCCTCTCGATTCTAGCCGAGTGGGACAGCAGATTCCAGTCGCGTGCCGACCCGGAGAACCGGATCGACGCCGTCTCGGCCCGGCGTCCATCCGGTGGCCGCACCCAACCTCCGATGGCTCGGTCGGCAGGGTTCTCGGGGATTGCCGTCGGAGGTATTATCGGGAGAGGAGTATGTGGCTCAAGGGGGCAGGGCCGCCAGCGGGTACCGGCCCAAGGTTGGTCGCGAGCTACCGCTCGAGCTGAAAACAGCCTGCTCCCGGCAAGTCGCCAATCTTTGTGAAAGACTCAACGATCTTTGAGGTTGGTCTCACCGACACCGAACGTGAGAGGACACGATGCCGGACGATGTCGCAGTGTCTGCCGAAATGCTGGCGGCCAGGCAGCGGATGCTTCGCACGGATCTGCGCGGCCGCGGAATTCGCGATCATCTTACCCTCAAGGCCATGGCCGAGGTGCCCCGGGAACGGTTTGTGCCCGTAGAGTCTCGCCACGAGGCCTATGCCGATAACGCCATGGCCATCGGGTACGGGCAGACGATCAGCCAGCCGTACATGGTTGCGCTGATGACCGAAGCCCTCGAACTGACGGGCACCGAGCGCGTGCTGGAAATCGGTACCGGCAGCGGCTATCAAACGGCCGTACTGGCCGAGATCGCCCGAGAGGTGATTACCATCGAACGGGTCGCCGACCTTTCGCGCCGGGCGATGACCGTGCTCGAGGCTTTGGGATACCAAAACGTCACCGCCCTGGTCGCGGACGGAACTCTGGGCCATGAGGCGCAGGCCCCCTATGACCGGATTCTCGTGACTGCCGGCGCCGAGCGCGTGCCTCCTGCCCTGCTGAACCAACTGGCCGAGGGCGGGTTGCTCGTTATGCCGGTGGGCGGGGCCGATTGCCAGCAGCTCCAGGTTGTCCGACGAAAGGACGACTCGTTTCTGACGACGGGCCTGACGGCATGCCGCTTCGTGCCCCTCGTGGGCGCGCAAGGTTGGGGTGAAGGCGAGGCGTGATGCGGCCGGACAACATGAAAAGAATCGCATGGGTCTTTCCCATGGCCATGCACACTCCGCCACCACACATAATAGCCACGCGGGCTTGCCCCGCGCTCCGTTCCCGTCGCCACCGACACCCCACACATGATAGCCGCGTGGGCTTGCCCCGCGCTCGGGTTACGTCCCTGTTCTGCCTGCCAGCTCTGTCCGTCCCGGCCCATGTCTGCCCGGCAGCGCCGCAGCGCGAGAGGGTGCCGATCCGCATCGACACCTCGGTTCTCGCCCTTGCCGGGCCCTTTCGGCTGTCTGGGCCATCGTACCAGCTAGCTTCCGCCGCGCCCCGATGCTACGATCTTTCTCGGGACATTCACCATAGAAGTCCCGGACTGCATGGCAACCATGACTTCTTTCCGACTCCAGTAAGAGATTGTCGCAACATGACCGGTCTCGCACGGCAGGAATTGTCGCAGTTGCCGGAAGTTTCGAAAATTGGCTCTGAATCACCTTTCAGGAGACAGTACCCATGAGAAAACCAAATTGGATCCTCGCATTGGCACTCGTTGTGGCAACGACCTGCGGATTGGTCGCCGCACGGGCTCGAGGCCAGGAACCCGAAAAGCTGCGGATCATCGTCTTCGGGGCCCATCCGGACGACTGCGAGATCCGTTGCGGCGGGCTCGCAAAGATCTGCTCTGAACGGGGCGACCTGGTGAAGTTCGTCTCTGCCACCAACGGCGACATCGGTCATTGGGGCATGGCCGGTGGAGTCCTCGCCAACCGGAGAAACACCGAAGTCCAGGCCGCGGCCGACGTGCTCGGCATCACCACCGAGGTGCTCGACATCCACGACGGCGAACTCATGCCCACCCTGGAAAATCGCCGGACATTCATCAGCCTCATCCGCCAGTGGGAGGCCGACATCGTGATCGGCCATCGTCCCAATGACTATCACCCCGACCACCGCTACACCGGCGTCCTCATGCAGGATTCAGCCTACATGGTTTCCGTGCCCTTCATCTGCCCCGACGTGCCTCCTCTCCAGAAAAACCCGATATTCCTCTATTCCTACGACCGATTCCAGAAACCCAATCCCTTCCAGGCCGACATCGTCGTTCCCATCGACCGCGTCA
>CAYSCH010000009.1:32298-55566 GCA_964429355.1 uncultured Planctomycetaceae bacterium | reverse complement strand
ACACGGGCGTTACCCGAGCGCGGGGCAAGCCCACGCGGCTATCTTCAGGACGACATTTTTTCCGCGAATCACGCAAGGCCATTTAGATACCAACCAGAAGGCGACCAAAAACAGCCGCTTCGAATTGGGGGCTCGCCACGTCCACAATGCCATCAACATAGCAATCGGACTGGCAATCAACGTACACATTGGCAACATCAAGCCAGGCGAGGTGCTTCAGGGTTTCGCCGCGCCCGTTTCTACCGGCAGATCCGCACGGGCTGCCCAGTCGGTCCAGCTTCCGTCGTACCAGTCCACGTTCTCGTACCCGAGCACATGTCTGAGCACGAAATAGGTCTGGCTGGCCTGGTGGCCGGTGCGGCAGTGCACGACGACCCGCGTGTTCTTCGACGGGATCAGCTTGCCATACTCGGCGGCCAGATCGGCCACGGGACGCAGGGCACCGTTCTCAGCCAGATCGGCCGAGAAGGGACGGGAAACGGCCCCGGGAATATGCCCGGCCCGAGCTTCGTCTGAAGCCTTCCCCACAAAGTAGTCTTCCGGCCGGGTGTCGAGAATCACCACCTCGGGACTGCCCAAGAGGGGTGAAATATCGTCAGCCGTCACGGTGAAGTCATCGGCCCTGCCATCGACCGGATAGCCGGTCTTCGGACGGCGGGTCAAGGCCTTGTCTGCCGGCCGGCCCTGCGATGACCAGGCATCGTAGCCGCCGTCGAGTATCGTCCACTGGCGATGTGCGACTCTGGCCAGGGCCATGCCGACCAGCGTTGCGTCGCGCAGTGCGCTGTCGGCCACGATCACCACCGTGTCCGTCGGGGCAATGCCCATCAGTTCCAGGTGGGCCGCGATCAGGCCGGCCGGCAGCAGCGACGAGGGAATTCCGTCGACGGTGCCGCGAAGGCTCTCCGGATCGATCCGCACCGAGCCGGCGATGTGCCCGCTGCTGAACTTGGGCTGCTCGCGCACGTCGATGATGCGCAGATCGGGCGAGCCGAGACGCTCCTGGAGCCAGTCGCCGGTCACCAGCGGCGGCAGCGCCCTGGCCGCACTCGCCGAGGCTTCCCGGAGAGAACCCGCCGCCGGGGCGCTCGCTTTCGGCTTGACGGCCGACTGCGGACCGGCAAACCAGGCTCGCCACCGCTGCACCTTGGCCACCGCTTCCGGCGGCAACGGCTCGTTGCGCAGCGAGACGGGCTTCAGGCACTCCTCGACGAACCCTTCCAGGCCGTCGGTAAGCAGATACACCTGCTCATATCCCAATCGAGCCAGGGCATCGCGGGCCTGTGCCGGATGGGTCATTCCGGTCGAGTAGAGAACGATTGTTCTCTGGGACTTGTATTCGGCCAAGCGCGTGGCCAGATCGGTCAGCGGCACATTGATCGCGCCGCGAATGTGGAATGCCTCGTACTCGGCCGCCGGGCGGATGTCGACCAGCACCAGGTCATCGCCGGCCGCCATGAGCCGATCGGCCAGGTCCGCCGGGTCGATGTGGTCCTGCCCCTCCTCGATCGCACCCAGCATTTCCTGTTCCCGCTCGAGATCCATGAGGGTTGCAGCGGCGGATCGGCCACTACTCGAAGCGGGCAGAACAAGCATTGCGGCCGCCAGCACGATCATGGTCAGTCCGAGGCCCTTGAGCATCGGGCTGTGCAGGTACCGGCCGCCACCGTGGAGGCTTTCGACCCACTCAGCAGAGTAGAAAGCCGCCACGGCAATCGCGGCAAGAATCGCTCCAAACACGGGCCTCGAGAGCCCGAACGCATACAGCGGTTGCTCCTGGTAGCCCCAGTCTTTGAGCCAGCCGAGCCAGGGAAATGTCTCGTTGAAGAGGATCGAGCCGAACACCGCACCGCCCAGAAACACCAGCCCGTCGATCTTCCCGCTGGCGGTTCCCACCGCCGCAGTGCCGGGACACCATCCGCTCATGACGAACCCCACACCGAACAGAAGCCCGCCCACGATCTGGGCTCCGTAGATGGTGGGCATGTTGTGGAGGGCTCCCAGCGAGATCCAACCCATGCCGACCACGAAGGAGAGGCTAAGCATGGCCGTGATCACGGCGGTGAACATGACTTTGAGAACCGTCATGTCGCGAAAGTAGAAGATCCCCGCCAGGCGGCGCGAGCTGCCGAATCCGGCCCGTTCCAGCACGAATCCAAAGGCCAGTCCGATCACCAGCGCCATAAACATGGCCTGCGGGCTGTCGAGCTGATTGGTCGAGAAACAGGTGCTAATCATTCCATTGTCTCCTCACGAACCAGGCCGCGGCATACCCGCCGGCAAACACGCAACCCATGAAGATCAGGCTCCCGGTCAGCAGCATCGCTCCGCCGGTCAGCGCTTGCCCCGAAGTGCAGCCGGCGGCGATCCGGGCGGCATAGCCCGCCAGCACTCCGCCGATCAGGGCCAGTCCCAGTCGAAACCTCGACGACACCGCGGCTCCCTTCTCGACCTCGATCTTGACCCGACCGGCGAGGACGGCCGAGATCAGTCCGCCGAAGAACACTCCGGCAAACATCCACACCAGGTAATACGACAAGGGGTTCGTGCCCCAGGCACCGAAATACTCGCTCCCCGCCACGTGGGACGGTGCGATCCACGATTCAAGTTCGGCCCCGATCCGAGCGATTCCGCCCGAAGCGCCCAGGCCGGCTCCCAACGTCAACAGCGACGCCAGCAGGGTGAGCCCCAGCAAGATCCCGGCGACATACGGATTCCAGAGCGGCGATGGCCTCTGTTCCTCGCCGGGAGCGCTCCCGGTTCTGGGATTCCTATGACTCATACTTGACTCCTTCTTAGTTCGGATTTCGGCGGAGTATCGCCCGTGCCGCCCTCCCCACCGAAGCGAGGGGAGGGCCGGGGACTGGGCGAATGATCAGCGATCACCCATCAGCAACCAGCACTCCGTTTCTTCGGCTTCGCTGCTGGTGCCGGGCCCGGCTTGGACTGCACGGCGTCCTTCGCACCGTGATTGCCGGCAACCGGACCGCTCGGAAGCACGCCTGGGGTGATCAGCGACCCGAGGTCAGATTCGCCCCAATAGGCCTGCAAGCCACCGTGGAGGGCGATCACACGCCGTTCGGCCTTCTGGGCAAGCACGCCTGCAACCATCATCGCAATTGAACCGTCGCGATCCACGATTACCAACGGGTTGTTGCCAGTCAGGTAGGACGGGTTGCTCATCACGTCTGCCAGGTCGGCATTCCGCGAGCCGGGCAGACTATAGTCAGCAAAATGGTCAGCCGGCCGAACGTCCACCACCTCCACCGACCCCGGCAAATCCATCAAGGTCCGCTTCAGTTCGGCCGGCGAGATCCGATCCGCCAGGCGAACCGACGGGCCCCGAGACGTCTGGCCTGGAGAAACGACCGCAGGGATTGGACAGGCCGCCGCGCCCGACTCGATGACCGGTAGCCCCGCTTCCATCCAGGCCTCGCCGCCGCCCGCCAGGCTGCGCACATTGCCAAAACCTTCTCGTTCCAACACGCCGACGGCCAGGCTCGACCGATAGGCACTGTTGCACACCGCCACGACCGGGGCCTCGCGATCCAGTTTCACCGATTGCTCCGCAAGGTGGTTCAGCGGCAAGTTGACCACCGTCCCGATCCGCAACTCTTCCCACTCGCTGGGCTGTCGTACGTCGACGACCAGTGGCGACTCCTCCTGCTGCATGGCGGCATGGAGCTCTTTGGGAGAAACGGTGGCCGTCGTCACAATCGGCAATCCCGCCTTCGTCCAGGCGTCGTAGGCCATCACTTGGGCCTTGTAGCCCACGCGGTGGAGGCGATGGATCGCCTCAGGAAGTTCCTCGGGGTTGCCAACCACGATCAGCTTCGAATCCCACGGGACCATGGTACCGGTCCAGGTCTCGAACCGGCCACGCAGGCCGATGTTCACCGAGTTCGGGACATGCCCCGCGGCATACTCGCCCGCCTGGCGAATGTCCACCACGTAGTATTTATTCGGATCAGTCAGCTCGGCCGATGGGGCGATCTGGGCAATCGTCTTGGGGTTCCAGTCAACGAGTTCCGGCCCTTGACGGTTCATGGCCGCATTGTGGGCAAAGTATTGCGGTGCTTCAGGAAGCCCCTCCAGAACGGCAGCCACGAACTCGCCTCGCGTCTTGTATTGAAGATAGGAGTTGGAGGTTCGCTGCTGGCCGATCGTCGAAATGGGCTCATCACTCAGATGGGCACCGCACAGAGATCCAGCACCATGAGCGGGCATGATCACCACGTCGTCCGGAAGTTTCGAAAGCTTATCTGTCCATGTGTCGAACATCATCGACGCGAGCCGGGAGGCCGACATCCCTTTGCCCAACAGGTCGGGGCGGCCCACGCTCCCCACGAACAGGGTGTCGCCCGTGAACATCGTGATCGGCTTCTCCGGCAGGGCCGCACTGGCTACCAGTCCGCACATGCTGTCCGGCGTGTGCCCTGGCGTTTCCAGGAACGTCACGACCGCTCCACCGACCTTCAGCGTGTCGCCTTCCTTGAGCCCGATATGCTCGTACTCCGCGCCGGCCTTCTGGCTAATGTAAATGGGCACTTTCAGGGTATGAGCCAGTTCGATCTGGCCGGCCACGAAATCGGCGTGCGAGTGCGTAAGCCAGACGGCTTGGATCTTGATCGCTCGTTCCTCGGCCGCTTTGAGATAGGTCGCGATATCCCGTCCCGGATCGACGACCAGGGCTTCTCCCTCGCTCGCGAGCACGTAGGAAAAGTGCGACAAAGTAGCCAGGTCGTACTGAACGATCTCGAATCCCGGGTACCTGTAGGTTTCGACCACCTGGTACTGGGCTGCCTCGTCGCCGTGAGTCGCCGATTCGGCATCCTTGACTTCTGCCCCCCTGACGGCCGGAGCAACCAACATCGCCGACACCAACGTAATCAACAGTTTGTTTATCAACATTGTCGATCTCCAGACTTTTGAGATACCTTCTCAATTACTGTGGGTTTGGATGCGCGTAGTCCTGTGAAAGTTACAGGCTGATGACGGCAGACGACTCCGGTTCGACGGCCTCAACGGATTCTACGGACTCCGTCCAGCGTGTCGATCTCGTGCCCAAAACCGCTCGGTCCCCCGCGTTTGCCCAAAATATCTCTGGAGCGGTTGGGCCGATTTCTGTATTTTTGCCGCGTCGTTCCATCCCTGCCGGGGCCTCCTTGCCTCATCTTCCGTGCGGAGGCAACCTTGCGGGCGGATTTCCCGCCTGCCACGCAACCACCGGCGAGCCTGAGACACTGCGAAGAGAACCAGAGCCATGAGCAATCTGCGCCTTGCATTTGCCGGCGACCGGCAGATTTCGGTTCGCGTTCTGGAGTTCCTTCTCAAACAAGAGTGCCGTCCCCTCGCCCTGCTCGTGTCCGAACCTGGTCGGGCCACACACGATCAACGGCTTATTGACTTGTGTGGTTTCCTTCCGGACGAGCGGATTCTTCGGGGACGGGAGTTCCGCGATTCTGACGGGCTGAAGCTGCTGAGGAGCCTGGACCTGGACTTCATTCTGGGGGTTCATTTTCCCTATGTCATTCCCGAGGCCGTGCTGGAGATTCCACGTGCAGGTGTTTTGAACCTGCATCCAGCATTCCTTCCCTGTACTCGAGGCTGGCATACTCCGTCCTGGGCCATCCTCGAACAGTGCCCCTACGGGGCAACTCTCCATTTCATGGACACAGGAGTCGATACGGGCGATATCGTGCATCAGAAGGAGGTTAAGGTCACCGAGGGCGACACGGCGGATTCCCTCTATCAACGAGTTCTCGCGGCAGAATTCGAGGTTCTTGTCGAGGCCTGGCCTTCCTTGGCCAGTGGCACCTACCGCCGCTATCCTCAGCCGACAGACGCCCCACCCGCCCACCGCAAGAAGGACCTCTTCCGCGACGACCTTCAACGCCTCGATCTGAATGCCTCGGTCAAGACGGCCGACCTGCTGCGGCGCCTCCGAGCTCTCACAACCAACCGTGTCGATGAAGCGGCGTATTTCGAACTCGACGGACGCCGCCATCGAGTCCAGGTTATCATCACCGAAGACCCCGTACACGGCAGCGCGACCCCGGCACCTGGCATGCGCAAGAAGACCGCGTGATAGGGTGTAGGAGTCTGCGGCTCCGTCAGTCTTCGCCGGGTGAAGTTGCTCGTCAAACCGGATTTGACGGCGTCCTACTGCTCGTAGAGCGCGGAGTTCGCCGCGCTGATCACGGTTGGGTCCATCTTGAGTACTTCGCGATCGTAGGTGAGCAGCCCGTTGACCTCGATTTCTACGTCGGTGATCTGGGTGTAGATCGCGGCCGCCAGACCTTGCTTGATCATCGGCTTGAGCATGGCGATCTTTTCGAGATAGGCAGCCGTCAGGGCCTCCTGATTGTCGAAACTCCGATAGCCCCAGTTGCCCTTGTCAAGAAGGGTGTGCCCTTCGACCGGCAGCCCAAGTCCGCCGAACTCACCGCAGACGACCGCCTGGTGGGGATCGGTGCGTGGGAACATGGGATCGGGATACTGGTGCACGTCCAGAATGTCGCCCACGCCCAGGTAATTGCCGCCGCTGGCGCTGTTGACCAGGCGGCTCGGGTCCAGACGGTGAACGAACTCGACCACCGCCTCGGTCTCAAACTGCCCCCAGGCCTCGTTGAAGGGTACCCAGGCAACGATCGACGGATGGTTTCCGAAATCGACGACCACTTGTTCCAGCTCGCGATAGTACTGCTGGGCCGATTCGGCGGTGCGCACCATGTCAGGTCCCTCGACGGCGACATCGCGAACCCACTCCAGCTGCTGCTCTTTCTTCTTGGCCGGACCGTCTCCGCTGGGCATATCCTGCCACACGAGCAGGCCGAGCTTGTCGCACCAGTAATACCACCGCGCGGGCTCGACCTTCACATGCTTGCGAGTCATGTTGAAGCCGTAGGCTTTGGTGATCTCCACGTCGTATTTGAGAGCCTCGTCGGTCGCAGCCGTGTAGAGCCCGTCGGGCCACCAGCCTTGATCAAGCGGACCGTATTGGAACAGCGGCTTGCCATTGAGCATCATGCGGTTCACGCCCGCCTCGTCCTTGGCGACCTCGATCTTTCGGAGGCCGGCATACGATTTGACCACATCGACGACAGCCCCGTTCTGAAGAAGCTCAATCTTCAGGTCATAGAGATGGGGCGAATCGGGCGACCAGAGCTTCGGCTCACGGATCGGCACAGTGACCGCATGTCCGGTGCGCCCTTCGCCCTCCCCCACGGCGGCCCCTGCGTCGGTAGCGGTGATTCGCACTCCGGCTTCGTTTGAGCCGAATACGGTGATATGCAGTGCGGAATGGTCCACGTCCGGCAAGACCTTGAGCGACCGCACATAGGTGGCGGGCACCGATTCGAGCCACGTCGTCTGCCAGATACCCGTGACGGGCGTGTACCAGATCCCCTTAGGTTCAAGCACCTGCTTGCCCCGGGGTTGATAACCGGAATCGGTCGGATCCCAGACTGCCACAACGAGTTCGTTCTCGCCATCCTGGATCAGCGCTGTAATGTCGAGAGTGAACGGATCGTAGCCCCCCTTGTGCTCGCCGGCGAACTTCCCATTGACGCGCACCATGGTTTTCCAGTCCACCGCTCCAAAGTGGAGCAGCACCCGCCGGCCGTCCGCCGGTTTGACTGACGAGAAAGTACGATGATACCAGAGCCACTGCTCCGGGCTCACCCGCTTGCCCACGCCGCTCAGAGGCGACTCGATGCAATAGGGCACGAGGATCTTGCCTTCCCAAGCCTGCGGCTGCTCCGCGTCCGGCGCCGACAGTGCGTACTCCCACAGGCCGTTGAGGTTTTCCCACGAATCGCGAACCATTTGCGGACGGGGATATTCAGGCAGTGCACTACCGGGCGAAATGTCCTTCGCCCAACGGGTCAATAGCTTGCTCTTCGCGGGTTTCCAGTCGGCGGCGGGCAGGAGGGCAGCCCATGTCAGGCAGACGAACAGGCACACCAGGATGGAAGAGTGCGGTTTGTACATGGTGAATCTCCGCTTGTGTAGCACCTTGCCGTTGGGGATGGAGAGTGCTGGAATCCTCCAGCCACTCTGCCCAGAATACAGTCCGGGCCCGCGATCTGCCAGCCCCTGCCTGAGCATCTCTCACGGCGTCTTCTTCGGCTCGCGGGCCGTCTCCTGAGGACCCGCGTCGGGCGGCATGGATCGATGCCAGGCAAGTACCGCCTCGGTCAGGCCGGCAACAATGTCGGGATGCTCGGCGGCAATGTTGCGCGTCTCTTGGCGGTCGCTGGCGAGGTCGTAGAGTTGCGGTTGGGATCCGTCGTACTCGCAGAGGAGCTTCCACTGGCCGTCGCGGATGGCCAGATCCGGAAGATTGCCCTCGGCGGGAGAAGTCGGCCGGTCCGGTGGTCGGCGAAAAAAGAGTGGCCCCTGGCGCGATCCATCGGATCTGCCCAGGAGCACGTCCGGCAGAGACTGACCGTCATAGCTGGCGTATTCCGCAGGAGCGACTCCTGCGATTTTCAGCAATGTGGGCGCAAGGTCGATCGCTGCCAGAACCGAAGTGTCGTTGACCGTGCCCATCTTGTCGCCTCCGATCCATGCCGGCCCCCAGACAACCAGGGGCGAGCGGATTCCGCCCTCGTAGAGCATCGTCTTACCGCCGCGGAAGGGGCCGGCCGAACCAGCACCCGGTTCCGGGCCATTGTCGGAGCAGACCAGAATGAGCGTGTTCTTGCGAAGGGTATCGCTGGCGCGGATGTAGTCGAAGAGCGTGCCGAGTTGTTCGTCCATCGTATCCAGCACACCGAGGTAGAGCGTGCGTTTGGCACCATCGCCCCGCCTTGCCTGGGGCGGAAAGAAGGGAGAGTGGACGTCGTCGGGCCAGAGGTTCACGTAAAACGGCCGTCCGGCTGTTTCGGCCCCCTGGATGAATTTCAGCGCCGCGACGGTGAACTCGTTCGTGATCCTGGACCGGTCTTCCCAGGTGATCGGACCGTGGCCAAGCTGATCGGATCCCAGGGCGTGCTTCTTCAGTGGTTTTCCGTCGTAAGCATCGCAGAGGGGGAGGATTCGGGGTCCCAAGCCTTCAAAGTTGGTCAGCGACGCGTCAAAACCATACTCCGTAATCAGCGGCGCCTCGCCCACATCGCGTTGGCCCCCCATGTGCCATTTGCCAAAGTGCCCGGTCGCATAACCGGCCTGCTTGAGCGAGCGAGCCAACATCGGCGCCGCCGGATCCAGCCATTGGGCCATCCCCCGCTCCTGGTTGTTCTGGCGGTTGTTCAGAAAGGAGGTGATTCGCCAGCGATGCGGATACTGCCCGGTGGAGATTGCCGTGCGAGAAGGAGAGCAGATCGGTGAGTTGACGTAGAACTGGTGAAATCGCATTCCTTCGCCCGCCAGGCGGTCGATGTTCTCCGTTTCGACTTCCTGGTTGCCAAAACAGGAAAAATCGCCCCAGCCCATGTCGTCGATGAACACGAGCAGGATGTTGGGGCGCTTCGGATCGGCGTCCGCGGCCGACAAAAATGCAGGCCAGGGAAAGAGAAGGAGGAGAACTACAACGATTTTCAGGCGACTGTTCACGGGTATGCCTTTCCGGGTTCACTGCCTGTTTCGCGTCAAATCAGCGGGTTTGTCAGCAGCTAGAAATGAAGAACGGACCACTGGTAATTCCCACCGTCTCGCAAGGCGGGGGCCAAACGTCAGGTGGTCTGTCTACGCCGGCAAAGGTTGTTTCCGGCCCGATATTGGCCGGGTGTGACACTCATTACGCTGCGAAAAACGAAGCTGAAATACTGTTCGTTGTGGTAGCCGGCCTGTTTGGCGATGACCCGCAACGGGTAATCGGTGCTGGTGAGCAGGCGTTTGGCAATGTCGAGGCGCACCCGCTGGATCTCCTCGTGGGTCGTGTGGCCGAGGCAACGCCGGAATTCCCGGTCGAGGGTGGAACGTGAAACCTCCACATGCCTGGCAACTTGGGGGACGGAAATTGGATCACTCGCCCTTTCGCGTATGAACCGCAATGCCTCCGTCACGGTCGGGTGAGGCGAGTTCATCACGTCGGTAGAGCGGCGCTGGACGACTCCCTTCGGCGCGATGACCGACCACTTTGGCACATTGGTCCGGCCCGACATCATCCAGTCCAACATCTCGGCGGCTCGAAGGCCTATTTCTAATGTGCCGTGCTGGACGCTCGAAAGGGGCGGATTGCACAGTTCGCACATGAGGAGGTCGTTGTCGACCCCCAGAACGGCCACGTCCTCCGGGATTCGCCGCCCGGAACGCCGGCAAGCTTCGACCACGTGACGCGCCCGTGGGTCGTCGCAACACATGATTCCCAGCGGCGTCTCCTGCTCATCGAGCCAGGTCAGCAACCCTTTCTGGAGCGATTCCCAGTTACGGGCAGACTGGCGACGTCCTCGATAGACGGCACAATTGTATCCGGCCTGGCGGATGGCATCAACAAACGCCGCTTCCCGGCACCGGGCCCACGAGTTGTAGTCGGTAGCCGGAACACCGCAGAATGCGAAATGTCGGAGCCCACAACCGATCAGGTGTTCGGCGCCGAGCCGGCCGTTGGCCACGTCATCGGTCGCCACGTAGGGTATATCCAGCGGCAGTGAGGCCCACTCCGAATAGCCCCCGATACCAACCGCGGGAACACCGGCCCGCATCACCACGTGTTCGGTGTGCGGGTCGTCCAGATCGGCGATGATTCCGTCACCGAACCACTGGCTCTGCCTGGGGATCCGCTCGTGGGGTTCATCTTCCAGGTAGACGCTCCAGTTGTTCTCGCCAGCATACTGGGAGATGCCGGCGATGATCTGGCGGTCGTAGTCCTTGTTGACCCGCATCAGCAAGGCCACCTGGCGGGTGATCGGCATGGGCTCGGCTCTCCTTCGGTTGGCAAGTATGCCCAAATATTGTAATACAGATTGTGTCATCTTGGAATGTGCGGTTTCTCTGCGGCCGCTAGGATTGGTCGGGAAGCCCGACCCTCTTCCTCGGGATTGATCTCGGCGACAGCAAACGTCACACTCACGGCATTGTGAGGAGAAAGGTTACGCGTCTCACGCGGAAGGAGAATATCTATGGCTGAGAAGCTCGCGATCGATGGCGGTACTCCCATTCTGAAACGAGCGGATTATCAGAACTGGCCGGTCCTGACGGACGATGATCGCAGGTTTGTCAACGAAGTGCTCGACAGCGGTATCGTGGCGGGGGCAACTGGCCCCCAGGCTGTGGCGCTCCAGAAGGAGTGGGCCGAGTTTACCGGAGCCAAGCACTGCCTCACCACGTGCAGTGGGACCGCGGCACTCCACATGGGGCTGGCGGCCGTCGACGTGGGCCCGGGCGATGAGGTACTCGTTCCCTCCTACACCTTCCTGGCCACGGCCTCGTGCGTCCTGCACCAGATGGCAATCCCCGTGTTCGTCGATATCGATCCGGGGACCTACACGATGGACCCGGCAAAGATCGAGGCGGCGATCACGGAGCGGACCAAGGCGATAATCCCCGTCCACATCCAGGGTTGCCCGGCCGACATGGATCCGATCCTGGAGATTGCGAAAAAACACCAGCTACACGTGATCGAGGACGCCTGCCAGGCCCATGGAGCGATGTACAAGGGCCGGATGTGCGGCACCCTGGGGATCGTGGGCGCCTTCAGCCTCAACAATCTCAAGAACCTCTGCGGTGGCGAAGGCGGTCTGTTCATCACCAACGACGAAGACGTGCTCCGCAAGGGGGACCTGGTCCGCTACTTCGGTGACGAGTGCGACGAGAAGACGCTGCGTCAGAAATACAACGCGTCAATTCTCGGCTACATGTATCGCAACCAGGAGCTGCCGGCAGCCCTGGCGCGAGGGCAGCTCGCGCACCTCAACGAATTGAACGCCACGCGGATCGCCAATTCGGAATTCCTTTCCCGGGAACTGGGCAAGATTCCCGGTGTGATCCCGCCGGTTTGCCCTGAGGGCTCGAAGCACGTCTACTGGTTCTACGCAGTGCGGTTCGATCCCAAGGCGGCCGGTGTAGACGCCGAGCCACGCCGATTCCGCATCGCCATCGAAAAGGCCCTCGCCAAGGAGGGCGTGCTCGTCGGCCAGTGGCAGACGATGCCGGTTCTGGCTCAGGACGTCTTTCAGAGCCGGATCGGAATTGGCAAGGGCTACCCGTGGGCCATCAATGAGGCCCAGGGGATCACCTACAAGTACGACGTCGCCGACTTCCCCGTGGCCCGCATGCTGTGCGAGTCGTATACCAACGTACACTCGATCCATCCGCCGAACGGGCGCGAGCTGAACGAGAAAGTGGTCGCGGCGTTTCAGAAGATCTTCGCCGACCTCGACGCCGTGATGGCCCACGCCGACGACAACGTCCAACCAGGATTTGACGGCAGGCTCTATGGAGTGGGATAGGGAGATTTGGAGCCACGGATGAGACACAGATGAAACATGGATACTTTGTGGGAGGGGGCAAGCTTGTGGGGCTTGAACATGAGGAAGTGACCAGGGAGATCATCGGGGCGGCGTATGAAGTGTACAATGTCCTTGGATACGGATTCTTGGAGAAGGTTTATCGGAATGCGATGCAAGTTGAGTTGATTCGGCGCGGTCTGACTGCGGAGACTGAGCATTGGATCAAGGTTATCTACAAAGACGTTCTCGTCGGTGAGTATTCTGCCGATCTCTTCGTCGCGGGTTGCGTGATCGTCGAACTGAAAGCGCTCAAGGAGTATCGAAGCGACGATGAGCCTCAATTGACCAATGAACTGAAAGGCAGCGAGATCAAAGTTGGGATGCTAATTAACTTTGGACGTGAACGGGTTGAGTTCAAGAGGATGGTTTTCTGATAGCGCATTCTTTGAGGGCCACGGATGAAACACGGATGAAACACGGATCGGAAGGAAGAGATACGGTGTGTTTGAGAGCCGGTGATAGCGCAACTCTGCAACCTAGGAAGAGCAGATCAACGCATAGCTTCTCAACAGGTCGTCTCTTCATTCCTCGGCGGGCCGTTTTCGCTTTTTCTTCGTATCCGTGTTTCATCCGTGGCTCCTGAATCGAAATAATCAGGGGAGACGGCGATGAAAACGAAAGGTCTTTTTGGCAAGAAGTACCTGGATATCCAGGAGCGAACTCGCGAGATTCCTCCTTTGGCCGAGGATTTCGTGCTGGTGAAGGTCCGGGCCTGCGGAGTGTGCGGCACCGACATCAACTTCGTGCGCGACTGGACGGCCGACCCGATGCCCCTGGGGCACGAGATCTCCGCCGAAGTGGTCGAGGTCGGCAGGAACGTGACGACCGTCAAGCCCGGCGACAGCGTGATTGTGGAGGACTGCACGATGTGCGGCGTGTGCGCGGCCTGCAAGAGCGGCCAGCCGCAGTTCTGCCGCAACATGTACAATCTGGACGGCCAGCCCGGCATGGGCCAGTACATGGCCGTGCGTTTCAACAGTCTGAACCGCTACGAGGGTCTGGACCATGTGTCGGCCAGCCTCACCGAGCCGCTGGCCGTCTCGCTCACCTCGGTACTCAACGCCCAGATTCCCCTCGGCGGCAGCGTGGTCGTGCTCGGGCCGGGCCCCCTGGGCCTGATGTCGGCCCGGGTGGCGAAGCTCTATGGGGCCGGCTACGTGGCCATTACCGGCCTGGAGGCCAAAACGGCCTGCGAGAAGGCGCGGCTCGATCTGGCCCCAAAGATGGGCTGCGACGACGTGATCCAGGTCGGTCCCCAGGACGTCGAGACCGAAATCAAGAAGAAGTTCCCTGCCGGGGTCGATCGAGTCATCGTATCCTCCCCGCCCCAGAGCCTCTACGACGCCCTGAAGATCATCAAGTACGGCGGCATCATCACCTTCTACGGGCTGCACTTCGGCGGCAAGAGCAAAATCGAAGTGGACATCAACGCCCTGATCTTCAACAAGATTTCGCTGATCCCGACCTTTGCCGAACCGGCGATCAACTTTCCGATCGCCAACCGGCTCCTGCGCGACGGGCTGGTGGACGCCTCGGCCCTCGTCACCCACACCTTCGCCCCGGGCGAGGCGAAGAAGACGATGGAGAGCATCATCGACGGCACCGCCCCGATCATCAAGGCGGTCATGGTACCGCACGGGGAATAATGGGGATTGAGAACTTGCACATCGTTGGTCGGCCTACTTGGGATCGAAGCGGATTTCAACCCACACGATCTGCTGAGCCGGGCCGCCACCGATCTGGCGGATGTGGAGCTTGTTGTAGCCGTCGTTGACCGTATCGAGTGGACAGGCGAAACGAAGGGCGCGGACCGTGCCGCCGCCGAATCCGCCCAGATCGGGATCGTTCTCCGCCGGGCCCAGGTCGCGACCGTTGAGCGAGGCCTCGAGGCCCGCTTCGGCGGCGCCGTCGCGCCCGGCCAGGCCGGCAATCGCCCAGGCCACCGCCGATTCGGGACGGGTGCCGACGTGAATCTGGAAGTCTCCTCCAACCGCGGCGTCGACGGGCAGTTGAGCCCCGTTGGGAAAGCCCGACGGCACGGTGTCGCGGAAACAGACAGGATGTCGGCGAGCGGCGTTTTGCACGACTTTCCGGGAAAGACCGTCGCGCAACAGCAGGGCGTACATGGATTCGGCCACAGGTCGAGTCTCACTATCCATCCAGTTGAATAGGTAGATGCTGTCTGCGCCCCGATGATAGGCGGAAGCGGCAAAGCCTCGGGCCGAGGCCAGATCGTTGGCCACGGCCGGACCTCCCGGCCATGGGCGGGCGTTGAATTCAAGCCCCGGCGCGACCACGACCTGTCCGGCCGTGTCGCCCAGGCGTTCCTGCCAGAGTTCGACCGGGATGTCGAAGTCGGATGACGTCCAGAACGGGCAGGGCACGATCAGGTCCACGAGTCCCTCTTTCGCCCAGAGAACCGCATCCATCCCCAGCCCGGAAGCGGCGTCAGGATGGGCCGGGGCCCGGACGCCCAGCAGGATGGTGTGGCCCCGTTTCTCGGACCAGTCGGCGGTCAGAGAGCGGACGTTGCGGACGAATTCGGTGAGGATGCCGCTTTCCTCTCGTTCGTGCCCCGGCGTGAGGTGATAGCCAAACCGCATCCAATCGAGCTCCAGCCCGTCCGGATCGTATCGCTCGACGAGTTCCCGGACCAGAGCCACCTGGTGCTCTCGCACTTCGGCATGGGCGTAGTTCATGGCACGATTCTGCCAGGGGCTGGCCGATCCGTTGGGGACTCGCCAGAACTCGGGGTGGGCTCGCCAAAAGGAAGAATGCATGAAGTTGCCGGGTTCGTCGACGGAATGGATGTCGTTCATCCGCATCGAGATCCAGGGCGACAGACCCTTTTCGCGGCAGCGATCGATCCAGACCTCGTAGGGATCCAGGCCGGCCTCGTGGAGCCGCTTGGCGTTCTGCGGCCAGAGTCCGTCGGGCTCTTTTCCGTCGACCGGGTCCCAGATGGCGTCGCGCGAACTGCTGCGAAAGCTGGCGCGCATGGCGTTGGCGTTGAGGAACAGATGCGTCACAGCGGAGCCGGCGTATTGGTCGACAAAGGCCTGCAGGCCGGCGAGGGTCATGTCTTCGGGCTTTCGCGTTCCGAAGAAGTGGCTGTTGTCTTCGTTGATCACCAACATGTTCCGCAACGATTCGTTGGGAGCGGGTGTCTTTTGGGTCGTCTCCGCAGCGAGGAGTCCGGCGGCGGACCAGCAGGCGAAGAGGAACAGAAGGCATGTCTTACTTGTCATGGGGTATTCCTTGATACTGGACCTTCGTGCGTCGGCCGGAATGTCGACTGACCGGGATGATAGCCTGCCGGTCGAGTCGCTGCAAGCGACGAGGACGCCGGGCCTGTCGTTTCGTTCCACTGAGGATCGGCGAGGGAATGACTGTCGCCTTTCGCACCGCGAAAGTGGCGATGCTTTCGCGGTGCGAAAGGCGACAATACGGCAGTTATTGATTCGATGGTCCTGAGGCGGCAGGGTGCTGACTGGAGACAACGTTGCTGAGAAAGCAAAGACAAATCGCACGCACTCCAAAGCAGGGCGTGCGCCAGTGAATTGCCAGACACCTACCTGACGATTGCTGGCCGGATGTGTTCCGGCGGCTCACCACGCCCATCGCCTGTGGGGCTCTGGGACGTGCCACCCGAATGGCTCACGGCCAACCACAACGCTGTCACAATCCCTCGTCCAAGGCACAGCCTTGTTGGCAGCGGCACGAGGCTTCCCCGCGGAAGGCCAGCGCTGCCGTGGGGCAGGCTTCGACACATTGTCTCGCGACCCGGCCGAGGGCCTCCTGCAAGGAGCGATCGAACGGCACTCCCACGCGAACGTCGAAACCGCGGCCGATGAACGTCAACCCCAGCGGCTCGCCAGCCTCGGCCGCAATCTCGATGCACAACCCGCAGTTGATGCATTTGCCCGGTTCGTAGATCACGTCGGAGTGCTGCAGATTCCGGATGAGGACCGCCCGTTGCCCCTTGTACCGGTTCGGATCGGCGCCGTACATCTCGGCATATCGCTTCAGCCGGCAGGTGCTCAGTGCGCGGCAATCGCAGTGCAGGCAGCGGCCGGCCTGCTCGACGGCCAGAGCCGCGGTGTAGCCGCCCGATTCCGGTTCGCGGAGCGGCAGCAGCGAACCGGAGGCGATGAAGGCGCTGAGCTCGTCGGGCAACAGCTTGCCGATCCGCGACGAAAACGGTTTCTCCGGGGCCGTGGACCTCCCCTGCGACAGAAAACGGCCGATCGACGCAGCCGCTTCTTTCCCATCCGCCACGCTGCGGACGACGAGCCCCTTGCCGCGGATGGCGTTGCCGGCCGCAAACACGCGCTGGCGGCTGGCCGCGTAGGTGTCCTTGTCGGTATCGACGCCGCGGGGCGTCGCCTTGAGCGACCAGCCCTCGACGGCCGATTTCTGGGTGGCACCCGTAGCAACCAGGACGGCATCGTGACGGGCGGTGAGTTCGTCGAGAGTCACGTCGGCACCGAGGCGCACGTTCAAGCGTATCTCGATACCCAGACGGGTAATCGTGGCGATCTCCGCATCGAGGACCTCCGGCGGCAGTTCGTCGGCCGTGTGTTCGTGGCGAAGCCGTCCGCCGAGTCGCGGTTCTTTCTCGTAGATCGTCACGGCGTGTCCCGCCCGGCGAAGATGATACGCAGCCGCCAGTCCCGTTGGGCCGGCGCCCACCACGGCGACCGACCGACCGCTGTCCGCCGCGCAGGCAGGGAGGTAGGGCGAGCCGGAGGCCAAGTCCTCATCGGCAACAAACCGTTTGAGCTGGCAGATCGCCACCGCCCCGTCGGCCCCAGCGCGGCGGCAGCCCTTTTCGCACGGCTTGGGACAAACTCGGCCGAGCACGGCAGGCAGGGCGATGTCGTTCTTCACGGTGGCGATCGCCTCGCGAAGTCGGCCCCCCTGGATCTGCCGGAGCATGACCGGCACGTCCATATGGGCCGGGCAGGCAAAATGGCACGGAGCCAGACAGTCGCCCACGTGGTCGCTGAGCAGCAGTTCCAGGGCGGTACGGCGAACCGCGTGGACTTCAGCCGTATCACTCTCCACCCGCATTCCGTCGCCGGCCAGGGTCGCGCAGGAAGGAACCATGCGGCCGCCGACCTTGACCAGGCAGACCAGGCACGACGTCGAAGGCGTGTAGCCCTTGAAGCAGCAGAGCGTGGGGATCTCGATGCCCAGCGCAGCGGCCGCTTCGAGGATCGTGGCCCCTGCAGGGACCTCCACTTCGCGCTCGTCGATCGTCAGTCGTGGCATCGGGTCTCGTGTTCGGTTGGTCGCAGGAAGGGATGGTCTGTTCCGGTACGGCCGGCGGGCAAGCCGCCGCAAGCTGTACTGGCTACTCCACGTAAACAGCCCCGGTGGGGCATACCTCGCGGCAGGTGTCGCAGCGGGTGCAGATCTCGTCGTTGATCTTGTGACGCTGGTAGGGCGTCATCGCAATGGCATCGACCGGGCAGTGCTGCGCGCACAGGGTGCAGCCGATGCAGCGGGTGTTGATCTTGTAGTGGATCGCTTCCTGGCACTTGCCGGCCAGGCAACGGCCTTCCAGGTGCGCCTCGTATTCGTGGCGAAAGTACTTGAGCGTGGAGAGCACGGGGTTCGGCGCCGTCTTCCCCAGCCCGCAGATGCTCCCCTGGCGAACGGAGCAAGCGAGGCTTTCGAGAGTCTCTAGATCGCCCTTCTGCCCACGGCCGCTGCAGATCCGGTCGAGTATGTCGAGCATCCGCCGCGTGCCTACCCGGCAAAGGGTGCACTTGCCGCAGGACTGGTCCTGGGTGAAGCGGAGGAAGTAACGGGCAATGTCGACCATGCAGTCCTGATCGTCGAGCACCACCAGCCCGCCGGACCCCATGATCGCCCCGACGCTCGAAAGGGCCTCAAAGTCGATGGCCGTATCGGCCAGTTCCGCGGGCACACAGCCGCCGGAAGGGCCTCCGACCTGCACGGCCTTGAACTGGCGCCCGCCTTCAACGCCGCCGCCGATTTCCTCCACGATCTGGCGGATGGTGATCCCCATCGGGACTTCGATGAGCCCGCCGCGGCGGATCTTGCCAGCCAGGGCGAAGACTTTTGTTCCTTTGCTGGTCTCGGTGCCCAGGGCTGCGAACTTCTCGGCCCCGTTGCGGAAGATCCAGGGGACCAGAGCAAAACTCTCCACGTTGTTGACCAGGGTCGGCTGGCCGCGGTAGCCGCTTTCGGCCGGATAGGGTGGCCGCAGCCGCGGCATGCCGCGCCGGCCCTCGAGCGATGCCAGGAGCGCCGTCTCCTCGCCGCACACAAACGCCCCCGCGCCTTCCTTGACTGAAACGCGAAAGCTCATTCCGCTGCCGAGAACGTCCTCCCCCAGAAGACCGCGCTCCCTGCAGCGATCCAGGGCCTCGCGAACCCGCTTCACCGCCAGCGGATACTCGGCGCGGATGTAGAATACGCCTTCGTTGGCGCCGACAGCCCGCGCTGCGATCGTCATTCCCTCGATGATCCGATAGGGGCAGCTCTCCAGCAGCATACGGTCCATGAACGCTCCCGGATCGCCTTCATCGCCGTTGCAGACCACGTATTTCACATCCCCCCGGGCCTCGCGGACCTTTCCCCACTTGATGCCGGTAGGGAACCCCGCCCCGCCCCGCCCTCGCAGCCCGCTCCTGCGAATCTCTTCGATCAGTTGTTCGGGCGTCAGGCCCCTGAGGCACTTCTCGAGGGCCTTGAATCCGTCGTGGCGGAGATACTCGTCCAGGTCCGTCGGGTCGGCATGGGACACGTTCTCGGTAGCCAGGTGAACCTGGTGACGCAGGAAGGCGCAGGCGGGCCCTTGCTCCATGTTGAGCGTGTGGGTGGCAACGGGATCGCCGACTTCGTCGGTCACGAGCCGATCGAGAAGACCAACAGCCGACTGCCGCGCCCGTTGCAGGAGGCTCTTCGGTTTGAAATGCCGAAGAACAATTTCCTGAGCCTCGCCGGCGGTGACCTTGGAGAAGAATTTCGCTGGACCATCCGCGGGGACGATTTGCAGGATGGGCGTCTGGTGGCACATGCCCACGCAGCCCACCCGCTTGATGACAGCATCCGCCTTCGTCCGTTCCAGAGCCCGCCCGATGGCATGGTAAACCTGGCCGCTTCCTTGGGCCTGGCAGCAGGAGCCCATGCCGATCCGCACTTCGCCCATATGAGACGGACGCTGGCCCTCGTGGTGCCGTATCTGGATCTCGCTCTTCCGCCCATTCTTGAGGAAATCGTCGAGGATCCTGGGCACCGACGCGGGCGTGACGTGGCCGAAGGGAACGTCGTCGATCTTGATTACCGGCGCAAGGGTGCAGCAGCCCAGACAGGCGACTCGTTCGACCGTGAAAATCCCGTCCTTGTCGGTGTCGTCGCCGTTGCCCGAGATCCCCAGTTGATATTCCAGGGCATCCTGGACAAGCCCTGATCCTTTGACATGACAGGCGGTGCCATGGCAGACGCACACGATGTGCTTACCCACCGGGCGGTGGCGGAACTGGGTATAGAACGTGGAAACGCCGGTGATCGAGGCCGGCGTGATTTCGGTCAGCTCGCACACCCGCTCCATGGCTTCGGCGGGCAAGTAGCGGTACTCGGCCTGGATCGCCTGCAGGATCGGAATCACCGCCTCGGGATTCCGCCCGTGCAGTTCCACGCAGCGCTGAACAAATGTAAGATCGAGGTCGGAGCTCATGGGTTGCCAATACAGAACAGGTGCTCTTTACCACGGATGAACATCCGGCCGCTGCCGAAAGCCGGACTCGTCACGCACTCCTCGCCGAGGCTGCCTTGCCCTACGACCTCGGCTGCCTCTTCACCGGCCTTGAGAACATGGCAGCTCTCCAGACCGAACAGGTAAATCCGGTCACCGACCAGCGTAGGCGACGACGAGTACATGTCTTCCGATTCCCACTCCCAGCGGACTTCACCAGACTTCGTGTCCAGGCAGGTCAGCATGCCATAGGAAGCGAGTAGGTAAACATGTTCCGCAGTTGCCACGGGGCTGCACGAATCGGGCAGATTGTCTTCACAAGTCCAGAGGACGAACTCCTTGTTCTCCGTAATGTCCCCCTGGCCGCCCAGACGGATGGCAGTTAACTGGGGATACTCGTTTGCGACAATGAGCGTATCGCCTGCCACGACCGGTGACGGACCGACGTCCTGGCGCAGACACTTGCATCGCCACAGCTCCGAGCCGTCTTCTGCATTGTAGGCAATGGCAAACGGATCGGCGCAAGTAATCACCTGGGCTATCCCGTTGTGTTCCGTGACAATCGGCGAGGGCCATGAGTTGGCCACATCCCGGGGTACGGACCACACTTCGTTTCCGGTGGCTCCGTCGAGTGCTATCAATCTCGACAACTTGTCCTTCGGCACCCCCTGGTCGAACTGAAGGATGACCCGATCGCGCCACACGGCTAGAGACGAGGCATGGCCATAAGAGTTCTTGGGAATCCCCAGGCTCTTGCTCCACACCACCTTGCCGTCGAAATCCACCGCGCCCATGTCGCCGTTGGCGAACATGGCGTAAACCCGCCGTCCATCGCATGCGGCGGTCGGAGCGGCGAAGCCGGTGTCGTCAGACACCTCCGGCGGTTTGGCCGTGCTTTCGGGAGTGCCGGGTATCTCCGTCTGCCAAAGGAGATTGCCTTTGGTGGTGTCGAAGCCCATAACAACCCGTTGCTTCTCGTCAGCTCCCGTCAGGAACAGCTTCTGATCCCAAACGACAGGCGAACTGTTGCCCGGCACAGGGACAGGTGTCTTCCAGAGGATCCCTTCGCCCGACTCGGCGTTCCACGTGGTCGGCAGGTCGGCCGCAGGAGCGATGCCCAGTCCGTTCGCACCGCGGAACCGCGGCCAGTTGGTGGCAATCTCTTCGGCAGTCGGCAAGTCAGGCTTCAACTCGGCAGGTTGCGGCGACTCGATTTTCGGGGTGGCAGGCGAGCCGGCGCTCGCACCTGATTTTCCGATGCAGAACAAGTGCTCTTTGCCTCGGATGAACATCCGGCCGCTGCCGAAAGCCGGACTCGTCACGCACTCCTCGCCGAGGCTGCCTTGCCCTACGACCTCGGCTGCCTCTTCACCGGCCTTGAGAACATGGCAGCTCTCCAGACCGAACAGGTAAATCCGGTCACCGACCAGCGTAGGCGACGACGAGTACATGTCTTCCGATTCCCACTCCCAGCGGACTTCACCAGACTTCGTGTCCAGGCAGGTCAGCATGCCATAGGAAGCGAGTAGGTAAACATGTTCCGCAGTTGCCACGGGGCTGCACGAATCGGGCAGATTGTCTTCACAAGTCCAGAGGACGAACTCCTTGTTCTCCGTAATGTCCCCCTGGCCGCCCAGACGGATGGCAGTTAACTGGGGATACTCGTTTGCGACAATGAGCGTATCGCCTGCCACGACCGGTGACGGACCGACGTCCTGGCGCAGACACTTGCATCGCCACAGCTCCGAGCCGTCTTCTGCATTGTAGGCAATGGCAAACGGATCGGCGCAAGTAATCACCTGGGCTATCCCGTTGTGTTCCGTGACAATCGGCGAGGGCCATGAGTTGGCCACATCCCGGGGCACGGACCACACTTCGTTCCCGGTAGCTCCGTCGAGTGCTATCAATCTAGACAACTTGTCCTTCGGTGCCCCCTGGTCGAACTGAAGGATGACCCGATCGCGCCACATGGCCAGCGAGGAGGCATGGCCATAGGAGTTCTTGGGAATCCCCAGGCTCCTGCTCCACACGACCTTGCCGTCGAAATCCACCGCGCCGATGTCGCCATTGGCGAACATGGCGTAAACCCGCCGTCCGTCGCATGCGGCGGTCGGGGCGGCAAAACCGGTGTCGTCCGACACTTCGGGTGGCTCGGCGGTGCTCTCCGGTGTGCCCGGGATCTCGGTCTGCCAGAGCAGCTTGCCCGCGGCCGTGTCGAAACACATGACGACTCGCTGCTTCTCATCGGCGCCGGTCAGGAAGAGTCGGTTTTCCCAAACGATGGGCGAACTGTTGCCTGGCACGGGAACTGGACTCTTCCACAGAATGCCCTCGCCCGATGCAGCATCCCATGAAATTGGCAGGTCCATCTCTGCGGTGATCCCCAGCCCGCCGGGACCCCGAAAACGCGGCCAGTTGGCTGCCAGCTCTTCGGACGTCGGCCACGAGGATTCCGCCGGCTCAGGGGCAGCAGGGGGCGGAAGATCGCGGTTCGTGCCCGATTCTGAAATCGACGCAGCGGGAACCGCGGCGTTTCCCTGACCACTGGTGACGGTGAGCGAGGCCAACTCCGTCGGAATCGTTCGGTTCAGGCTCACCGCCGCAACGATCACTGCAACGCCCAAGCCCGCAACACACCAGCGTGTGCGAGTCGACTCCTGTGTATCGACGTCCTTGGTGGCATCTACCGGTACGGGGGAAGGCAACCGGCGGTGCAGGACGACCGCCGCCTTGGTCGACGCGAGCAGGATCACGCCCCCGGCGACAACCAGCCACGTGCCGATCAGGGAAAACCGGCGCTGGCGGAAGTAGTTCTGGCGGAGTCGCTGATCCTCCATGCGGAGCGTTTCGCGAGCTGCCATGTCGGCGGGATTCGCTACCACCTTGGCTCGCAGGGCAAGATAGCCGCTGGAATTCAACGGATCCTTGGCAACTCGCGTGGTGTAATCGGCCAACAACAAAGCACACACGACGACCAGAAACGCAACAGCCACATAGGAGCTGCGTACAAGGGCACGGTACCAGACCTGCGTGGAGTCTCCGCTCGGATCAGACGTGGGCGTGCTCGAGCCGATTTCGGAACCC
>CAYSCH010000009.1:30659-32288 GCA_964429355.1 uncultured Planctomycetaceae bacterium | reverse complement strand
GCTTTTCGGGCTGGGTTGGATCTGGGCTCATCGGCTACTTTCGTCGGATCTCGATCGCTTCCTCAACACCTTCAATCAATCCCAGGCGTACTTGCTCGGCCGGGCAATACCAGAAACAACGTCCGCACGAGACGCAATTGCCGCGGTCGGCGGTGAACTCGACGCGGCGACGGCGGATGCTCGTATGGACCAGTTTCACGATCAGCACCAGGCCCACCCAGGCACCGAGCCCGTATCCAGCGGTGGTGAACCGGCTGTGAAGATCGAGGGCCGAAGCGTAGAGTTCCGCTCGGGGCCGGCCCGTGTTGTAGAAGGCGTCGGTCGCGTCGGTTGTGCCCTGGACCTGGCCCGTTTCTTCGAGTCGAACCCGCTCGGCCAGGAGCACCTCGGGGTGGAGCCGCGACATGGGAACGCCCATCTGCCCCCCGGCCCAGATACAGACACCAACGATCACGGGCGTCAATGTAAGAAGCAAGGCCGTACGGATCCTCGCGGCACGACGGTCCTTCTCGGATTGCCCCACGGTGGGCGGCTGGATGGCACCGTAGGGGCAGGCATCCTCGCAGAGCCGGCAATTGATACATTCTTCGGGGGGGATCCGCAGCCGCCAGCGCGACACCTTGGCGGCCAGCTTCAGAAGGGCGCCGTAGGGGCAAAGATACCGGCAGTAGGGTCGGCCTACAAAGTAGCCGATCACCAGCAGCGAGGCTCCGAAGATCAGCATGTTCGCGCTCCCCGTGCGGCGGAAGAAAGCAACGAACGGATCATACTCACAAATAATGAAGGCCGTGCTTGTGGCGGCGAAGACCACCGCCGCACCCAAATAAAGGTAGGGAACCAACCCGAGCGTGCGATCCAGCCACGTGGGAACCTTGACGGGGTGCAGAGCAACAAGTTCCTGAACGGCCCCCAAGGGGCACACCGAGGAGCAGAAAGTCCGGCCGAAAAACAGGGTAAAGACCAGCGGAATGGCGAAGAAGGCCATGACGGCTATTGAGATGCCGTAAGTGGGATCACCAAGGGCGAGGGCCACATTCTGGATCGAGCCGATCGGACAAACGCATCCTTCCCGCAGAAAGCCGAACCACAGGAGCGAGAAGATCGTCAGCACCAGCAGCCAGCGGCGGCTGCGACTGCGGAGTGCCAGGTAGGAGGCGAGGCTGATCGCCGCAACCAGCACCAGGACGTCCACGTACTCCATGCCCGTGGCGCGAGTCCCCGGAAACTCGCTCGTCGGCGTGGCGTGCCCCTTGATCACCGGCCGCGAGAGCATCTCCTGGGTCTCGGCGGCCGGGGCCAGCGAGACCGGCAGAAGAAGGAGCGGTAACAGTCCGCCAAGGCGCTCGATCATGCCTCCGCCCCTTTTCGCTCAATCACGTCGCGTGCTTTCTTCTTCAAGAGGTAGGGCTGGTCGGCCGGCACGCGGCGGAAGGCCTGGCTGGGGCAGGCTATGGCGATCGCGCACTGGTTGCAGTTCTGGCAGCGGTCGTGACGAACCTGCAGATAGAGGGAGCCATTCATCATCGCGCAGCCTTCAACACACTTGCCGCAACCGATGCAGTCGGGCTCATGAATGTGATAGTCGAACCGAGGCACGCCGGCCTGTTCGGCCACAAACGTTCGCAGCAC
>CAYSCH010000009.1:14246-30649 GCA_964429355.1 uncultured Planctomycetaceae bacterium | reverse complement strand
GGTCAAAATAGCCGGGGCACGGGTCGCACATGGCACACAGGTCGAAACATTGCACCGCCTTGA
Organism: uncultured Planctomycetaceae bacterium; assembly: GCA_964429355.1. Classification (GTDB taxonomy): domain Bacteria; phylum Planctomycetota; class Planctomycetia; order Pirellulales; family Thermoguttaceae; genus JAAYAY01. The sequence goes on along the minus strand of CAYSCH010000009.1, from coordinate 30,586 downwards.
CAGCCGATTCGTCGAGCACACAGTAAGTGGCACAGTTCCCGCAGGTCGTGCACACGTCGGGATCGATCTGCCAGACGGTCTCGTCGGCTTGCCCCTTCCGTCCAACGATCACACCGGCAAATCCGGCCAGAATGGCGGCCCCCGCGGTCCGGGTTCCGCCGCGAAGGAAATCCCGTCGATCGAGTTGCTGGTTGTTGTCGGCCATGGAGCTCATCCCCGATCCTTGCGACGTGTTTCGATCGCCTGCGGCAGACCGCACGTTCCCCAGACCCCACACTGCTGGCAGGTGGCGTTCTGACGGCACTCAGGACGTCGCGACTTGAGGACCAGATGGCCACTCAAGAGTGCCAGGCCACCCAGCAACGTGCATCGCATTGCGCCGGCAAACCACTGCCTGCGATCGATCTTCTGGGATTGACGCCGTTCACAATGTTTCATGGTCTACCTCCACCGCGCAGTCTCCACGTTCTGCTTAATCTACCCTTATCGAATGGGATACAGTCGATTCAATCCTGTCCTGCAGCATGAAGAACTCGCCTAAGTAGTCCTGGCGGCGTCGAACTCTCCGTGGCCGCTGCTTTTCTTGGTTCAAACACGTGGACCTGGGCCGTGGTCAGATCCAGCACAATCACGTGTCCGGCACTGTCCAGGGCCACATCGACCGCGGAGTATTCATGATCGGAAAGGCTATCGTTTGCGGTCGCGGCGCTCGCGCCAAAGGTTTCGGGCCCGGCCACCACCGATTCGAAGTGGCCATCGGCCGAATACACCTTCACACGGATCAACCCCTTCTCGGCCGTCACAAACCGCCCGTCGGGGAAAATGGCCATGCTCGCCGGATTGCAGCATCCGAAAAAGCCGTCGATCTCAGCCCCCGACTGCCCCCAGAAGAGTTCGAGGTTGCCGTCGAACGAATACGCTTCGATTCTAAGTGCGCCGGGGTTCGTAACCCGCAGCCAGCCATCGGGATGGATGGCAACATCGAAAAACGGACTAGGAACGGCAAATGCCGCGTGATTGTTTTTGTTACCATAATCGCCGATCGCGCCGACCGGCTCGCCGCTTAGATTCAAGCGGTGAATGCGGGACTGCCCCGCATCGGCCACGAAGACGTCTTCTCCCGTCAGGGCGATCGAAGTGAGCACAGCTCGCTTCCCAAGCGAGGGCCAGTTCGCCGTCCGCTTGCCATCCGAGTTGTACTCTTCGATGTGATCGCCAATTCCCACGAAGACGTTTCCTTCGCGCTGGTGTCCGGGCGGACCGAGCGCCAGGCAGGACGGCGGCGCCTCAAGTTCGATGGTCCTCAATTCCTTTCCCCCCCGACCAAAAACTCGCACAGCCCGGTCACCGGCAACAAAAATCTCGTCTCCCACCCCGATCGCAACGGCTGTGGCCTTTTGCATGTTCGAGGGAAATACCTCGGTCTGCCGGTAGGCTATCAACGCGGGATCAATCCGTTTGTACTCGTCGATCTGGTACGCAAACTCCTTGGGCAGGCCACTGCCGCTTTCGCCGCCGCGGTCGACCATCCAGACCGCCGCGGCCGCAACCAGGATCGCAACGACGACAACCACGATCACTCCTCGTCCGGCCGGTTTGACAGCAACGTGGCTGGGCATATCGGTTTCCTTCTTACGGCCTGGCCGCCAGGTTCAGGCACTTCATTCGGGCGAGGTCCCGGAGAATCAACCGGCCGTCCACCAGAGCCATGGGGGCCCAGGCATCGTGAGCATCATCGATTGCCTGAAACTGGGCCAACGGGCGATACGCCTCCGCCGTTGCATCGGCGATCGTAAGAAGGCCGGTGTCGTTAAGCAGGATCAGCAGACCGTCGGCGATCATGTACGGGCCCCGGCCGAATTTTTCGCGCCCGCTGTTCCAGACTTCATTCCCGTCAAGATCCAGGCAAACGAGTTGCTCGCCACCCGATTTGGTCCGGACTCCATAGATGTGCCCATCGTAAAAGATTGGCGTGTGCTGCTCCGATTCGAACAACTTTGGCTTCATTTCAAAGAGAGTCTCAATCGCCCAACTGCCGCCACGATCGCCGAGTCGCATCATCTTGGCGCCGGCACCGTAGCCGCTGGAGAAGAAGACCCGGCCGTCACGGAGATCAACCGGCGTGGGACAGGTTGCCATGTTGCCGACCCAGTCGAGCGTTTGCCAGAGATTCTTGCCGCTTTCGGCATCCACCGCCACGACTCCTCCGGATCCGCAATAGACATACATTTTCTTGCCGGCAATTGTCATCGGCAGGATCGAAACGTGAGTCATCTCCCAGTTGCCAACCTTTTCCGATTCCCAGACGATATTGCCCGACTGGAGGTCGACGGCAATCATACAGGCCTTGCCGCAGGGGGCCAGGATCACGCGGTTGGCGTCGATGAGCGGGCATTGCCCCGCATACCAGTTGGGGACCTTCGCTCCATACCTCTGCGTCAGATCAATGAGCCAAAGACAGTCGCCCGTCTCCACGTTCCAGCACGCCACGTGGCATTTCGGACCGAAGGAAACGACGTGGTCGCCGGACACGGCGGGAACGGTTCGCGACATGCCGTGGTTCTCGACCACCTCGACCGGATAACTGTTCCGCCAGATCTCGCGACCGTCGTCAAGGGAGAAACATCGCATCGTGTCCGCCAGGGCAACCGGGTCGTAGTCGAGCACGAAGACTCGGCCCCGATCCACGGCCGCGCCGGCGTGTCCCGGTCCGAGTTCGACATTCCACAGAACCTCGGGTCCCCCGGCGGGCCACTGATGCGCCAGCAGCACACTCTCGCGGGCAATTCCGTCATACTCGCTGCCGCGGAACCATGGCCAGCTCCCTGGAAGCGCTGAGGGTTGGCCCTCGAAATGCACGGCGCCGGTTGGATCAGGGGGCGCCTGGTCTCCTCGCCTGGTTGAATCGGGGACGCCATCTTTGCCCGGCAGCCGCGGCGGAAGAGAAACCATTCGTCCAACCGTCAGCCAGACAGCGAGAGCCAGGCAACCTGCTACACCCAGAGCGGACGGCAACAATATATCGACGCTTCCCTTTTTCATGTTCATAACCGCTAGGGTCGTGCAGGCAGGGAGTCGGCGCGGAATTGCGAGGTTGCCGGGCCGACGGGCGGGCCGAGTATGCTTCTGCCGCCCGGAAGCATACGGACCAGCCCCATGGGTGCAGGCGGGAGTCCACCTTTCTTGGATATCTGCCAATGACGCAAATGTCAAGTCTATCACGACTTATTTCATCTGAATGTCCTCGCCTGATTCAACAAGAGCCATGCCGTCGCTCCGCCCTGATGAACGCCCCCGGTAACGACCGAATTCCTGCGGACATCACGCAAGGCCATTTGAGCCACACTCGCTGAGTGCCGCCGCGGTGGCGGGAATGAATCGATTCCGACCTTTCCCGTCCACCAGCTTGTGCCCACTCGTTGTTCTCCGCCCGTGCGTGGCAGAGAATGTCTGTGTTGGCTGAAGGTGCGGTTTCCCAGAAGGAGTCCCTCGTGGTTTTCTCTCGCAATGTGATCGTTTTTGTGACCTTTCTCGCCTTCGCCGTTCCGGCCACGGGAGAAATGCGCGTTTGGACCGACATCTCCGGTACCCAGCAGGTCGAGGCTGAATTCGTAACCCTCCAGGATGGCAAGGTCTGGTTTCACCGGGCCGACGGACGGGTGGTCGGGGCGCCTCTGGAAACGTTGAGCGAGGCGGACCAGACCTACATCCGCGAGGAGATTCAGAGACGGGAGAAGAAGAAGGGGACCACGAAAAACCCGGCGGATCGCATTGCCTACGGTCCGGGTCGGACCATCGCCACGCTCGCCAACCAGGCGATCAGGGAGAGCAGCGGTATCGCCTCGTCCCATGGGGTGCCGGGCGCTTTCTGGACCCACAATGACTCCGGCGGCGACGCCCGGCTCTTCCTGTTCGACGCTCAGGGACGAGACCTCGGTTCCTGCCGGCTCCAAGGCGTCGACGCCTTTGACTGGGAAGACATCGTCTCGTTCCAGCGTGACGGGAAGAAATACCTGCTGATCGGCGATTGCGGCAACAACGGACTGGCGGCCATGATCCACATCCTGCATCTGGTCGAGGAGCCGCCGGCGGACATTCAGGCCGGGGTTCAGGTCGACTCGATCCCAGTCACCGAATCGTTCTACTTCTCCTTTGCAGACGACCACCGCGACTGTGAGGCCGTGGCCGTTGATACCGTGTCGGACTGCATCTACCTGGCAACAAAGGAGAAGGATACAGATACCCTGGTCTATGAACTGGCCTGGTCGAAACTCAAGCCCAAAACGGCTGCCTCCGCCCAGCGTATTGCCAGGCTGGATTTTCCGTCCGCCACGGCCATGGATATCTCCCCCGACGGACGCCGCATGATCATCCTGACCTACGGCGACGCCTACGAGTTCCAACGCAATGAAGGCGAGTCCTGGCAACAGGCCCTCACGCGTTCGGCACGCAAGATCGTCCTGCCCGAACGGATTCAGGGCGAATCGATCTGTTATGGCATCGACGGCAAGACGCTCTATCTGACGAGCGAGAAAATGCCCACGCCACTGATTGAAGTCGGGCAGAAGTGAAGGGTACCGTCCTGGCGGCGCCCAATACCTGTTGATGAATGGATATGCCCTCGCTACCTCAGAGACCAAAGGCATGGTCCTCGAGGGCAGGAGCCAGACGTTGCGAAAGCAAACCGGGGCGTCGTGGTCTTGAAGGAAAACTGGGCTGGTCCTGTTCTTCTCTTGGCGCTCCGCGATCTCCTCCAGGCAGGGAGTCTCGCCGTGGCGACTCGCAAACTGGCACTCGTCGCACCGGGGCGTTAGACTGTTGTGAACATCAGTCCGAATGCGGACCAGCCCCGCGACCCGACCCTTACCGATAGCATCCGCGCACCCTGCGCATAGACCGCAGTTCAAGACTCTGAGAAGTCCCTGAAAACTGTGGGAGTCTCTCATGGACGCGGATCTGCAAAATCGGTGGGGCTGTTCGCGGCTCCAAAACCCTTGTGGGAGTCGATCATGGCAGGAGCGGAAATAGTCCTGGTAATCTGTCTGGCCATTGGAACCGCGCCTGGAGGCCCGTCTTCGCTCCAGGTCGACACGCCCAGCTTTCGTGCCACAATCACCAGCGGTTGCCTTGATTCTCTTGAGACGGCCAAGGGCGAGAAACTTGTTCAGCGGAGCCAGGCACCCGCCGCTCTCACCATTCATCGCGAGGGGGCTGAGTCGGCCGCAACCGTCACCACTGGGCCGGACAAGCTGGGCGTTACCCCCGTTACATTGACGCACACGGGATTTGCAGGCCCGGAAAAAGCGGAAGCCAAGACGCTTGTTCGACTGGATGCATCAACTGGCGATTTGATTCTCGAACCGTCCGTATCCAGCGACAAGCCGGGAATTTGGGGCCTCCAGTGGTCGATCGGGCGAATTCCGCTGGACTACGCGATCATCGTGCCAGGGCATTCGGGCTTGCGATTGACCCGTCACATGCCGGCAGAACAAATGCAGTTTGACTATCCGCAGAGTTGGGAGGCCCAACTCGTAATCGTCGAGGGTCCCGACCATGGGTTCTGCGTGTGGGCCGAGGATCCCGCCGGCCGGTACAAGCGGCTCGTCGTCCGGCGACATCGCGATGGATGGGAGCTGTCGCTGATCACCAAGAACGATGCCCCCTTTGGCGAACTAACCTCCTGCCGGTCCGTTCCATGGCACGTGAACACTTACGAAGGCGACTGGCGCGGGCCGGCCCGCCGTTATCGTGACTGGGCTGTGAGTCACTTCCATCCCGTGCCGATCCAACAGCAGAAACCCGACTGGATTCGGGAAATTCGCACAATGGTCATCATGGGGACCGATCAAGGCCAACTGGATCTTCTGGCAGACCGGCTCGATCCGCTGCAGACCGTGCTTTATGTGCCAAGTTGGCGGGCGGCGGGCTATGATCGCGACTACCCTTCCTACGACCAGCCCATCGACGACCTGGGACCCTTCATCCGGCGGGCCCACGAATTGGGATTCCGCGTGATGCTCCACGTGAACTATTTCGGTGTCGACCCCAAGAATCCCCTCTATCAGAAGTTCGAACCGTACCAGGTACGCGACTGTTTCGGCTCCCACGACCGCCAATGGTGGCTCTGGACGCGAGCCGAGCCGGAAATCCGCTTCGCCTACATCAATCCGGCCCTGAAGGCCTGGCGGGACCTCTTCACCAAACGGATGGTGGAACTGTGCAGAACCCATAGCGTCGACGCCCTTCACCTCGACCAGACCCTCTGCATCGACAACGATCACAACGGGAGGATTGACGGCCTATCCATGCTCGAAGGAAATCTGGCCCTGCACCGCCAGCTCCGCGAAGCGTTGCCCGAGGTCGCCTTGAGCGGTGAGGGCCTCAACGAGGTTACCTACCGTTACGAAGCCTTCGCCCAACGCCACGCCTACGGCCTGAATCACTCGGAGGGCACCTGGGACCGCCAGTGGTTGGCGATGGCCCACCCCATCAGCTCCTTCCTGTTCCGCCCCTACACAATCATTAACGGCTACCTCGGTTGCGCCTCGCCTTCGCAAGGCCAGATCTATGCCGCTTGGAACGAGGCCTACGAACATTGGGGGGTCATCCCAACGCTCAAACCGCAAGGGATCGATCTGGCGGATCCGAAGGGGTTTGCCCGCCAGTTCTTCGACGAGGCTTCGTTCTGGCAGCAGCAGCGGTTGGACATTGACTTTGAGCGAGACTGGCCGGCGACAGTGGCCTTTCCGTTTCGGACCGCCGGTGGCCAGCAGGTGCAACGGACGGTCGACGGCCGTCTGGTTTGCGGCGGGGTGACCGTCTCGCAGACCATCAGCGGGGTCGGTTCGGCCGAAACGGACGGGGCGATTCCCGACTGGCGGGCGTATGACAAACGGCACGCCTTTGGACTGGATCCGGTTCGGTGGTATCCGGTCGTGTCGGCACCGTGGCCACTTGACCAGTTCCACGTTTGCCGCCTCCCGGAGGGAATGATTGCTCGCTCCATCGTTGCATTGCCCGACCTGGCAATGGTCCGCACGGAAAGCAGTATTACGGTGGCCGCCGACCTGGTCACTCTGCTGGAGACGGCATCCGGCGGCTCCCGGCCCTTCCAGGGCGACGGATACGAGTGTCCGGCGCCTTTGGTCGGCAGCGATGGGGCCGTCTTCCAACGGGATGCGGGCGACCGGCTTTTTGCCCATCCACCCTGGAAGGTCCCGCAGACTGACCCCAGAACCGGCGCCTCGAGGGCCAGCGGCACAGGCACGGCGTACCTCCGATACTCCCTCGATCTCCCCAAAGACGGTCGATTGACCTTTCTGACCGACGTGGCCTTGCGGACCACTGCCGTGGGGCAGCCCAACAGCGATGGGGTTACCTTCCGCGTCGCGGCACGAGCCGGCCAATTGACACGAACTGCCCAGACCCATCATGCGACCGAAGCGCTGGTCCCGCTTGCGCTCGACCTGACCGAACGGGCGGGGCGCCGTATTGATCTGGAGCTCTCGGTCGACCCGGGGCCAAAACGTTCCCCCAGTTTCGACTGGGCGCTCTGGATCCGCCCACGAGTCGAGGTGGACCGATCGATTCGCGACACGTTGTCGGTCGCTGGCGGCAAACCGTGGCCGATGGGATTGGATACAGACGGTCCGGTCTCCATGACCGGCGACGCATCGATTCAATCTCTGGAAACCTCGTTTCCAGGCACCGTCTACTTCTTGCGGGAGCAGCCCAAGTCCGTAGAGCTCCCGTGCGACCTGGCAGTCGCCCAACGCCACGTCTGCTTCCTTGACGAGACGGGCCAAGAGTGGCTCTCCCCCGCGACGGCAGGCGCACAACCCGGGGAAAGCACCGTTGGCGGTGTTTCACGGCACGGGTTGTTTGCCCATCCGCCGGATGGCGGTCGCACCGTGGTCCTGTTCCCGATGCAACTCCCCCCAGAACCCGCCGTGTTTCGCACAGGTGTCGGCCTGCGGGACGGCTCCAAGTCGACCGGCGTTCGCTTTCTGGTCGAGGTCAACGGGCGGCAATTGGCCAACGAAATGGTTGTGCCAGGGGGTTGGCACGACCTGGAGATCGATCTCTCTCCGTGGCGCGGTCGATCGATCGTTCTCTCCCTGATCACTGATTCAGCCGGGTCTTACTACTTTGATTGGGCCCATTGGGGCCAACCGCGACTTGAAACGAAATCGCCCGGCAGCCAATCGCAGCCTTGAAAAACCGGCGTCTCGCCTCCGCCGGTCACGCCACCGCTCCCAACAGGCCGAGTAGCGCCCCTGGCCGTTGCCACTGGGCTGCTGGGAAGTCGGGCAATCGGCCGGACGCCAGGATAGCTTCCTATTCTGGCCCGTTCCGAATATATCCCACGCGAAAGGTTGCCAAACCAAGCCGGTGGGATTAGAAGTAAAGGTCGTATTGGCTCATCCGCAGTCTCGACTCTCCACCAGGCTCCTCTATGCACCGTCTTGCTGTTTCCCTACTTCTTTGTGTGATTCCAGGCAGCTCCTCGCTCGTTTCGGCGGCCGACCGGCCCAACCTGATCTACATCATGGCCGACGACCTGGGCTACGGCGATCTCGGCTGTTACGGGCAGCAGAGAATCAAGACGCCCTGTCTTGACCGGATGGCTGCCGAGGGGCTGCGGTTCACCGACCATTACGCGGGCAATACGGTATGTGCTCCTTCACGCTGCAGCCTGATGACGGGCGTTCACAGCGGACATGCGTACGTGCGCGGCAACAAGGAAATCAAGCCGACGGGGCAGCTTCCGCTGCCGGAAACGGCGATTACGGTCGCAAGCTTGCTCAAGAAGGCGGGTTACCAGACAGCCTTGATCGGCAAGTGGGGACTTGGTGGACCCGGTTCGACCGGGCATCCCAACCTGCAGGGCTTCGACTACTTCTTCGGCTACCTCTGCCAGCGTCATGCCCACAACTACTATCCGGAATTTCTGTTCCGCAACTCCGAGAAAGTCCCCCTGACCAACAAGGTACCCGAGTCGCGTGAGGATGGGGCTGGTGTGGCGACTGAGCGAAACGACTACTCCCACGACTTCTTCGTGGCTGAGGCCATGCAGTTTCTCGAGGAAAATAAGGATCGCCCGTTCTTCCTGTATTTGACGATCACCATCCCGCACGCCAACAACGAAGCGGGAGACAATGGCATGGAGGTGCCTTCGCTCGGCGACTACGCCGACCTGGACTGGCCGGAGCCACAGAAGGGGCACGCGGCCATGATCAGTCGCATGGACGGCGACGTCGGCCTTCTACTGCAGAGGCTCCAGGCCCTGGGAATCGACCAGCAGACACTGGTTCTGTTCAGCAGCGACAACGGCCCTCATCGCGAAGGGGGCAACGATCCCGACTTCAACGACAGCAACGGCCCCCTGCGCGGAATCAAACGCGATATGTACGACGGGGGCATCCGCGTGCCACTCATCGCTCATTGGCCTGGTCGGATCGAAGCCGGGACGACCACCGACCACGTCTCCGCATTCTGGGATTTCCTGCCCACCGCCTGTGAGCTGAGTGGGATTCGGCCGCCTCAAGGCCTTGACGGCATCAGTTACCTGTCGACGCTGCTCGGCAAGCCCGGCGAGCAGAAGCAGCACGACTACCTCTACTGGGAGTGCCAGAATCTGCGGGCAGTACGCCTGGGCAAATGGAAGGCGGTCCAACGCTCGCCCAAGGATCAGCTCGAACTCTACGACCTCCAGGTCGATCTTGGCGAAGCCAGCGATATCGCCGACGCCAATCCGGAGGTCGTCAAGAAGGCCCAGGCAGCCTTCGACGAGGCCCATACCGAGAACGAACACTTTCCGTTCGCTTACGGGAAGTAAGGCCCTGTACCGGTACCGATTGTCAGGATCAAGGCAACCGAAGGGGCCAGCGGGTGCGCCTGGATCGCGGATTGGCCGAATGGCGTGCCGTCGTGGGCCGTCTTCTGGGGCCGGCGGCCTGAAATGATGGCACATTCGATCCGGTCACGCCATGGTCCTGGCTGCAAAACCGAAGACAGCCCGACCGAATTGGCAGACGGCACCCCGTTCGTGCTATAATCCAGACCGAATTCACCGTACCATGCTGCCTTCCCCATTGCCTACCAAAACAATCCCGCCCGCCCTGCCTTCCCCTCACGGAGGATCCCGTGTCACGATGCAAGCTGATTCTGGCCGTGTTGATCTTGTGTGCCTGGATGGGTTCTGCTTCTGCAGATGACACAGTCATTCAGTCGCGGGGGTACGATCGGTCGGACGAAGGCTTCCGGAGCATGGGCGATCGCGTACTGGTCATGCACGGCCGGAATCTGCTGGCCCGGGGCAACGTGCAGGTCGCGCTCGACGGGAGGCCGGCTCGCGGCCCGCTGCAGCGGCTCACCGATGGCGATGTGGGGAGTTGCGGCGCCGAGGGACGCACCTTTCTCGACGGGCAGCCCAGTGTTCTGACCTATTACCTTGGGGAACCCAAGATCATTACCGAACTTGGCGTTTTTTCGGGCAATATTGACGCTCGCGGCAACCAGGACTTCGAAATCCGTGTTGTCAATAACGGCGAGCGCCCGGGCCAAGTGCCCGACTTCAGCAACGCTCCCGTGTTTTCCACCGGGCCAACGGTGGTCGGTCAGAACGGTGGTGGTTTTCACACGTCCTTTTCAAGGAACAACGGAAACCCGCTTGTGCCGGAGAAAGTTGACTGGATCGAGTTCCGTATCTGGCGCACCTACAACGTCATGGCGGGCGAACCGGCGCACAACCAGAATGCCGTCGGAGCAACTGTGTGCCTCGAACTGGAGGCGTTGGGTACGGAAGACGACGTGGTACTTCCCTCACCCGAGGAACTTGCCCGACGCCAGCAACTTCGCACGGCCTCTCAGCAGCCCGAATGGGTGGCGAAGGATGCTTGGGAAGAATCGCTGATCGCCAACTTCGAGGCCCTCTTCGCGTGGGAACAATTGCACGACCGGCTCACATTGCCCGAGATCGGCGTGCAACTCGACTCCTGGTATGCACTCGGTCCCTTGCCGGAGAATAGCAGACTTGTCGAGCAGTTGCGCGCTCGCGACACGATCGATTTTTCCGCCGAGTATGCGGCGGATGACGGTACGCACCTGCGCTGGCAAAAACAGGATGCCTGGAAGGATGGCGGAGTTGTGGAAGTTGCCGGCGCGGGCAAAGGACAGGTCGTATTCGTTTGTCGCAATGCCCGTTTCCTGCGACCACTTGAACGGGAGGACCTTTCCTTGACACTTATGGCCGACAGGGCCGTCGGCATGCTCCTGCCGGAACGTCAGCAAATGCCAGTCCGCAGTCCACTCGGAGTATCTCTCGCACCATGGGAGGGCCAGTTTGGAGCCGGATCGCGTCAGATTCTCTTGGAGTTGAAGGGAGATGACGGCAACCCTTGCCGGTTCTTCTTCATGCCGCAGCCGGGGATCGACATGAACCGTGCGGGGAACCTGTCGCGGCGGGTGGCGATGCGAGAGGGCGTGCTCTCTCATGCGAAGCAGCTTTTCGATTCAGGCCCCGATCGCCTGCGGATCGATTGGGAAGTGCGAGATCAGGTCTGGGTGGACAGCAATTCCCGCAGCCCGTTCCTCTGGCTTCCGGGCCACGCCGACCGTTACCTTCAAGACCGTTACCAGGCAGCACTGCGGCGCCATCTGTCGCGGGTGCGCGCGGCGTGCGAGGAGCGTGAGGGCGTCCGGGCCGAAATCCTCGCCGGCCGGCAAGAGAGGCTCCTCGCCTGGTGCGACATGATCCAGCAGAAAACCACTGACACGTTTACGGCTTCCGAGATCCGGAAAACCTACTGCAGCGCCGCATCCATGGAGGATCTGATCGAGTTGGCAGCTCGCTGCCGTTCCGTCATGCTGAGCGCAAACGATCAGCAGGCCACCTTCGGCGACCGTTACAGCGGAGTCTCCGAGAGTTTGAAACAGATTGAAAAACTGCAGCAGGATATCGTATCGACTTGGGACAGGGTTCTGGGGGACGCCACGATACCGCCGGATGAACTCGGCCGCCTGTCTTTTGCCATGGAGGAGCAATCCCGGGCAATTCTCACGGCCAATCCGGTGCTGCAGTTCGATCGCATCCTTGTTGCCGAAGGCGGTGCGAGCTTCGCGACAAATTGGGGTGGGCCCAACCATATCGGAAACCGTATTGTCGCCATCTCGCCGACCGATCCGAAGGTCGAGCCGATCGTTGTTCACAACGGCCCGATCAGTTCCATGGACCTGCACTGGGATGGCAAGCGGCTCCTCTTCTCCGACGGTCGCGCCCTTTACGAGATCCACCTGGACGGAAGCGGACTGCGCCGAATCACGCCCGACGATGGCCTGCTGCGATACGATCCCTGCTATCTTCCCGACGGCAACATCCTCTTCGTCTCCAACGCCTGCTGGCAGGCCGTTCCGTGCACGGGGGGCGCCGACGCGGGAAACCTGCACCTGATCCGGCCGGACGGAACGGGCGAACGACGCGTGACCTTCGATCAGGATCACAACTGGAACCCCACAGTCATGCACGACGGGCGCGTGCTGTATTCCCGCTGGGAATACGCCGACACGCCCCACTATTTCTCCCGTCTTCTCTTCCGCATGAATCCCGACGGTTGCGGCCAGATGGAGTACTATGGAAGCAATTCCTATTGGCCGAACGCGACCTATTGGCCTCGTCCCATTCCCGGTCATCCAACGATGATTTCCTGCATCGTCTCCGGCCACCACGGCGTCTCGCGAGCCGGTGAGATTCTCCTTCTCGATCCGGCTCGGGGGCGTCATGAGGCCGCCGGCGCAATTCAGAAGATTCCCGGTTACGGACGCCGTGTCGAGCCCACGATGATGGACGAGCTTGTCACAAACGTGTGGCCCAAGTTTGCCGCGCCGTATCCGCTGGCTGAGCCGGGAACAGACCTCGGCGCGGGAAAGTACTTTCTTGTCTGTCGCCAGAAAGATGCCTGGAGCGATTGGGAGCTCTGTCTCGCAGATGTCTACGACAACGTGTTCCCCCTTGCCGACGGACGGTACATGGCACCCATTCCTCTTTGCAGCCGCCCCATGCCCCCGGTGATTCCATCCCTTCTCAACCTCGAGAAGAAGGATGCCGTCGTCTACCTGTCGAATATCTACCAGGGCCCCGGGCTGAAGGGTTTTCCTCCGGGTTCGATCAAACGCCTGCGCATCGGGACCTATCACTATCGCTACTTCGGCAACGGAGATACGCGGGCTTCGTCGCTGGAAGGTGGTTGGGATGTGAAACGAATCCTCGGAACCGTGCCGGTCAACGAAGACGGTTCGGCCCTGTTTCGCGTGCCCGCCAACACTCCCCTGTTCGTGCAGCCCGTCGACTCCCAAGGGAAAGCCCAGCAGCTCATGCGAAGCTGGTTCACGGCCATGCCGGGCGAGGTGTTGTCGTGCGTGGGATGTCACGAAAGTCAGAACAGTGTGCCGCCGTCGCAATACACATCGGCGGCCAACGGGCAGTTGCCCTCCCAGATCGAGCCCTGGTTCGGCCCGGAGCGAGGCTTCAGTTTCGAACGGGAAATCCAACCGGTGCTCGACCGCCGTTGCGTCGGCTGCCACAACGGCGGGCCTTGCCCTGCGGCCCGCGGAGCGACGCTAGTGGTCGACCTGCGATCCAAACAGCTCCTGGAAAGCCTGCGTGGGGCCGGCTCGCCCGCGACAATCGTGCCAATCACGGAATACAGCCCGGCGTATGTTGCTCTCCAGCGCTACGTGCGCCGTCCCGGCTTCGAGTCCGACTACCACATGCCCAAGCCGGCCGAATATGAAGCCGATACCAGCGTGCTGGTGCAGATGCTCAAGAAAGGACATTACGGCGTTGAACTGACGCCGGAGGAATGGGAACGGATTTACACCTGGATCGACTACAACGTGCCCTATCCGGCCAATTGGGCGGAGAGCCACCAGCCGCCCCAACCGCAACTTGTGGAGGATCGTCGCCGTTACAAGGCCGCTTACGCTGGAATCGAAGATCACGACGAGGAACCCGTGCCGTTGCCCCCCGCTGTAGCCTTCGAACCGCCTGCCTCCGTCCTGCCGCAGCCCGCGCCCCTCAGTCTGGAAGGCTGGCCCTGGGGCGAGCTCCGTGCCTCAGCCAGCCAGCAGGCCGCCGGGCCTGTCACGAAAGAAATCGAGTTGACCGGCGGCGTGACGATGTCGTTTGCACGGATCCCGGCAGGACGATTCGTAATGGGCTCCGCACACGGCGCAGTAAACGAGTGGCCCGAGTCGGTGGTTTCCGTCAATCATCCCTTCTACATGGGAACTCTCGAGGTCACCAACGCGCAATACGCCGTGTTCGACTCCCAGCACGACAGCGGAGTCATCAATGACCGATGGAAGGATCGCACCCGGCGCGGCACTCCGATCAATCAGCCGGATGCACCGGTCGTCCGCATCACGTGGTTCCAGGCGATGGAGTTCTGCCGATGGCTTTCGGCACGAACGGGGCTACGCTGCACGCTCCCCACAGAAGCCCAATGGGAATGGGCGTGCCGAGCAGGAACAGATACCGATTTCTCCGCAGGGAACTGTGTTTCGGGCATCAAGCCCTTTGCCAACGTCGCCGACGAAGACCTCGCTTCGTGGAACCACGGTCGTGCGGAACCGGGCTATCGCGATGGCCTCAATTTCAGTCTTCCCGGCGGCAAATTCCCGCCCAACACCTGGAACCTGCACGACATGCATGGCAACGTGGCCGAGTGGTGCCGGACAAACTATCGGGGCTATCCCTATCGGGAGAACGACGGCCGCAACGATCTCCATGAGCCCGACGCCAAAGTGGTCCGCGGCGGTTCCTGGAACGACACGCTCCGCGACTCCACCTCGTCAAGCCGCTGGCGTTACGATCCCCACAAGCCGGTCTACAACGTCGGCTTCCGAGTTGTGATCGAAGACGGGGCCGCCCTGCCTCTGCAGACGGCCCACAAACCATAACGGGGAGTGCGGGCCAAGCGGCCGCACGCCCCGTTGGACCGGCTTCTTACTGGAGGAGCTGGCGGACCTCCTCCTCGTCGTGGAAGCCCATGGATCGCTTGACAAGCTTGCCGTCGTTGAAGACCAGCAGTGTCGGGATCGACTGGACCTGGTAGCGCGAGGCCAACGCCGGACTGTGATCGACGTTCACCTTGACGATGTGGCCGTCGGTCAGATCCTCGGCGACCCGATCCAGTACGGGTGCAAGTTTCTGGCAGGGGCCACACCAGTCGGCGTAGAAATCGACAAGCACAGGGCCTTCGGCATCACGGAGAATGTCATCCAAGCTGCTTTCATCGGCGTGCACCAGCGACGCGGCTTTCTCTGCCCCTGTCGACGCCGCATCGGCGGGCTCGCCGGACATCGGGGCCGTTGGGGCGGCGGGCTGAGAGGGGGCCAGCGGGCAGCTTCCTGGACCGCGGGTGAGTCCGTAGAAAACCAGGCCCCCCGCCACAACCAGAATCACCGCGTTAACCCACCCGGAACCGTTCGACGTACTCATCGCATATCTCCTCTTCTGCGTCAGTTTCATCTTGGGCCGGTCGACGGCCGGCTTCTCATCTGCACCTTGGATGCGCCGCTGCCAACATTGGTTACATCCCCCGCTCTCGGGTGAGATCAAGGTCTACATGGACGGCGACCAGGAATTTCCCACGATCTGCGGGACCGGAAGCGAAGACTACGTGGGGCTTTCCTGGGGCATCCAGGCGACGCCGTTCTCCTACAACGGCTGCAGCCTGAACGAAAACAACTATGTCTCCATGTATCGCTGGCATCTGCCCGACCCGATCGCCTGGCAGAAGGAATGCCGGATCACGATCCAGCAGATTGCCTACAAGGAAGGACTCCTCGAGACAGAAGACGATTGGTCGTGCTCCACCTTCTGGTATGAGCCGGTGCCGAGCGCCCCGCTGCCCTCGCTGCCGGAGGTAACAGTCCGCACGGCGGATCTGCCGGCGGAATAGGGTCCGTCACGGTAGCCCGACACATGTCCCCCTGTTGGGGTATTGGCGGATTCCGTCCCACTGGACAAGACCCTCCTTGTGGTTAAATTAAAAGATTCACTTCTCGATTGGTGCGTCCCGCATTGCGGCGCAAGTCCCGTTACTGTGAGAGAATACGATGGCAGATCGCGTTTACAACTTCTCGCCCGGACCGGCCGTATTGCCGTTGCCCGTTCTCGAAAAAGCTCAGCGTGAACTCGTAACCTTGCCCGGCGCCGGGTGTTCCGTCCTTGAGATCAGCCATCGCTCGAAAAACTTCACGGCCATTATCGAATCGGCCGAGGCCAATCTGCGGACATTGCTCGGGATTCCCGACAATTACCGAGTCCTGTTCGTTCA